>NZ_JADMUH010000020.1 GCF_015546995.1 Streptococcus infantis
TTTTTAGACTAATAGGGATAAATTAGAAAGAAAAAATTAACTTCTACACCTACAAAGCTTATTCTGACAGACTTTATAACAGTCTAAGAAAAAAGTAAAGATTCATACAGTATCTAGATTTTCCAAAAATTCTTTATCATCAAATACTATTAACGAAACTATCCAAACATTGCTTCAAAGAATTCTTTAGTTGTTTGACTAGCGAGGTCTTTAATTAAAAAATTTTTCAAATAATTTCCTCATTGACACATAAATTCTTGCTTTCTAAATTTAAGTGTGATATATTTATAACATAAATTTAAGTGTGATATATTTATAACACAAAAAAAAGGAGTCTATCATGAAAAAAAGTCAAAAAATGCGTGGCCTCATTGCAATGATTGCCGTAGCTCTCTTTATTGATTTTATTGTTTTATTTGGTTCTAATCTTAGTTGGGGACCCAAGTTAGTTATTGTTGGTATTTCAGTGTTAGGTCAAATTATAGCTATTTGGAGTTGGCTACATATGAAACCATGGCCTCATAAGATTCAGAAAGGTAAGGGGAAGACTATTTTTGACTTGTCTGCTAAGCTTTACACGATACTTTTGTTTGCAGCAAGCATTTTTTATACAGTAGGGATTTGGGTTGCGACCCCAAGCGAAAGTTCTGGTATTAAAGAATGGATTTTGGGAATTGGCCTCGTTATTGAAGTGATTGTATTTGGTTTTTTCTGTTTGAAAAATGTCAAGGAAACTCCAGACGAACGCTTTTATGCTAATTTAGCCAAGGCAGCTAGCTTGATGTTTGTTTTTATACTAGGCGCACTGATAATCCTAGCAGTTATCATTGGGTATATGGGGTCCCTCACTCTTTACATGGGCCAGATCTTTATTAGCATAGCTACCTTGATTTTCATCTTTGCGGTTGTCTATTTTATCTTGGAACGGAGAGGATAAGCATGGCCAAAGAAAGCAAGATTATTACTAACCTCAAATCTATTCGTGAGTCCACAGGCATGACCCAGCAGGAGTTAGCCGACCTCATCGGCATGCGACGCGAGACAATTCTTCACTTGGAAAATAACCGCTACAATCCTTCGCTGGAAATGGCTCTTAAAATTGCTCAAGTTTTTGATTTGAAAGTAGAAGACCTCTTTGAACTCAGACAGAAAGAGGAAACATAATTCTTTTCGAGACCTAGCATTAAGTTCAATGATTAATTAGAAATTGAGCCAAAAGAAAAATCCTTTGAAAATGTTCTCTTTTAAAATATAGTAATTCTTATGGCATTGATATCCCAAAACATTTAGATACGCTTGTTGAAAAAGGATATGCTACTATCGAAACCGCCTTTGACTCGCTTGACCATCTAAATGCCACTACAAAAAAGAATATCCTTAAAAAGAAGGGGGTTGCCGGACTTTCTAAGATGAAGGCTGCCGACTTGAATCAAGCATTTCATGACCATTTTTCAGAAGAAGAATTATCCCAGTGTTTCTCCATCCGTGGCTATAAACTGACCCCTAAAGGGGAACAAGCGCTCAAAGACCATCAGGCAATCATTGACCGCCATCCTAAAAAGAATCTTTAATCAACCAATACTGGTTGATTTTTTTGTAATTTTTTAAAACACTTACAAATCATTACAATTATTGACAAATACTTATAAAAAGAGTATAGTATTAAAAAAAGGAGGAATTCCTATGTACCAAGCACAAAGATTAGAAGAAATCATAAAACTTTTAGAAGATAGAGGAAGTCTATCGGCAAGAGAAATGGTTGACTATTTCCAAGTATCCAAGGATACTATCCGGAGAGATTTTTCCATTCTTGCAAAGGAAAAGCGAGCGCAACGAACTCACGGAGGTTTGTTGCCAATAAAAAAACAAATCATTCTTGATTTTCAAGGACGAGCAGCTAAATCTAATAAAGAAAAAGAAAAAATCGCTCACTTAGCCAATGAACTCATTTCCGATTCACAACTGATATTCTTTGATGTTTCAACCACTATACTTGAGTTAGCAAAAATTATAGATAAAAAAGTTACTATTTTCAGTCATTCATTAGATAACGCAATTATCTTAGGAAATAATGAAAATGTCGATTTTCATATTCTCGGTGGAAAATTTCATAGACAGAATCGTTTTTATTATTCATTAGAAGAATCCAACACTTTAAAGGGAATTAAATTTGACATAGCATTTTTTGGTGCAGCTAGTCTTTCAGACGGACAAGTTAGCTTTGAGGATCAAGAAGATGTTCTCATGAAAAAAAGAGCATTTAAAACTAGTAAAATTCGCGTCTTGTTAGCTGAAACTAGCAAAATAAACAAACACTCTCATTATATTCTTTCCGAACTTACTGATTTTGATTATTGGATTACAGACAAGGAACCCGACTTAGAAATTCAACAATCTTTAGATGGCAAAACAACTATTCTATTTTAATAAAAAGGAGAAAAATATGTCAGTAATAAAGTTAATCATGAGTGATATTGACGGTACTATTTTGGATAAAAATCACCAATTAGATTCTCATTTGATAGAACTGATGCCACTTTTAAAACAATGTGATATTCCTTTTGTTTTAGCTTCTGCTAGATCTCCTCTCGGTATAGCGCCAATTTCTAAAGAGCTTGGCGTCACCGAATGTCCCATTGCCTGCTATAATGGAGCACTCATCAGTTCAGGAGATAAAATCCTAAGTCAGCATACTATTAATAAAAAGGAATTACTCTTACTACATGATTTTTTAAAAAAAGAATTCCCGACAGTTTCTATCAATGTTTACTCCGGAAAAGATTGGCTTGTGAATACAATTGATGAGTGGGTAGAAATCGAAGCAACTATTACTGGAGAAAGTCCAAAAGTTACATCTTTAGCAGATTTTATAAAAGACGAGAAAACTCTTGTTCATAAACTTTTGCTGATAGATAATACGGATACCATACAGAAACTTCAAAAAACCTTATCTTCAATAGATTTCCCTCAAACCAACTTCTATCTCTCTAAAGATAACTATCTAGAAGTTACACATAATCAAGTATCCAAAAAACAAGCTTTATTAGAATTAGCCAAGTATTATCAACTTTCACTTTCTGAAATTATGACTATTGGAGATAATTATAATGATATTCCAATGATTGAGACTGCTGGACTTGGTGTTGCAATGGGAAACGCACCTACAGATGTCAAAACTTGCGCAAATACAGTAACAGATTCTAATGATCAAAATGGTGTAAGTAAGGCCATAAAATTGTATGTACTATCGGAATCATCACAATTGAATATTTGAAATCCTCTTCTTTTTAGGGTACAATGGAAAAAATGATTTTTGAGAGGATTAACATGAAAAAATTAGCTACACTACTACTCATTTCTACCTTTGCCCTTGGTGGATGTACAAGCATCCAACGCGCTCTTCGTGGTGATGATTACGTAGATTCTAAAATTGCTACTGAAGAAAGTTCTAAAACCGCTACTCAAGCAGAAAAAGATTTCAAAGACGCTTTAACCAATGAAAATGCTAATTTCCCCCAACTTTCTAAAGAAGTTGCAGACGATGAAGCTGAAGTTATTCTTCACACAAGTCTAGGTGATATTCGTATCAAACTTTTTCCAAAGTTAGCCCCTCTTGCGGTAGAAAACTTCTTGACTCATGCTAAAGAAGGCTACTACAATGGTGTTACTTTCCACCGTGTAATTGATGGATTTATGATACAAACAGGAGATCCGAAAGGTGATGGTACAGGTGGTGAATCTATCTGGCACGGTAAGGATCAAACAAAAGACAAGGGAACAGGTTTTAAAAACGAAATCTCCCCATATCTCTATAATATCCGTGGTTCCCTATCTATGGCCAATACTGGTCAACCAAACTCAAATGGTAGCCAATTCTTCATCAACCAAAGTACAACAGATTATTCTGCTAAACTTCCAACAAGTAGCTATCCTAAGAAAATTATCGAAGCCTACAAAGAAGGTGGAAATCCAACTTTAGATGGAAAACACCCAGTCTTTGGTCAAGTTATTGATGGGATAGATGTAGTAGATAAAATTGCCAAGGCTGAAAAAGACGAAAAAGATAAACCAACTACTGCTATTACCATCGACAGTATCGAAATTGTTAAAGACTACGATTTCAGTAAGCAATAAAATCATTAGATTTAAGGAGACTATAAAATGATTCTATTCTGGGGCTCAAAAGGCTATCAAAAAGTGCTAGGACACACTCGAACTACTATTGAGTGTGGACACTGTAACAATGTCGGTACTTGGGAAATTACGGAATATGGACGCAAGTTCACTCTTTACTGGATTCCACTCTTTCCTTACGGTAAAACCTATTTCGTTTCTTGCCCGATTTGTCACTATGGAAAAGAAATTCAAAAGTCTGAGGTTGAACAATATCTCAACTATTAAAAAAGATAGGTCACAGGGCCTATCTTTTTTAAATTACACTTCCATGTAAACGCTCTCTTTTTGTTCCAAATATGATATAATTTAGTCAATAGTAACGAGGAGGTTCTCCTATGAAACCTTATAAACTAAACCTATTCCGGCTTGGTTTACTCTTATTTTCGTATTTAATCTTTAATGTCGTTTATTCGATTACTTATGATTCCGGAGGTTTTGCTTTTATAATCTTGTGGCCGGCATTTTTCGCATCATATGCTGGAATAGTGCTAGGAAATATTTTTATTTTTAGAGATATTTCAAAATTAAAAGCCTCCTTTGAAGATAATGAGTTGATTCAAAAAACATGTACAATACAGTTAGTTCTAGCTACAATTGGATTTTTCATGCAAATAATAGGTTTTAAGGGGGCGGCTCCACTTAATTTCCTTGATAATTATCCACTAATAGTTTGTGCCAGTATTGTGTACTCTATCATTCTCCTTATCGGTATTTATCAGACGATAAAGTTAGGACAAGGGAAAGATACTTTGGCCATACTTGGTTTTATCTTTGGAGTTACGGTAATTTTATACACTTGCCTAGGACTGATTACAACCACTTCCTCTTCTATTAAAAATACTACTCCTTCTTTCGCTGAAGAATTTCAATCACTTGGGCTTAAGGGAAAGGTTGAGTTAGTTGATAAACACAGAGAGATTGAAGCATTTAACGGAACAGTCTACGAGCTAACATATACAGAAAATTTATCTGATGGAACTATTTTAAAAGAAAATATTTACGCAAAAATTCATAAAATGAATGGAGAACACTTATCAAATTTCTTTCTTCCTTCAGGAACAGATCTCGAAACACTTCTTAATGACAAAGAAAAGGCACTGTTTCACACTGTCAAACAAGACGAATTCAGTTTCTTGCTAGATGTAAACCAAGAAAGACCAAATCTACAACAAGAAGAAGATAGTATCAAAAATGCTACTGCTGACAAAATAAATAAGCTTTTTGATACACCAGGAAAAATTGCTTCTAGTTTTGAATTTAGAAAATATCCTATAGAAAACTACTATATTGCAATGATTAAGCAGGCTGTCAGCAATCGAGAAAAAGGGGATTCTGACGCAGCTGGTTTTTATAATATTACAACAAAAGATCTCATGAAAAACAAAGGTCTTACTCTCGATTTTGATTTCGACCTTTCGAAAATCAAGGTAGAAAATGGTAGTCCTGTGGATACCTTAAAGGAAAAAATCTTATCTTTACCAAAAAACTCATTTTCCGATGGAATTTATAACATAAATTGTTATTATGAAAATGGAATACAGAAGAAAGTTGTAGTTACCTGCCCATTTGTTGTTGAAGATGGTGTGGGACACTTTGAAGAGGATGAAATCGTGGGAAATCAAACGAATTAGTTATTATTGATACTAAAACAAGTTGATAGCAGTACGATTTCTACTATTTATAACCCTCATAAAAAATCCAAGTCTCGTTGACTTGGATTTTTTTAACTATTTATGTTAGCTCATTGAAGTCCCAGATTTGATCCATCCAGCCTTCATAGAAGTCTGGTTCGTGGCAGACCATAAGGATTGAGCCTTTATATTCTTTCAAAGCACGTTTGAGTTCGTCCTTGGCATCAACATCCAAGTGGTTGGTAGGCTCGTCTAGAACAAGGACATTGTTCTCACGATTCATCAAGAGACAGAAACGAACCTTGGCTTGTTCTCCACCTGATAGAACTTGAATCTGGCTTTCGATATGCTTCGTTGTCAAACCACAGCGGGCAAGGGCTGCACGAACTTCTGCTTGGTTGAGAGCTGGAAAGGCATTCCAAACTGCTTCTAAAGGTGTCTGGCGATTGCCACCTTCCACCTCTTGTTCAAAGTAGCCGAGTTCTAGGTAATCACCACGTTCAACTTCCCCAGCAATTGGCGGGATAATACCCAAAAGAGACTTCAAGAGGGTTGTTTTCCCGATACCATTGGCACCAATAATGGCAACCTTTTGATTGCGCTCAAAGGTAAGATTTAAGGGTTTTGTAAGTGGGCGGTCGTAACCAATCTGCAAGTCTTTGGCTTGGAAGATGAAGCGTCCAGGTGTACGAGCTGGTTTAAAATCAAAGGATGGCTTTGGTTTTTCACTTTGAAGCTCGATAATGTCCATCTTATCCAATTTCTTCTGGCGAGACATGGCCATGTTACGAGTTGCGACACGCGCCTTATTACGGGCTACGAAATCCTTGAGGTCAGCAATTTCCTTCTGTTGACGTTCATAGGCTGCTTCCAGCTGCGATTTCTTCATGGCATAGACTTCTTGGAACTGGTAGTAATCTCCTGAATAACGTGTCAACTGTTGATTTTCCACATGGTAGACGATATTGATCACATCGTTTAGGAAAGGAATATCGTGAGAGATAAGAACAAAGGCATTTTCATAGTTCTGGAGATAGCGCTTGAGCCAGTCAATATGCTCTGCATCTAGATAGTTGGTTGGCTCATCAAGAAGTAGGATATCTGGCTTTTCAAGGAGGAGTTTAGCCAAGAGTACCTTGGTTCTTTGTCCACCTGACAAGGCTGTTACGTCTGTATCCATACCATAATCCATAACACCAAGAGCACGAGCAACTTCGTCAATCTTGGCATCCAAGGTATAGAAATCACGGCTTTCCAAACGGTCCTGAAGTTCGCCGACTTCTTCCATTAGGGCATCAATATCAGCGCCCTCTTCTGCCATTTCCATATAAAGGTCATTAATCCGAGCTTCAGCTTTGAATAATTCGTCAAAGGCTGTACGCAAAACGTCACGCACAGTTTGACCCTCTTTGAGCACGGCATGCTGGTCCAGATAACCTGCTGTCACATATTTGGACCACTCTACCTTACCTTCGTCAGGCACCAACTTACCAGTTACGATGCTCATAAAGGTTGATTTTCCTTCACCGTTAGCACCGACTAGTCCGATATGTTCCCCCTTGAGGAGACGGAAGGATACGTCTTCAAAAATCGCACGGTCACCAAAACCGTGACTCAAATTCTTAACTTCTAAGATACTCATTTTAATTCCTTATCTTGTTTTTATGTAGTAGTTTATAAAGGACCCAAGCCAAGTAACCACCCAAAGTGTTGGTCCATAAATCATCAATCTCAAATACCCGATTAAAATCAAAGAAAAAGTCTAAAACTAGCTGTGTGCACTCGATTCCCAAGCTCAATAAAAAGCTTAACAAAATCACTCTCTTCGTTTTTCTTAGACTAGGGATGAGATAGAGAAGCTGGAAAATTAAAGGGAAGAGCAAGAGGACATTTAAGGCGTTTTGCAAAAAAATCCAAAACAGTTGTATAGGGCTGGTTACTTCTCCCATGTTCCACAAAGAGTTAAAAGGCGTCAAAAGAAAAACCAGGCGTCCAATAGTTTGAATACCTGGAGTTTCCACTCCTGTAGGAAGTTGAGGCTGGGGAGTAAAGCAAAAACAGACGATACAAAGACTGTATAGCACAACTCCCAAGCTTAGTAATTTTTTTCGTTTCATCTTATGGATTTACTTCAGCTACTGCTTTTTGGCGGTCACGCTTCATGGTATTTGAACGCAATTGTCCACATGCTGCATCGATATCAGTTCCGTGTTCCTGACGAACGACACAGTTGATTCCTTTTTTCTTAAGGGTATCATAGAAAGCCATCACGCGCTCTTTAGGACTTCGGCTATACTGGTCATGTTCACTAACTGGGTTGTAAGGAATCAAATTGACATATGACAATTTCTTAATGTTTTTCAGCAATTCTGCCAACTCAAGCGCTTGTTCAACTCCATCATTGACTTCATTTAGCATGATATACTCAAAAGTTACACGGCGGTTGGTTGTCTCGATGTAATACTCAATCGCTGCAAAGAGTTTTTCAATTGGAAAGGCACGGTTAATCTTCATAATGCTTGAACGCAGTTCATTGTTTGGAGCATGAAGAGAAACAGCAAGGTTAACCTGTACTCCTTCATTGGCAAATTCACGAATCTTATGAGCCAAGCCAGAGGTTGATACGGTGATATGACGAGCACCAATTGCCATTCCCTTATCGTCATTGATGGTACGGATAAAGTTCAAAACATTATTGTAGTTATCAAATGGTTCTCCAATACCCATAACAACGATATGGCTAACACGTTCATCTTGTCCACGTTCGTCAAAATATTTTTGAACAAGCATAATTTGAGCCACAATTTCCCCGTTATTGAGGTCCCGTTGCTTCTTGATCAAACCTGACGCACAGAAGGTACAACCGATATTACATCCTACCTGAGTAGTGACACAGACTGATAAACCGTAGTGTTGGCGCATAAGCACCGTCTCAATCAACATACCGTCTGGCAACTCAAAGAGGTACTTCACAGTACCATCGGCTGACTCTTGAACGATACGTTGTTTCAAGGGATTGACTACAAACTGCTCGTTGAGTTTGGCAATCAAATCCTTAGACAAGTTAGTCATTTCTTCAAATGTCTGAACACGTTTACGGTAAAGCCATTCCCAGATTTGATCTGCTCGGAATTTCTTTTCTCCTTGCTCTAAGACCCATTCTTGCATTCCTTGACGAGTTAAACTATAAATCGACGATTTCATCTTTTCTCCTTATTTTCTAGTCTTTCTTACGGATGACGAAATGACGTTGTCCCTTTTCTTCATTCTGAGGTTTCTGTTCTTTACGGCGACGTCTATTTCTCTTGTCCGTATGATTTTTTTTCTTATTTTGAGAAGACTTTTTCCCTTTACGGTTGTCTTTCTCTTCTTCTTTCTTGCGCATTTTTTGGTCAAACGGTGCTCGTTTTGGAGTTTCATTTTCTAGGACAAAATAGGCACAACCATAACTGCAATACTCAAGTAGGTAATCTTGTAAACGACTGATTTTCTCGAGAGACTCTTCAGCTCTCTCATTTTTGTAGAAACCACGTAAGCGTAGCTGCTCATTGCTCCAGTCTCCTACAATATAATCATACTTGTTTAAAACTTCCGAAAAGCGTTGAGTAAATGCTGTTGCATCAAAAGCATCCTTGCTATTTTCAACCAAAGTAAAGGTAAACCCTTCAGCTTCGACTTTATCACCAGATAGATGAAATTCAGGACCAGGGAATTTATTGTAATTATATAATTCAGGTGCAATCTCTTTACGCATAATATTCCTTTTTAACGTTTACTTAATACTCTATTTTACCATATTTTTGCCATATTTTCACTTTTAGTTTTAAAATAAAAAAAGTCTGACGATTTAAGTATTAATTGGTTGAGGATCCTTTCATTTTTAAAAAAGAAAAAACTGGGAATTCCCAGTTTTTTAATGATTACATGTAAAGTAATTTGAAGAGTGCTACTGCGGCAATACCAGCTGCAATCGGTGCAACTACTGGTACCCAAGCATACCACCATTTTGAATCACCCTTGTGTTCACCAAGGATTGATTTTGGAAGTACTGCGTGAAGAAGACGTGGTCCAAAGTCACGAGCTGGGTTCAAACCTGGACCTGTTGGTCCACCTAGTGAAGTAACCAAGGCCATTACAAGGAAACCAAGAGCCAAGTGTGCAACAGCAAGACCTGGTGACAAGAACGGAGCTACTTGAGTTTTTGCTTGTTCAAGAGCTGCAGTAACTTGTTCTTGAGGAATTGTTTGACCTTGAGCAGTCGCTTGTGCAACTTGATCATTAATCATTCCTTGAGCTTTAGAAAGCAATTCAGCACCAAAGAAGTTCTTTGTCATACCAAGTGCTGCAAAGAAAAGTACGAATGAACCAACGAACTCGTTGATAAAACCGTTAACTGAAGCTGCAAAGCGTGATTCTTTTGTTCCGTGGTCGATACTTGAAATTGTTGAGAAAGTTCCCAAGATGTTGTTTGGGTTTTCTGTCTTCAAGTAGTATGGACGGTGAGCTGCAACAACCAAGGCTTGTCCAAAGATTGCTCCCAAAACTTGAGCGATGATGTATTGAGCTACTTGTGACCAAGGGAAAAGTCCGCTAACAGCAAGACCAAGTGTGAAGGCTGGGTTGATGTGGTTACCAGAAACGTTACCAAACATCAAGGCAGGGATCATAACCCCCATACCGTAACCAACAGCGATAACGAGCCAGCCACTTTGGTGACCTTTCGTACCTTTAAGTTCAACGTTGGCAACTGCACCATTACCCAAGATAATCAAGATTGCTGTTCCCAAAAATTCAGTGGCATATTTGACTGCCCATGTGAAATCCATTGATAGATTCTCCTTAATATTTTTTTGACAATCCCTATTCTATCAATTTTTAAGGCTTTTAGCAACAGATTTTCTAAAAGAATCCTATGGAAAACGCTTTTATTTAGGGCTTTAAAAAAAGACTTAGCAAAGAGAGTTTGTTAAGTCCTAATTTCGATTATTCTTGACGCTGACCAAAGTCCTTAATCATCTGCTCCATTTCCTCACGACTTGGTGTCGTAAGCATATAGAGATAGTCTCCTTGCAATTCAGCAAAGGCTGCTGGCATGATTTTCTTTACTTTGAACTGCTGACCATATTTAGCGAGCAAGTCTTCTTCTGAATAAACATAGTTAGCATTGGCGCGACGGGATGTTGCCAAGCAATACTGAGTTTCAAACGGAGACTCTGGGAATGCTTCACCTGCAACGATAGCTGCATAGCCCTTGTACAAATCCAAGGAATGCGCATAGTTATAGACATCAATAGTAAAGCCACCCGCTGGACGGTTATTGTACTCAATGGCAATATAATCATCACCCTCACGGAAGAACTCGATATGGAAGAAACGTTCTTTCATACCAAATTCCTTGACAATAGCCTCACCATATTTACGCAATTTTGGATCCATATCTTTAAGAACATAATAAGAATTGTCCATCTTGTAAATCATGAGATCAAGGGGTGTATGTGCATAGTCAAAGGTAGTTGAAAAGACAATATTTCCATCTCTATCTACCAAACCATCGAAGGTACAGATTTCACTAGAGGTAACAAATTTTTCAAAGAAATACACGGTTGAATGGTCCCATTCAGCCTTAAAATGGTTTACATCATCTTCTGTTTCAAGTTTGAAGGTTGCTGCCGCACCTACTCCATTGTCAGGTTTTGCAATCATGGGAAGACCGATTTCTTTCACAGCTTTGTCAACATCTGCTTCTGTTTCAATGACAACTCCTGGAACGACTGGTACTCCCGCTTTTTTGAAGAGTTTCTTCATTTCAGACTTAAACTTAGTCTTCTTGAGATCTTCTGGTTTGGCACCAAAGACATGAAACTGTTCACGAAGGGCAGCATCCAACTCTAGCCAGTATTCATTGTGTGATTCAATGCGGTCAATTGGACCATGCTTATAGAAAAGAAAGGCAACTGCTCGTTTAACCTCATCGATATTTTCAAGATTATCAACTCGGAAGTACTCCGTCAAGCTATTGCGCAATGGTTCATCTAGTTGTTCGTAGGGTTCTTGCCCAATCCCTAGAACTGTGATGCCTTTATTGGCTAGCTCAATACTAAATTGCTGAAAATTTTGTGGGTAATAGGGTGAAATTACAAGATAATTCATAAGCAACTCCTTTTATAGACTCATATGACCGAGGAAATAAGGCATTTGTTTGCGCCACCATTCCCAGTCATGGGCAACATCGTGCCCCCATTCTGCAAACCAGGCAGGAATTTGTTTTTGGTCAAAGGCTTCTTTTAACTTGTAGTAAGAAGGAAGGCCATCCTGTTCCCAAGCACCTAGTCCAGTACAAATCACAATCTCAGCCTGACGGTAACGATCAATAAACCAACCATCATTTTGATTCCAGATATAGTCTACTGGTGAATTTTGATAGATAGCATCATCGTTGTAGTAATCTCCAACAAAGAAACGAGCATCGTAGACACCACTGAGGGCAATTACCTTGGTAAAGACATCTGGATGCTGAAGGAAAAAGTTAAGTGCATGGTAAGCTCCCATAGAGCATCCTGTTGTCATCATACCATCAAACCAGCCTGTCTTGTGCTTGATAAAAGGAATAGCTTCTTCAATCACATATCGTTCATAGGCACGGTGCATCTCAGCTTGATCATGCCCATTTTTCCAAGTCGCAAGCCAGCTCTCACTATCTACACTTGAAAGGGTAAAGAACTGCACGCTACCTTCATCAATAAAGGATGCACAAGCATCAATCATTCCAAAATCATAGTACTCATTGTGGCTACCACCTGAGGAAGCAAAGACAACAACTGGGATGCCTCCATGTCCGTATCGATTGACATACATTTCACGGTTAAGATGACCACTCCAGTGGCTTAGATGTTCAATATGCATATCCTGTCTCCTTTATACTATTTACCAATTTTCTGCAAAAAAGCGTAAGCAAGCTGGAAGATTTTCTGACCATGGCACTTCATGGTGGATAGCCCCGGCTTGAACCTTGAGTGAGAGATTTTCCAACTCAACTCCTCCTGCTATCAAATCATGATAATAGCGAAGAGAAGAGTCAATATAGGCCTGCTTAATATTACCAGCCATGAGGGTCTTATCCGTGTCATCTGCTTCTTCCGTCCCAACATAGATAAAGACTCGTTGATCAGGTAATAGTTTTTTACGCTCCATATAGCGATCAAAGGCCTCTTGGTGAAGCCAGTTGGCTGATGAGAACACTCCCAAACACCCAATCTGATCCTGATACTCCAAGCCAATAAACTGGGTAATGTTGCCGCCTAGAGAAGAACCAACCATAGCAGTATGCTTGCGGTCTGATTTTGTACGATAGTTTTCATCAATAAAGGGTTTGACCACTTCCATGACAAACTCAGCGTACTCGACTCCCTTTCCACCAAACTGTTGACCGGGAATATTAGACTCTTGGAATTTCCATGCAGCATACTCATTCATCCGTCCTAGACCATCATTATCTATGGCCACTACAATCATACGGCTGATATCTGGATTCCGTTTAATGGTAGGAATGATCTTCCATGAATGACCGACATAAGATTCTTTACTGTAAAAGACATTTTGACCATCATGGAAATAGACAACCGGATAAGTTCGATCCGTGTCTTTCTCGTAATTTTTCGGGAGGAGAACACGTACACGGCGCTCCTTGCCTGTGTATGGAACCTTGAGTTTATGCTCTCGCATTTTTAGGTAAAAGTAGGATTGATTCATTGTCAGAAAACTCTCTATATTCAAAATTTTACCTAATTATATCATAAAAATAGAAAAAAAGTCAGTTTCCGTCCAAATTTAGGACAATAAACTAACTTTTTTTACTTATTTTATCATTTCCTCTGGTTTTTCTGATTAAAGGAGATCATCAATCAACTCATCAACCGCATCCTTCTCAGCTTGAGGGGTAATTTCAGTAATCATAATTCCTGCTACTGCTCGCTCAACTAATCCTTCAACGTCCATACGTGTTTCATACTGCTCCGCATTCTTAATCTTTGGATTTGTTTTGGGACGTTCAGGTGCAAAAATCGTACAACAGTCTTCAAATGGCTGGATGGAAATTTCAAAGGTATCAATTTCCTGAGCAATATCAATGATTTCTAGCTTGTCCATAGTTACAACTGGACGAATGATTGGCGTATTTGTGACAGCATTGATGGCTTGCATACTTTCAAGGGTTTGGCTTGCCACCTGACCAAGACTTTCACCATTGATGATGACCAAACCATTTCGTACCTCACGGATACGGTCTGTAATGCGCATCATAAAGCGACGAGTCAGGGTCATCAGATAGGCTTCTGGCGCTTTAGCCTTGATTTCTTCTTGAATCTCAGTAAATGGTACTTCGATAAACTGGATATTGCCACCAAATTTAGTCAATTTACGGGTCAAATCCTGAGCTTTCTTGAGGGCACCTGGACTTGTGTATGGAGGGCTAGCAAAGTGAACAGCCTCGATATCCACCCCACGTTTCAGGGCTAGGTAACCAGCTACTGGCGAATCAATTCCCCCTGACAACATAAGCATGCCTTTCCCAGAAGTTCCAACTGGCAAACCACCCGCACCACGAATCGTTTCATAAGAAAGGTAGGCCGCTTCCTCACGAATCTCCACTTGCAGATTAATGTCAGGACTTTTCATTTGTGCTTGCACATTTGGAATGGCTTCAAATACAGCTCCACCAAGCGTTTGATTCAACTCACGACTGTCTAACTCAAAGTTATGGTCACTACGCTTGCTTGAGATTTTAAAGGTCATCCCTTCCTTGTAGATATCTTTCATAATATCTTGGACAGCAGACTTAAGTACTTCTACAGATTTTTCAACCTTATATACTGGAGAAAAGTTTTGAATCCCGAAAACCTGTTTGAGAGATTCAGCTACTGCTGCATAGTCGGCTCCATTAAGATAAGCATGGGCACGGTCGCGATCAGCAGTTACCTTGACTTGAGAATAGATAGATAAAACATCTGAGATATTATTACGTAGTTTATTGATGAAACGCATACGGTTTTTACCTTTGGTTGAAAGTTCCCCATAGCGAATCATAATTTCTGAATATTGCATGAATGCTCCTATCTTACTTTTCTAGTTTGATTGTAAATTAATTTTAGTTTGGTCAAAAATTGCTCAACTTGACTCATGTCATTTTCTAGGTCTAGGCTGACGCGTACTGCTGACTGAGCCTTATCTTTTTCAACCCCCATGGCAATCAAGGTACCAGCAGGTTTTCCTGCCTTGGACGAGCAAGCAGAGGTTGTGGAAATGAAAATATCATAGTCTTCAAATGCGTGAACGATGACTTCACCACGGACACCCTTAATCCCAAAGGTCAGAATATGAGGAGCAAAGTCTTCCTCACCTGAGAAAACAAAAATATCTGGATATTCGAGTAGAGCTTTACGGATGACTGCCTTCATCTGACTTGTTTTGCTTGTAAACAAATCCAGTTTTTCCATGGCTAGACGCAGAGCCTTGGCTGTCGCTGCAATTCCTGCTACATTCTCAGTAGTTGAACGATAGTCACGCTCTTGGCCACCACCAGTTAATAGGGGGGTGATTTTCTTGCCAGACTTGATATAGACAAATCCAACACCACGAACTCCGTGGAATTTATGACTAGAGAAGGTCGCAAAATCCACTCGGTCAGTCAAATACTTTTCTGTCGGAATCTTAGCTAAAGCTTGAACAGCATCAACATGGAAGGAAATCGTTGGTTTATCTGCTAATAGTTCTGAGATCGCTTGAATAGGTTGGATTGAGCCAATTTCATTGTTGACTGCCATGATAGAGACTAGCGTTGTATCAGGACGAAGTAGATTTTCTAAAGCAGCTACATCTACAAATCCTTTTTCATCTACTGGTGCAAAATCCACCTCAAATCCTTGAGTCTGAAGCCAAAGAGCAGACTCCTTAACCGCTGGATGCTCAATTTCTGACACGATGATGTGTTTACCAAACTGAGCTTTTTCAAAAGCGACACCTTTGATAACCCAGTTATCTCCTTCGGTACCACCAGAGGTAAAGAATACTTCTTCGCTTTTCTTACCAATTAAATCTGCAATCTGCTGACGAGAAGCTTCTAAAATTCTGGTAGACTGATCACCCAAACGATGCAGACTAGAAGGATTTCCAATAATTTTTGCAGATACCTGCATGTAAGTTTCAAGTACTTCAGGATAAGGCTTGGTCGTTGCCGAATTATCAAAGTAAATCATGGTTTCTCACGCTTTCTAAAATCACTCCTTCTATTGTAACACGAAACAGTTCAGGCGACAAGAAATGCCGTTTAGGTTCATTTAAGTTTTTTTTAAAGATTTTGGGTATAATGAATCATGGTAAAGGAGAGAAATTATGTCTAACTATCGCAGAAAATCAAAACCTAAAACTGAACATATCAAAAAAGGCTTTACCGTCTTTCAAAAAACAATTGCAACTTTAGCCAGTATCCTTGGTTTGATTACAGCTAGTATCACTATCATGAATGCTTTAGATAAAAACAAGGATCATAAAGATACGACTACACAAACAACCATTATCAAGGAAGTTCAAAAGGAAGCTCCCGCTGAATCCAATGCACCTGCACAAAGTCAGTCTAATAATCAAGAAACAACTCAAAAAGAAGAAGTTCAAACACCTAGCAAGAAGGAAGATACAAAATCAGATGACAATTCTCAGAAAAATGAGCAATCTGATTCTTCATCAAATACTCCAACTACTGAAGCAGGAGTTAGCGCTAATAACGGAGCATCCTAAACATTGCTCAACGCCAACGGTTACTTCGTTGGTGTTTTTATTTGCTAGTTTTTCATTTCATTTTTATCACAAAAAAACCAGGAACTAATGTCCCTGGTTTTTCTTTTTTAAAACAAGATATTCTGCATCGAATGAAGATTCGTACTTAGTCTTCTTTCCCTTTTTTGATAAAGGTTGCAGAGAGAACCAATCCAAGACTAGCTAGGAATGCTAAACCTACTGAATCTTGCTCACCAGTCGCTGGAAGTTGAGCTTTGGCTTCAGTTGCTGGTGCCTGTGGTTGTTCTTGTTTTTGGTTTGTTGAAATTTGAGCTGGCTTGTGATTCGCAATTGTTATAGCTGGATCTGAAACAGGTTCTTTGTATTCTGGAACCTCATTCTTAGCTGCTTCAACCCAATTAACGCCTCCCTTGAACTCTGGAAGCTCATTCTTGTCCGCTTCAACCCAATTGACGCCACCCTTGAATTCTGGGAGCTCATTCTTGTCCGCTTCAACCCAATTAACGCCACCTTTGAACTCTGGAATGTCATAAACAGCCGCTTCTGCAGCATTAACTCCACCCTTGAATTCTGGAATTTCAACTACTGGTGGTTGTTGATCTCCTTTACTAGAAAGGACTTCAGGTTCAGGAGTTGGTTCTGGATCCGGTGTTGGTTTCGGATCTGGAGTTGGCTCTGGATCTGGAGTTGGTTTCGGATCTGGAGTTGGCTCTGGTTCTGGAGTTGGTTTCGGATCTGGAGTTGGCTCTGGATCTGGAGTTGGTTTTGGATCTGGAGTTGGCTCTGGATCTGGAGTTGGTTTTGGATCTGGAGTTGGCTCTGGATCTGGAGTTGGTTTTGGATCTGGAGTTGGCTCTGGATCCGGTGTTGGTTTCGGATCTGGAGTTGGTTCTGGATCTGGAGTTGGTTGCTCAGGTTCTTCTGAAAGTTCTTGGTAGTAAGTAGTCATTTCATAGAACTCTGGCTTACCACCTTCCCAAATGAGTTTAACATCAAGTAACGGATCTTTATCTCTCACTGCAAATGTTTGGAAGCTTGAGGTAATTGCGCCCAAATCTGTCCAAGTACCGTCTCTGTCTGTTTTCAGAGTGCGAGCCAGTACGCGAGCCACTACTCCTTGAGGAAGACTAGAAACAAGTCGGATATGGTTAGCATCTGTTGGTTCTGATAAGTGGTAAACCAACTCACCTTGGTCTTTCTCAGCCTTATAGCTTGTCAAGACTTTGCCATCTACAAGATTAGTGTAAAGGTTGCCTCTACTTTCTCCACCATTTCCTTGAACCGTTGGGTCGTTGATAGGTTTCACAAATTCGCCATCATTGATGACTAATTCAGTAAATCCGACAAAACGAGCGTCGTAATTAGCAGTAAAGAGAACACGTAGATAATTGGCTTTCACTGGACTTGCAAGTTCACCCTCGATGTAGCGATTTCCAGGCATCTTAGAATCATGTGTCCATCCATCTGTCAATGAATCATCATGCATGTCATTTGCAAGGCCATCACCAACTGTCACAACGTCAGTCCAAGTCTTGCCGTCTTGGCTAACCTGAATCTTACCATCACGAAGATAGTTCTTCGTACCATCTTGGATATAAGCTCTAATCTTCTTGATTTCACGTTCGCTACCAAGTTTCAAGGTAATGTGACCATCTTTACGTGCATAATCAGAGAACTCTACAAAGTTATTGTAAACACCATCAAACAACTGATCCAAATTCTTGATCTTGCGAACATCATTAGCACCATAATAGGCATCAATTCCCATAGATGTAGAATCAAGTTTAGTTGGTTCCACTTCTTTTGTCTTAACAAGTAGAGATGTTGCGGTCACTGCTTGTTCTTGGTCAGTCTTATTAACCAAACGAGCATAACGTACCAAGGACTTATCTGTTACTTGACTAGCTGGATACCATTCTTGTGCATTTGGAGAGAATTCCAAGTCAAGGGCTGGATTTCCAATACCAATAGCCTGAATGCTCTCTGCCTGGTGAAGACGATCAAGTTTCATACCCAAGTAGCTATGAGCTGGAAGCTTAGTTCCACTTGGAATTTGCAGGTCATAACGACCGAGACTGTCATATACTGGAGTTGATTTCAAGCTTTCAACATTAGTATCTGTCATCTCGCTATTGCCTGCACGTGTTTCAACTGAGAAGTCAGCGATACGCCACCATAGATTGATATTCTTGGTATTACGAACACGGATGTAACGTGCTGAAATTGGAGTTTCAATTTCTTTGGTTTGTTCACCTGTCAAACGATCCAATTCTTGCCATGAATTTCCATCTGTAGAATACTCAAGGACACCTTCTGCTAACTTATCTCCTGAACCTTGAACGAGACGAACCTTAGTTACAGGTTTGACTTCGCCCATGTCTAGTTGTACCCAACCATCTACAGGAGTTGTATCCGTGCGATCAGCATTTGCAAGCATAGCTTCAGTATTATCACGACCATCTGTAATCTGAGCAACTGTCGTGTTGTACTTGTACATGAGATTTGGACTGATAGTCACTGTAGCTGTCTGTTTAGGACGACTTACTTCTACAGGACGATTAACAGCAATTTCTCGCACAGCAAACCAAGTGTTCTCACGATCAGAAGTTGCAATCATTCGAACAGCTTTGGCATTGATATTGAGATTTTCAAATTTAAGAAGAGGCTCATTACCAGTGTAGCTTGGTTCTGAAAGTGTTACCCACTCATCATTTTCATTGAGGTATTCAACCTTAGCATTGTTAAAGGTATCGCGTGGATTTGCTTGAGTTCCCATTGCAAATGTCAAGTTTTGAATTGGAACAGCTTTATTAAATTTCAAACCAATATAGTCACCAGTTTGGATGCTGTTTGGTGATTTGATAAGGGCATGTGTTCCTAAATCTCCGTCAGTGACTTCAGCAAGTCCACCCTCTACACCTGTACGGTTTGTAATAAAGGTGCTGATTACTTGGTCTGGGTGTAGGGCTTTTTGAACTTCAGTTGCCAATACTTCACGAAGACCAAGCAAGAATGGACGGATATGTTGTACACCCAACTCAGCTCTTTCATCATGGTCTACATAATGGAAAGTATAAGTTTGTGATTGCTCATAAAGTTTCAAGCCCTTGTAATAGCTATCCCAAAGTCTAGCAGAATCATTGTTTTCAATAGCTTCTGATCCATCTAGGAAAGCACTCAAAGCATCCATTTGGTCAATTGTATTATCCAACCAATAGTGGATTTGAGCACGCATCTTTTCGTCACCAGATGCTTTATAAAGTTGTGCTGCAGCTTTTAGTTTAGCAAATTCTGCACGCAATTCTTGACGCTCTGCATTGACATCTTGACCAGCTTTCAACTTAGACATGAAGGCCGCCAATTTTGGTGCGAGTTCAACAGACTCTTCCAATTTCACAACACGACCATCCATGTTTTGGTTGATCATATGTTTACCAAGTTCACGGAAGGCAACAGATGTTTCACTGTCAGTAAACTTACCAGTCTCAACAAAGTTGAAGGCGATATCATTTACTTTCTTAGCCTCGTCTTCAGATTTCCATTGTTTCCATGCATACTGAGCTGCTGAGAAGAGAGCAATCTTCGATGGCTCAGATTGTTGCATTGGGTTCAACATGATACCTGAAAGGAGGCTTGGGTCCACATTTGGATGAAGGAATTTCTCACCGCCACCCAAAATCAAGTGTTGTTTAGAGTTATCTGTAACAGGCCAGTTAACCCATAGAGAAACTGGGCGGTAGGTCTTACCTCCTGCAGTCAGATTATTCTTAAGGTTTGAAAGGAAGCTTTCAGATACTTCACCCCAAATCTTACCACCAGTAAGGGTCATAGAAGTTGAAGTTGGAAGATTTTCATTTAGAGATTTCAACTCATCTTCACGACCATTACCCCAATACTGACCTGGGACAAAAATCATTTCCTTACGAAGGCCAACATAAGTTGCTTGTTTTTCAGTCAACCAATCTGTCATGTCCTTCATCAAGCGGTTGTAGCTATTGTAGCCACCAACTGGACTTGGAGCATCATCGGCTAAAATACCGAACTCACGAACACCGACATCCATCAATTGAGTGAATTTAGCCTTAATGGTTTCAAGGTCTTTTTGGTAGTCAGTGTCATTACCAAAACGAATACGGTTGTTCATGAATGGGTGGATGGTCCAAACATAGCGAGTCTTGTTTTGGTTTCCAACACGCGCCAATTCACGGATTTCAGCTAATTTTTCTTCTGGATAGAGTTCACGCCATTTCTTGTTGTGGTATGGATCGTCTTTTGGTGCAAAGAAGTATTGAGTCAACTTCAAGTCACCACCATAGCGCATCAATTCAGCACGATCAGCATTGCTCCATGGATTTCCATAGTAACCTTCGATAAAACCACGATTCTTAATTTCAGCGTAGTCTTCAACAGTTACATTACGTAAAACTGGAGCTTCACTTTCATTAAGCATGTGTTTAAGAGTCGTCAATCCATAGAAGACAGCATCTGTATCTTTACCGACGATAGAGATTGTGTTGTTCTTAATTGACAAAGCATAAGCATCAATCTTATCAAAGAGTCCTTGAGAAATACCAGATATTTCTTTTTCAGCCTGTGAATGTTGACCATGAACACCAAGATAGATATTTGTAGCACCTGCTACTGCAGCTTGACTGCTTGTGTAAGAGATTTGATGATCTTGTAGAACACTCTTCAAGCGGTTGCGAGTATAAATATCTAGCTGATTACCCATGACAAGATTCACTTGTTTTTGAAGTTTAGTGACACCTTCACCATAAGTGACTTTTTGTGGTGTTGGGAATACCTTGTATTCTTTCTTGAGATAGTCTTGACTTTGTGCCGCAGCAGCAATCGCATCATCACTGGCTGGTTTTGTAGCTACAAAGCTATCAGCAAGTTCAGTTGTACCATCACCCACCTCTTCAACTCTTGGTTGTTCTGGAGTCACCGGTTTCTCAGGAGTTACCGGTTTTTCTGGAACAACTGGTTCTTCTGTTTCACTATCAGAAAGTGGCTTAAGTAGTTGGATTTCTGCAGCACTACCAAATCCTGCGACACCTGACAGAACTTTAAATTCTACCTTATTAGTTTCAACTGCTGCAAAATTAACAGTTTTTTCTTTAGTATTATTTTCCCAAGTTCCTGAAGCAACCTTAACCATTTGACCATCTTTTTGAGCATAGATTTCATAAGAGGTCACGACTCCGTTACCACCACCTGGACGTGGAAGATAAGTCAAACCATTGACTTTTTCAGGAGCGTTCAAATTCATAGCAACGGTATAAGGAGCACGGTCTCCAGTCCATTTAGAATGCCAGAAGGTATTTGGATCATTGTCGAAAGCTTTTTCTACTGGTCCTTCAGTCTCTGTTCCTGGTGTTTCCTGACTAGTTGCAGAAACTGTGAAGTGATCTGTTGGGATTAAACGTGGGTTTACAAATGCTTCATTCGACAACTCTGCACTATGCAAGATTCCTTGGAAGCCACCGATTGTTTCAAGTGGAAGTACCAAGCTATTGTGAGCCAAGCGAGGATGTGCTGGATTTGCAATACGCTCAACCTTTTCGCCATCTACATAAACTTCTGTTTTTTGTGGTTTCGTAACAACAGAGATTTGATAACGTTTATTCTTCTCTAGCTTCTTGTCAAATTGAATATGGAATTGTTCAAATTTATAAGCTAAGTAGCCATCCTTGTCTGCAAGATAAAGTTGGTTGTCCCCACTTGTAGAGAAGACCTGCTCTCCATCACCAGTCACTGTCACATCCAATTTCAAAACATGACTAGGACCAGCATCACCAACTAGGCCTTCGATAGTGCTATCTTTTTCGAAGTTCAAACCTGCTTCAGTCTTCTGTACTTTCTTAGCAAGATAATCTTTGACAGTCTCAGGATTAATCTTGAACAAATCTTCTTCAGCAACGGTCTTATCTGGATTAGATTGTGGTGCATAAACACTTGTTGGTTGGATACGGTCTGCATAGGTCTTAGCTGCACGATCTGAACCCCAAGTGCGTTCTGCAGTTGATTGCATACTCTTGAAGAAACGTTTAAAGATATCGTAAGAAGTAAGTCCTGTTTCATGGAGGTCAATGTTATCATTCCAAACTGCATGACCACCACCGATGATATTTGGATTAGATGCTTCTAGGCGTGGTCCTCCACCTGTTGAGAAGTCATTTGGTGTCCAGCGATTGTATTGAGTTTCATAGTTTGCATAATCGCCATAACCACCTTGAATGTTGCTTCCGCTTGGGACACTATAGGTTGGAATATCTGTGATATTGATAATCTTGGCACCCTGAGCAATTGCAGCCGCTGGACGTTGCCAACCAATACTCCAGATATCAACTTCTACTCCATTCCAATCAACTGGCGTTGTGCCAGGCTTAGCACTAAGTGAGCCCCAAATACGAGGTGTATAACCTTTTCCTTTGATGTACTGAATCATATCGTTGACGTAGCGACGATAGCTTTCTCTACTGCCGTAGTACTCATCAGTTCCGATATGAACTGTTGAAACGCCACGAAGAGGTGCATTTTCACCAACCAGTAACTTGTCGTAAACAGATTTAACAAAAGCGAGAGTTTCTTCGTACTTGTTATCCAAGTCTAGCATCGCTACACGCTCTACATTATGCTTGTTAGCACTAAGTCGTCCTTGATACATCAAGTCTGGACGAACCTTGACAAAGGACAAGGCGTGACCAGGTGTGTCAATTTCAGGTACAAGGTTGATATGCAAGTCTTTAGCCAGGCTAATGATCTGTTGCATTTCTTCCTTTGTGTAATGTTCTTTTGATGTTAATTTTTCACCATTTTTACCAACAACATCCGTTTCTACACGGAAACCTGTTTTGGCATTTTTAAGAACATAATCCAGTTCTTCTTTTTGACTGAGATGTTTACCTTCCACATGTTTATCTAGGAAGATATAGTTGTCATTCAAGTGCAATTGAAGATCGTTCATCTTGTAGTAAGCCATGTTAAGCATGATATCTACAAGCGTATCATAAGGAATAAACTTACGACCTGTATCTAGCATAAAGCCACGGTGGCTAAAGCTTGGGAAGTCGCGGATTTCACCGTTCTGTAAGTCTTTTTCTCCCATCTGAAGGAGAGTACGGGTTGCATAGAAGGCACCTGCATTTGTTGCAGCTTCTACTGTGATAACGCCATCTTTAATGGTGATACCATAGCCTTCTTTGCCATAGCCCTTGTCTTCAACCTTTTTAAACTCAATGCGATTTTGTGCTTCTTGACCACCAGTTGCAACTTCTAAACCACGATTTTCAAGGTCAGTTTGGTAGAACTTAGCTTCCTTGTCAAACCCAGAATTCCCAACGGAAATGACAGTTTCAGAAGTAATAGAAGTTTTACCTTCAGTGCCGTACCATTGTTGAACTGCTGGGGCAACTGCAGGTTTGGTTCCAACGCCTTCATCAGCATGCAAGCCTTTAATGACAACTTCAAATTCTTTTCTGAAGGTATGGTTATCATTGGTTTGTTGGATCATCACTTTGACATGTTGGTCTGTCAATGGTGTATAGATTTTATTATTTAGGTCAACAACTCCTTGCTTGTTGCTTCCAATCAAACTAACTTGACCAGGCAATTTAGGCAATACAAGTGATTTTCCATCTTCAGCAACAGTAATTTCTGTAACTTGACGAATATCTGTTGGTTTGCTGGTGTCTGGAATATTTGAGTAGGCACGAATTTCTTGAATACCCACATTTTTCCATTGCATAGTACCGGCTTGATAATCTGTAATTTCAAGTTTAAGATACTTAGCTTGAACGGCTTCTTTTAAGTCAACTTTTTCATCTAGAACCGGAGTTCCTGTTCGTTGATGAGCCAACTTCCATTCTCCATGACCTGATCCATTGACTTCGTCTTGACCTGCATAATAGAGATTCCAAGATTTGATGTTTGGATCATTTTGCTCGCCACGAACACGACGGTCCCAATCGATTTCCACATGCTTGATTAAGGTTGTCTTTTCAAGCTTAAATTCGATTGTTGGTTTCACAACATCACGGTCAGTTGCCCAACGAGTATCTGGATTTCCATCAATCGCCTTCTCAGCTGTAAATGGTGTGTTGGCTTCATGGTTTGATGCTGTCGCAGTAGCCTTTTCCAAATGATTGACATCTGGAGTTTCAACCAAATCTTTAGTCACTGGCTTCTCAGCTGGTTTTGCTGCTGGAGCTACTTCTTCTTTTGGAGTCTCAGCTAGTTTTGGTGTTGCTTCTTCCTTAGGAACTGGAGTTTCTGCTGGTTTTGGAGCTACTTCTCCAGTATTTTCAGGCTGAGCTTCCGCATCAGTCGGATTCGTTTCAGTAGGATCAGTTGGTTTTGCTGATTCAGCTTTTTCAATAGCTGCTGCTATATCCGCTGGTAACTTATCCAGGGGCTGAACCTGTGTTACTGTTCCTTCTGTCTCTGCAGGCCCTTCTGTTTCTGCTGCTTGAACCATACCAGCACCAAAAATGCTTGCACCAATCATGACAGAAGCAGCGCCCATTGCAAACTTACGTATACTGTAATGACACCGTCTCTCAAAAAAATGTTTTCCCATTTTCTTTATTTCCTTTCCCACGCTTAAATTGGGTAAGCGTTATCATTTCCCTTTTAAAAAGGGAGGACCAAGAGGTCCTCTCTAGGTGTTTGGTTTTCTCCATTACAATAAGTTAGGAGTTTGAGTTTTCATAGTATAAAACTCTATTATTTTTTAATCTTCTTTTCTTTTTTGAAGAAATAGAGCAGACATTGCTAATGTAAGACCAGCTAGGAAGAGGTGTTCAGTTGTGCCTTCACCAGTTTCAGGAAGTTTGGACTGATCTGCTTCTTTTTGTGCTGCTTGCATAGCAGGTGTTGGTGTAAGAGCTGGTTTCTGATCAAGTTTTTCTGCAACTGGATTTGTCTGATTGTCTCCTGCACCTAATGTTTCTTTATACTCAGGAACATCATTCTTAGCAGCTTCAACCCAATTAACGCCACCATTGAACTCTGGAAGCTCATTCTTGTCTGCTTCAACCCAATTAACGCCACCCTTGAACTCTGGGAGCTCATTCTTATCCGCTTCAACCCAATTAACGCCACCTTTGAACTCTGGAATGTCATAAACAGCCGCTTCTACAGCATTAACGCCACCCTTGAATTCTGGAATGTCATAAACAGCCACTTCTGCAGCATTAACGCCACCCTTGAATTCTGGAATTTCAACTACTGGTGGTTGCTGTTCTCCCTTACTTGATAATACTTCAGGTTCAGGAGTTGGTTTTGGATCTGGGGTTGGCTCTGGATCTGGAGTTGGTTTCGGATCTGGAGTTGGCTCTGGATCTGGAGTTGGTTTTGGATCTGGAGTTGGTTTTGGATCTGGAGTTGGTTCTGGATCTGGAGTTGGTTTTGGATCTGGAGTTGGCTCTGGATCTGGAGTTGGCTCTGGATCTGGAGTTGGTTTTGGATCTGGAGTTGGCTCTGGATTTGGAGTTGGCTCTGGATTTGGAGTTGGCTCTGGATTTGGAGTTGGCTCTGGATTTGGAGTTGGTTTCGGATCTGGAGTTGGCTCTGGATTTGGAGTTGGTTCTTCAGTTTCTTTAATTTCTTTCAAGCCTTCTACCAATTTATTAAGTCCGTTTGGAGTTAATAAGTTATGTTCTGCAAGACCATTCTTGTACGCTTCAACAGCTGCCAAGTATTCTTTCGCATCTTGACGATCAATCTTACGAACACGTTCTACTTCAGCATTGTATGCAGCTTCATCTAATGGTTTATCATTTTCAATTGGAAGGACGAAGCGTAATTCCGCTGCTGAAATATGTCCAGGGTCACCGTATGTTTCGTTACCAGTAAAGATAGCTTTCTTCACCTTGATTGGAGCATCAAAGTTAATCACTTTTGTCTTCGCATCATTTGCCCATCCAGTAAAGTTAAAGTTATGTTCTTGTCCTTTTTCATCAATCACTGTAAGGCTACCGCTCATCACACGTCCGTTTGGACCTGAAGGACGAGGAACATATTCAAAGCGAGTTGATTCCATCGGATTATTGAACTCTACTGTTAATGGTTTTCCTAAGCTATTCACTCCATAAGGTGTATGCCATAAAGTATTTGTATTTCCATCAAATGCATACCATACATTATCTGCTTCTTCATAAGGAGCATCAAGATCATGAATATCGTCCCAATCTGGAGCGCTACGTTTCACCGCAAGTTTTTCTTTAGCCTCGTTAACGCGTTCTACAAGAGCTTTAGCATCATCCACACTAATATCATCGTCTGCTTCTAATAAAGCTGCTACAGCGTCTTTATAAGCATTTAATGAATCTTGTTTGTAGTTGCCATTTACGATTGGAGTATTCTTTTCGTATGCTTCATCGATGATCATCTTACCAGTTAACTTAATTTCTTCAATTTCAAGGTTATCTAACATAAAGTCTTTATAACCTTTGAAGTTGATTTCGTTGTTATCTGTATCTCCTTTAGTATCGGCACCACGCGCATTTGAGTAAATACCAATCCAAGTGTTTCCACCTTTTTCACCAGTAACATAGAAGCTTACTTTCTTAGGAGTTGATGAATTTTCCCAAGTGTTTTCTAAGTCGTATTTCGTTAATTTACTACGACGAGAATTTTCGCCATTACCGATAACGAATGAGTATGCTCCATTTGAACCTGCTTCATAATCGAAGGTTACTTTATAAGTCTTACCTTCTTCGAAGCGGAAGTTTTGTGGAATTGTTTGGTAAACGAGTTTGTCATTTCCTGTTAAACCGTTCGTCTTCAATGACCAATTGCCTTCGATAACATCGTTGACTTTCTTACCATTCCATCCACGTTGAGTATATGGTTCGTGTTTCTCAGATAAGTGAGTACGGTTATCTTGTACGCCTTCAACATCGCCAACTACGAATGGGAAGATACCTTGAGGCACTTCTTCAAAGTCTTGTTTGAATTTACCATTTCCTGTATCGTGTTTTTCGTTGTACATTACAGATTGATTTTCAAATACACGAATTTCATCGAAGTAAGTTGCTGCTGCATCCGCATCACGTCCAAGTTCTAATGTCACATTAGAAACATCTTCGCCTGTTGTGAAGTATACATACATGTTTTGGAAGTAACTTGTATTATCTACTGTCGCATTCTTCTTAAGTGTGTTATGCGCATGTGCTTGTACATAGTTCTTCGCGATTGATTTATTTGTGTAGTTAGAAATCACTTTATCTCCGACACGGACTGTGATATCTGCACGTGCATCGCTTCGGTTATCCACGCCTACATAAACGGCATATCTTGTATTAGGTTTCAAGTCTGTTAAGCGTTGTTTCAATGTCACACGTTCAGTGTTACCTTGAATACGTAACATTTCGTTTGCCCCTTGAGATTTCACGATTTCAGCATGTTCGCTGTCACCAGTTTTTTCCCAATGATCTAATGTTCCGCTGTTGAAACCTTGGTCATAGATGTGTAGTCCTTCACTCCATACCATTGTCTTCTTGCCTTGAGGAGCTTTGTAAAGTACATATGGTTGGTACGCATCTCCCGTAATTTGAATCTTACGGTCTGCGCCGACTGTTAATTCCACAACATCTTGTTTTCCTTGGTCTGTTAGACGATAGAGGTATACTTTATCTCCAGTCCAATCGTCTGGAAGTGTCCATTCAGTTGTTCCAGCAGTATTTGTGAAGAAGTACATCTTTTCTTTGTCGCCTGTTAAAGCTTTACCATTTTCATCCCAGTTCCATGGTACTAAGTAGCTTCCACCATTTTCGATAACACGACCGTTTAATGTTGTGACACGTTTACGGTAGTCTGGGCTGTTAGGGTCGTTTGATTGACGAACAATCTTCACTTCATCCCCATTGTCATTTGTTAAATCAACTTCCATTTCTGGAGTCCACTTGTAGTTTTGACCATTGTCGCTCATCGCAACTGGGTCACCGTTCACCCATTTAGAAACTTTGTAGTGTTGGAAAAACTTCGTCATGATGTTGTTTTCGAAGAGGTTACGAATATATCCTTCGTAGTCGCTTCGACCTTGCCATCCTTCGAAGTCTTTCATGTTATATCCACCAAGTAATGGATAGTTCGCTGCACCACCGTAACTTGGATAGTCACCCACCCATGAGTCTTTTTGGTGGTTACGGATGAATCGAGTAATGTTTGAGTTAATACCTTTCAGTGAGTATCCACCGTAAGTTAAGTCAGCGGCCCAGTGTTGGAATGTTGAGTCATATTCCGCACCGAAGCCCCACTCGATTGCCATACGCCAGCCTTGAGAGTTTATTTCTTTAGCAAGTACGTGAGTTGGCCAAGCAGTGTTATCTCCTGATTGTCCGTTACCCCAAACGTCCACATAGATGAAGTCTAAGTCAGCACCTAGTTTTTCTCTTAATTCTTTCCAACGATCCAAACGTCCATGAGCTAAGTCATATTCTGCATCGATGTTGATACCTTGGTCTAACCAGTTCCAACCGTACATATATGTTCCGTCAGAGTTTCTACGTAAAATGGCTTCACTGAAGTATTTAGATTCAGGATATGTTTCAGAAGCGTTTACGTGAATACCGATTTTAGCTCCGTATTCTTTTGCTCTCGCTAATAATTTCTTGAAGTCTTCAACGCCACCGATTCTCTTACCGATATCTGCATAGTTTAAGTGACCTGAGTCGTGACCTTCACTACCATACCCTTTAAGTAGGATTGATTGGCCTAATCCGTCTGTGTGTAAGTTAATCTTCTTAATACCATCTAATGTCATTAAGAATGGGTTTTGCGCTTGAGATGCGAAGTTCATTGCAATACGATACGCTACTAAATCTGGAACAGATTCTGCTCCTTTAGGATTGTTCATGATATTACGATAGGCAATCGCACCATCTTGCCAGTCCACAACATTATCTTTGTTTAAGTCTTTTGTGATGACTACTTTAGAACTTGGTAATTCTAATGTGTATTCTGGGAATACCAAGTTCTTATAAGCACGTTGGTACCAGTAAGGTGAGCTTTGAATACCTAAGTAGTTCACGCCTTCTACACGTTCTAACGCTGTTGTTAAACGTGCAAAGTCATTTCCTCTGTAAGTAAATTGAGAGTTACTCCAAACAGACGCTGCTAATTCGTTAGAAGAAACAAATCCATACATGAAACCGTAAGTATATTCATTCATCTTGCCTTCTTTCAAGTCTAAATGATAGTCTCCACGGTTATGTGTGTTTGTTGACATTTGAGCACCATCGAATTTCGCACCTTGTTTATTTGAACCTACAGACACTAATGTGTTTCCTGGGAATTCAATGGTTTGGATTAATTTGCGAACATTGTCGACTGGTTTACCCATTTCGACATTGTTTTTGTTCACTACTTTTGTCACATCGAAGTGCATTTCGTTGCCGACTAATTGTAATTTCACAGTGATTTCAGCGTTGATGAATTCATCATCGTTTCTTACTTTCATTACATATTCTGCAGTAGTGTCATCAATCTTACGGTATTGAACTTCTGGAGTGACTAATACACCGTTGATTGACATTTTATCTAATTTTTGAACTTGACCTGTTAACGTTTTTCCATCTAATTCATATTCTTTAACACGTGGAAACGCTGTGTCGATAATCGCTTTTAATTGTTCTGATTGTAAAGTTTCATAGTGAACATCTTGGTCATTGCGACGTAATCCATCATCCACAGCCGGAGTTTCTTCTTCAGGTTTGATGTTATCTTGGTTATCCGCTTTGATCGATACAGAAGATAATTCTGTACCGTAAGTCCCAGCTTTGAGGTAAACTTTATTCACATCAGCTAAAGCGTTCTTGACAGCTTCTGGAACGACTTCTGTGCTAAATAAATTTTGTCCATTATTTGTAGCGTTTAATTGACCGTCTTTCTTGTACACGATAGATAGATGGTTTTCTTCCCCTACATTTGGTGCTTCTACACGAGTCTTGCTATACCATGTGTTTACATTTGGTCCTTTGTATTGCCAGAACCAACCGCCCTTGTCATACCCTACAAAGATGTTGTTGTCATTATCTTTATATTTTAGATATACCCCAAAGCGAGTTTCAGCTGGAGGAGTGTTTGCCTTGAACGTTAAGTCAACGCTTACATTTCCTTCCGCATCCGCCTGTAATCCAGCTTTTTCAAATAAAGCTTCGTTTGCTCCATTGTCGTTAGCTGTTGTTGAAGTTAATTTGTTGTAGCGTACTCCGCCTTCTTCAACGACTTCAACATTCCCTTTCACACGGCTTACTGAATTCCACTCTTTTTTCACTTCGGCAGTAGCGTCGCTAGTTTCTCCCGTTGCTGCTTCAGCTGGTTTGTTTTCTGCTGGTTTGTTTTCTGCTGGTTTATTGTCAGCTGGTTTTTCTTCCTGAGGTTTATCCTCTTTTGGTTTTTCTTCTTTATCTTCAACTTGTTTATCAAGTGCATATAGACCCGCTGGTTTAGTTGTTTCAATACCTTTGATGTAGTTTTGAATCCACTCTAATTGAGCAGGTGAGAAAAGAATACCTCCACTACGTTTACCAGATACACCGTTTTGATGAATCCCAATTAATTTTCCATTTTCATCAAAGATTCCGCCACCACTGGCACCAGGTTCACTTCCTTGGTAACTAATTCCACGAACGCCCTCTCCATGGTCATTAATATCTTCGACAGTGGTATTAAGAATTGGATCAAGCTCTCCTTTTGGATAGCCAAATACATGCACCTTATCTCCTGTCTTGATAGTTGATGGTTTATCTGCAACTTCAACTGGAGCATTTGCAAGTGGACTGCGAAGTTTGACAATGGCTAAGTCATTTTTATAACCTTTTAGGAAGCCTTCACGGTCCCAGTGTTTTACATCATTTTTACTAAACTTAACGTCTGGTGCACCTTCATAAGAAACTGTATACACATCTTTATCACTTTCGATGTTGTCTGCTACCTTACGATTATTGCCATCCGGAACATCCTTGATAAAGTTATGAGATACTGATAAGACAAGATTTTCTCCGATAACAACCCCACTACCAATACCAGCTTCGCTCTTAATTTCAACAGTCGCACCGTAATTTAACTCACCGTTTTTAGTTTTAGCGACATCTTCTGGAACTAAACTTTTATCTTCTTTTTCTAAATCTTCTTTTGAAGCAGAATGTCCACTATCTTCAGCCTTATCGAGTTTTTCACGCAAATCCTTTGGAAGTTCATTTTCAGTTGCTGAACTTGTTGCAACTTCTTTTTCTTTCTCTAATAATTCTTCCTCAGTTTTTGGTCCTTCGGTAACTTCAGGAGAACCTTGATCTTCTCCAGGTTTTGGTGCTTCAAAATCATGTCCATTATCATCTTTTGCATTTGCCAGAGCAGCTGCTAAATCAGCTGGCATATTTGCGGTAGACCCAGTTTGGGCTGTATCTGCCAAAACAGTACTTGTTCCAAAGAATGTAGCACCAATGACAACAGAAGCAACACCTAATGAAAATTTCCGAATACTATATTTACAACGTTTTTCAAATAACCTTTTATCCATTATTTTTTATTCCTTCCTGCTTAAAAAGTAAGCGTTTGCATTTCGTCTTAAAAAAATAACCCCCTTCATTATTTTCGCTTATTTTTTAAACATATAAATATTTCTT
>NZ_JADMUH010000021.1 GCF_015546995.1 Streptococcus infantis
TTTAAATTAATAATGCCAGTTGTTTGATTTTGAAATTTTAACACCTTTTTTGTGTCATAGAGATATTTCATTAAATAAAATATATATTTAGAATTATATCCTGGTTTAACTCTTAAAATACTAGTAAAGTTATTTGTGAAATAATCTTGATCTGTAACATCGAAATATACAACACGTCCAACCGGTTGATTTGGACTACCTCCAGATTTTTCAATTATAATATCACCGGTTCTTAGAATTTTATCACTGTTTTTATTTTTATCAATATCACGACATACAATATTATCTAGATTTAGTCTTCCAGAATTTAGAAAATTTGAGGTTCTAATTACTGCTGTTGCCTCTCCTTTGCCACTATCCTCATTACCCCATTCACCATTTATAGATTTTTCAAATATATTTTGTAAAAAATGGATTGTCATGCAACCACCTCCTCGAAATATCGGGATTTGCACTTAAGAGATGAATTTCTGATGGGAATGTTTTACATTACTTTGGTTGACCATAGCATAGGCTAAGGTTGTGTCAATTTTGCTGTGACCTAGCAGTTTTTGGACTTGTTCGATAGGCATTCCCTTATCAATTGCCTTTGTTGCTAGTGTTCTTCTAAATTTATGTGGGTGGACCTTTTGGATTCCAAGCTTTTGTCCTAACTTTCTTAATCGAATCTCAACACCAGCTATTCCGAGTCTCTGGGCTTTTCCAAGCAAAGTAACAAAAAGAGCTGGATGATTATCTTCTCTGCTATTGATATAGTTTTTTAAATGGATTTTCGTACGAGCATCAAAGTAAACAGGTCTCTCCTTTTTACCTTTCCCAAATACTACACATTCTCGATTTTCAAAATCAATTTCTGAGCGATTCAGTTGAACAAGTTCTCCCACGCGCATTCCTGTAGAAGCTAGTAGATCGATCATTGCTAAATCCCTTAAGTTTTCACAATTGTCTCGCATGATTTCAAGATGTTCATCAGTATAAGTTTCTTTCACAGTTTGTTCGGTCTTAATCTTTTTAATCCGTCGAATAGGATTTTTGATGATATATTCTTCCTGCTCAAGCCAAGCAAAAAACGAAGACAAGATGCGTCGGATATTGTCCAAATTTGCTTTACTGCAATCTTTTTCTGACTGATACTGTGCTAGATAACTTCTCAAATCATCTGTTGTCAGTTGTGTTACAGACCGCTTTATGCTTTTAAATAAGTTTTCAATGGTCCTTTGATAATAACGAATGGTTTTTGCACTACAACCCTCCACCTGTTTAGCAGTAATAAACAAGGCTAACAAGGAATTATTCGTATACTTCTGTTGATTTACACCATTCACTAAATGGCGCTCTAAACTCTCCCGCAACGCTAGTAATTGTGAATTGTTTAAAAGGGGTAGCATTTCTTGAATGATGATTGTCACTTTTGTTTCCATATTTTCTCACTTTCATTATTTCAATAAAAAGAGACAATATTAGTTTTCTGCATTACAGAATTCTAATACTGTCTGTTTATCTATTTTTTTCTTATAGGATTTAAACATCCAAGCTTAATTGTTGCCATTAACTCTAAATGAATGTTCAGAGATCCATTTGGTGTAGCTAGATAACCTTTCATCTGTTAAGGATTCTACTGCGATAGTTAAACACATATCGACCGCTTCTTCAACTGTTACAGAAAAACGATAACCATTTAATTGTAGAAATTTCACCAAAACGAAAAAAGCAGTTCGTTTATTAGCGTTGGCAAAAACATGCTTCTTGATCAATTGGACAAATAGTATCGTTGCCTTATCAAAAATTGTTGGATAAAGAGGTTTACCGAAGACAAATTGTTCTGGTAAATTGACAATCATATTTAAGGCAGAAGGACTAACTGTTTGAATTTTTTCATTAGGTGAATATCGTTCAATTGCTAAAGCATTGATTTTTTCAATTTGCATTTCTGTCAGATAGACTGTCATTTTTCCACCAAAGCTTTGAAAACATCATCGTATTCGTCAAAAATTTTGTCCAAATTTAAGTCAAAGGCATCATCAGTTACATAAGAAAACTGATGTCCAGACTCTTCAGGAGTAAAGATAATTTCACCACTTGGTAACAATTTTGCTTCGTATTTAACACCACTTGGAATATTGAATTCACTTGGAATGGTAATGGTGATTGAATTTCCTTGTTTTCTTGTTTTTACTACCATCTGATTTCCTCCTTTGAAGTATTATAACAAATAATTACCGTAATTACAATGACAGAATATCAGCCAAAATACTCCTGCATGAGAGATTTCTTCAAAGTTTCAAGTTCTTCTAGTGATTTTTGAATTGCCAATTGTGATTTGTCAACCTGAGCCACAAAGTCTGCGAACTCGTTTTGGAGGGAAAGAGGGGGGAAAATTAGTTCAAAATTTTTAATCAGTTGACCGTTTAAATTAGGTTGATTTCCTCCTCGTCCAAGTTCTCGTAATTCGCTATACCTTAGCATTAATTGATGCCAAATAAAAACTGGATTGTCTATTTTATTTGGAAATATAGCACCACATGCTTGGTTGCTAGTAGATTCAACTTTTAAGATTGCACTTCTTCCTCTTGTTTGTCCTTGACCATACATAGCAATTAATATTGTATTAACTGGAAAAAGTTTAAGAGATGTATTTTCTAAAGCAAATTTTGTGATTTTTTCCTCAGTTTCCGTAATTTCTTTATTTATTACCTCAGTTGTTTTTACCCAATTAATCGCTCCGCTATCCCAATATAATTTATTATCTCTTGATGGTGTACTTCCACTAGAAAGTTCAAATTTTTCACCTATTTTATATTTGGGGAATAATGTAGTATAAAAATCCCCAAACATCTCGTTAAATCGGGATTTGACGAGCTCGTTTAATCCTTCTGACTGAATTTTACGAAAATCATAAATTTGACTTATTTTATTTAGTCTTTTTGAAATTAACTTTTGTTCCAGTTTATTAGGCAAAACAAATGAGATATCTTTAATTTTAGCTACTGAAAGATGTTTTACTGTAACAAAAGGGGTCTTATCTTCAATTTCTTTCAAGAATTTCGGAATCAACCAAGCTATATAACCTTCATCTACACTTTTATCCGTAATTTTAATTTTACAGACACGTTGATTAAGTAGCGCTAAATCCCCCTCCCATTTTTTCAATATAAAACTGCCATCCATTGTAATCAATAAATCTCCATTTTTAATCAGGTATTCTTCTGGATAAGCTCCTTCAAAGTAGGTATCAGAAAAACCTCTCTCTACATCTCGAATTCGGATTAAGGGAAGCCCAATTTTTTTATCGTTAAATTGTGATGATTTAAAAGCGTAACCAGATAAAATCTCACAAACTTCCCCCAACTTCACTTTTTTCATACATGCATCTCCCTACTTTAGTAATTCTTCTAACTCTGCTAAGCCAGCTTGAATTTCTTTTTCTAGATCATTGATTTTCTTTAAGATGACTTCTGTTGGTTCATACTCAACTTTTTCATACTCGATTTCTTTGTATTTATTGATGGACAAATCAAAATCATTTTTCTTAATCTCATCAACTGGAACAAAGAAGGACTGGTCTGTTCTCTTACGTTCTGCTTCTTTCTCTAATTGATGGTATCGTTGAATAATATCTGGAATATCATTTTCGTTGATAGGCTGGCGTTTATCATCTAAACTCAGACCGTCTGCTTTCATATCGTAAAACCAAACCTTATCCGTTCCACCATTTCCAGTCTTAGTGAAAATAAGGATAGCGGTTGAAACCCCTGCATAAGGCTTGAAAACACCACTTGGCATTGAAATAACTGCATCTAGTTTATGGTTCTCAACGATTTCCTGACGAATCCCTTTATGAGCTTTAGAGGAACCAAAGAGGACACCGTCCGGTACAATAACAGCTGCACGTCCACCTGGCTTCAAAGTGCGTAAGAAAAGAGCAAGGAAAAGCAACTCTGTCTTCTTAGTCTTTATCGTAGCCAACAAATCTCCAGAGGTTGAATCATAATCAAGAGATCCTTTGAAAGGTGGATTCGCTAATACTAGAGTATATTTATCAGCTTCTTCGTTATCTTGAGAGAGAGAATCTAGATAGCTAATTTTGGGATTTTCAACCCCATGGAGCATCATGTTCATAGCTCCAAGTCTCAACATTGTCGTATCCGTATCATTCCCATGAAACATGGTATTGTGGAAATGCTTTACACTGTCAATATTTGTTTGCCACTCTTCTTTTCTTCGATCTAGGTAGCGACTTGCAGAAACTAAAAATCCTGCAGACCCCATGGCAGGATCTGAAATAATATCCTTAATTGTCGGTTGCATGAGCTCAACCATCATATCAATGATATGACGAGGAGTACGAAATTGACCATTTGCCCCTGCCTGAGATAGTTTTGACAATAGATACTCATAGATGTCTCCAATATCTTTTAAATCCGTAGGTAACTCATCCAGAGCAGCTATCGCCTTTTGTAAGGTAGCAGGTTTATTGATTTGAAAAATAGCATCCCTCATATAACGTGAAAAAGCTGTATCGTCAGTATCCCCCTTCAGATTCTTAATAAATGGAAAAATCTCTTGTGACATCAGGCGATAAACTTCTTGCGCATCTCCTAAGTTCTTAAAGGTTGACCAACGATACTCGGGTTTATCTTTTGGGAAAATTCCCTCATAGGGAATACCTAGAAATTCAGCATCATTTTCTCGTCCAAGTTCAACTCTGTCCAAATCCTTCATAAATAAAAGATAAGTCAATTGCTCGATGTTAGTCAAAGGATTCGCATTCCCCTCTGTCCATAACATTTCCCATAGCTGATCAATCTTATTCTTTAATTCGCCTGTAATCATATTTTACCTCTCAAAATGTTTCAATTTTAAAAATCTAACATACAAAATTTTAAAAGTTCTTATACCCCATTTTATCAGAATCCTAGGACATTATCAAAAATTATTATAGTATATATAGAAAAAAGCCTATCGTAGGCTTTTTGTCATTTTACAATATCTTTATACATTTCTGGTCTTCTATCTCTAAAGAGACCCCAGTTCAGTCGCTCGCTTGCTCCTTTGTCAAGGTCATAAGTGGTTAAGAGGATTGCTTCATCTTGTCGTTCGGCTTGACTTAAAATAGCTCCTGTTTCATCGGTCATAAAGGATGAACCGTAGAAGTTAAGGCTGGAACTTTGTCCTCCATTTTCTTCACAAGGAGTGACTTCTTCCAAACCATAACGATTGGCTGCGATGACCGGTACAATATTTGCTGCTGCATGTCCTTGCATGGTACGTTGCCAATGACCACAGCTATCTGTATCCAAAATCGGCTCCGAACCAATGGCTGTTGGATAAAAGAGCAATTCTGCGCCATTTAACGCAAGACAACGGGCAGTTTCAGGGAACCATTGATCCCAACAGATTCCGATACCAATCTTGGCGTAGCGAGTGTCCCAGACCTTGAAACCAGTATTTCCAGGAGTAAAGAAGAATTTCTCCTGATAATAATGGTCATCTGGTATATGAGTTTTACGATAAACTCCTAGTACATCTCCATCCGCATCAATGACAGCAATCGAATTGTATAAGACATTCCCATCCTTTTCATAGAAGCTAATGGGTAAAACGACCTTAAGCTCCTTAGCAATTCCTTTAAAATGCTGAATAGCTATATTTTCTGTCACCGACTGGGCATACTGGTAGTAGTCATACTGACGCTCCTGACAGAAATAGGGACGTTCAAATAATTCTGGTAAAAGAATGATCTGGGCTCCTTGCTCAGCAGCTTGACGAACTAAACGTTCAGCTGTTTGGATATTCGTTTCCACATCCTTAGCGCATTGCATCTGAATGGCTGCAACCGTTACATTTCTCATCTTTTTCTCCTATTCTGGAATTTGTTGGGTAATACAGTGGATATTTCCACCACCTAATAGAATATCTCTTGCAGGAATTCCGACAACATAACGGTCTGGGAAACACTGGCTCAGAATATTCAAGGCCACTTGGTCGTTAGCGTCCTGAAATTGTGGCACCAAGACAGACTTATTAGCAATGTAAAAATTCACATAGGAAGCTGCTAGTCTTTCACCTGCATAACGCTCCTCTTCGCCTTCTTCATAAGTATAGCCCGGCAAATCTTCCTCTGTAACTACTTGATGAATAGCTGGGATTGGAAGTTTATGAATAGTGAAACTCCGGCCTTTTGCATCAGTTTCCTTCTCTAAAAGAGCTAGATCTGCTGCAGACATGGCATACTGAGGATCGTCTTGGTCGTCTGTCCACGCTAAAACAAGCTCTGCAGGACCAACAAAGGCTGCAACATTATCGACGTGTTCATTTGTCTCATCTTGATAAATACCGTAAGGCAACCAAATGACTTTTTCAGCACCAAGGCTCTCTAGTATGATCTTTTCAATCTCCTCTTTAGTCAGGTGAGGATTACGACCAGGACTAAGCAAGCAACTTTCAGTTACGAGAATAGTTCCTTGACCGTCACTGTGAATAGCTCCACCTTCCAGTACAAAAGGTTTGGCATCATAAACAGGGATTTCCAACGCATCAGCAAAACGACTGGCTACTTGGTCATCTGCTTCATAGTCTTGGTAAAGACCGTCAACAGCACCACCCCATGCATTGAAAGACCAATCTACCGCCAACTTTTTCCTTTGATCATTGAGGAGAATAGTTGGACCTGTATCACGAGCCCAGGCATCATTTGTCTGAATATCTAGATAAACGACATTGTCTCCAAGATAAGATTGTGCTTCAGATAGATAGTCTTGCTCCACCAAAAGGTAAACTGTTTCCCCCTGAGCAATCGTTTTGATAATCTGGCTAAAGGCTTTTTTTGCAGCCTTTCCTTGAAAAGGCCATGATCCTGGTCGAGTCGGCCATATCATGAGAGTTCCATGATGGGGTTCATACTCTGCTGGCATACGATAACCTAATTTCTTTGGGCTGTCCATCATGATAATCTCTCCTTAAAGTCTTGGTAGCCAAAGGCTTTGACTAGACTGCACTCACCCTCTTTACCCATGAGATACAAACTTGGAAGCCCAATGCCGTTAAAGGTATTGTTTTTGACAAAGGAGTAAATAGCCATGTCTTCAAAATAGAGGCGATCGCCGATTTCAATCGGTTTTTCAAAGCTGTAATCCCCAATGATATCCCCTGTCAGGCAAGTATTTGAAGAGAGTCTATAAGTATAAGGTTTATCTTGCGCTTCAAAACCATCTCTCAATGGGGGGCGATAAGGCATCTCAAGGACGTCTGGCATATGACAACTTGCTGAAGCATCTAACACTAAGGTCTCAATCCCATTTTCAACGATGTCTAAGACTTCAGTAGCTAAATAACCAGCATTGAGTGCAATCGCTTCTCCTGGTTCGATATAGACGTCAAGGTTATAGGTTTCTCGAATTCGTTTAATCTCAGAAATCAGCAAGTCCACATCATAGTCGGCTCTCGTAATGTGATGTCCACCGCCCATATTGAGCCATTTGACCTCATGTAAATAAGGACCAAACTGTTCTTCTACAGCTTTCAAAGTTGTCTCTAAATCATCTGCCCCTTGCTCACAGAGAGTATGAAAATGAAGGCCGTCAACTAAATCCAGCAAATCACTTGGTATCTTATCTGCAGTCACTCCAAAACGGGATCCAGGAGCACAAGGGTCATAGAGTGCGTGATCTCCTTGGGTAGAACATTGAGGATTGATGCGAAGACCCACACTGATACCAGCCTCACGACAACGTTGACCATACTTTCGAAGTTGTCTCTCTGAGTTAAAATCAATATGATCCGATATTTGCAGTAGCTCTTCCATATCTGATTCCTTGAAAGCAGGTGCAAATACATGGACTTCCCCTGGGAATTCTTCTCTAGCCAGCTTGGCTTCATAGAGTCCACTAGCTGTCGTACCTGATAGATACTGGCTAATCAAAGGATAGGTTTTATAGAGAGAATAAGCCTTTTGAGCTAGCAAAACCTTACAACCTGCCTTTTCCTGAACCTCTTGTAGAATGCGGCAATTTTCTTCTAATTTTCCTAAGTCAATGATATAAGAAGGCGTTGGTACTTGTTCTAATTTCATTAGTCCACCATTTGTGGATTTTCAACCACAACCCATGGCAAACCGTATTTATTTAAAGCTTCCATGAATGGGTCTGGATCCAACTCTTCAAGGTTATAAACTCCTGGTTGTTTCCATGTACCATCCATCACTAATTTTGTCCCAATCATGGCAGGAACACCTGTTGTGTAAGAAATGGCTTGTGATCCAACCTCTGCATAGCACTCCTGATGGTCGCAAACATTGTAAATGTAGATGGTCTTTTCAACGCCATCTTTGACGCCTGTAAAGATACATCCGATATTGGTTTTTCCAACTGTACGTGGGCCAAGGCTGGCAGGATCTGGAAGTAAGGCTTTCAAGAATTGGATTGGAACAATTTCTTGGCCGTTAAAGTTAATAGCATCTGTACGAAGGAGCCCAACGTTTTCCAAGCATTTCATATGCGTTAGATAAGATTGGCCAAAAGTCATAAAGAAGCGAATGCGTTTAACTCCTGGAATATTCTTTGCTAATGATTCAATTTCTTCATGGTGGAGGAGATACATGTCTTTTTGACCAACTTGAGGGAAATTATACTCACGTTTGATAGACATAGCTTCAACTTCTACCCATTTTCCATCTTCCCAGTAAGAACCTGGTGCAGAAACCTCACGTAGATTGATTTCTGGGTTAAAGTTTGTCGCAAATGGATAACCGTGGTCACCACCATTACAGTCTAAAATATCGATATAGTGGATTTCGTCAAAGTAATGTTTGAGTGCATAAGCTGAAAAGACGCTGGTTACCCCTGGGTCAAAACCAGAACCAAGAAGAGCTGTCAATCCTGCTTCCTTGAATTTTTCTTGATAAGCCCATTGCCATGAGTAGTCAAAGTAAGCTGTAAAACCAAGCTCCTTACAACGTTTCTCATAAATAGCACGCCATTCAGGGTCTTCTGTATCCTCAGCCTCATAGTTGGCAGTATCGATATAGTGGACACCTGTTGCCAAACAAGCATCCATAATAGTCAAGTCTTGATAAGGCAAAGCTACGTTCAAAACAGCTTCTGGTTTGTAGCTTTCGATCAAGGCAATCACTTCTTCTACCTTGTCAGCATCAAGAGCAGCTGTCTCAATCTTAGTATTTGTTTTGCCTTCTAATTTAGCCTTCAAGTCATCACATTTTGACTTTGTACGGCTAGCAATCATAATCTCTTTAAACGTTTCGCTATCTTGGCAAATCTTTGAAATAGCAACTTGGGCAACGCCCCCACATCCAATAACTAGTAAACGACTCATTTTTTTCCTTCCTCTTCTTCTAAAATGTCTTCTACATACTTAGGCAACATAAAGGCACCCACATGTAAATTTGCAGTGTAATATTCCGTAAATAACTGGCGTTTTTTCCAACCTTCCTTATCAAAATCTTTGACAGGGTGATATTTTTTCGATGCAAATCCAAACAACCAATAACCAGCAGGACTAGTTGGGATATGGGCCTGGTAAACCCGACTGATTGGAAAGGCTTGATTGACCTTGCGGTGCATGCTTCGGCAAGCTGACTCATCTTCGTCAAAGAAGGGACTACCATGCTGATAGATCATGATTCCGTCTTCTTTCAAGGCTCTGTAACTATTGCCGTAAAATTCCTTGGTAAAGAGCCCTTCCGTATGACCAAATGGATCTGTCGCATCGTTGATAATGATATCGTAATCATTTTCACAGTTTCTCAAAAATCTTAGTCCATTTTGGTAGTAAATGGTAACACGAGGATCATCTAGCCCCGCAGCAAAGTCTGGAAAGTATTCTCTACAAACCTCTACCAACATCTCATCTGGTTCTACAATATCGATTTGTTCCAATTCTGGATAGAGTGTCAAAATCTGGGCAACACCACCGTCGCCACCCCCTATTACCAAGACTTTCTTTGGATTGGGATGGACAGCCATAGGAACGTGAACCGTCATTTCATTATAGACAAAATCATCTGCATCTGAGAATAAGACATGCCCATTTAAAATCAAAATCTTTCCAAAAGCTGGAGTATCTAATACTTCAATATCCTGCCACTCACTTTTCCCAGCGTAGAGTTGCTTAGCTGTTCTCAGGGATAATTTCACATCTGGAGTATGAACTTCAGAAAACCATAAATCCATCTAGTTCTCCTTTCTTTCAATGACATTGATATGATTGACCTCTGGATCTTCCGTACCTTGGAGGGAACAACCACGTTCCTTGGCAAATTGGATATAATCGACAATTTCTCGTGTAATCCGTTCACCTGGCGCCAGGATTGGAATCCCAGGAGGGTAACACATGACAAATTCCCCACAGACCTGGCCAACGGACTCGTCTAATGTTAAGCTTCTTCTCTCTGCATAGAAGGCTTCCTGAGGAGATAGCACCAACTCAGGCTGAATATATTCTCCAGCAATCAAGTCCTTCCCATCTCGCGAGTAGAGTCTCTTGATATCAGCTAAAGCACCGACCAAGCGTTCAATATCTTGGATACGGTCACCAATCGAAATGTAGGCTAAGATATTGCCAATATCACCAAACTCAATTTGAATGTCATATTCATCCCGTAAGAGGTCATAAACCTCGATACCTGTTAGACCAATCCCCTGAGTGTAAACTGACAGCTTAGTCACGTCAAAATCACAAACTGATACTCCATCTACTAGTTCTTTTGAGTAGGCATAGTAGCCACCGATGGCATTGATTTCACGACGTGCGTACTCAGATAGCTCAATGACTTTCTCAAACGACTCTTTGCCACGAAGGGCTAGGTTTCTACGAGAAACATCTAAACTAGCCATTAGCAAGTAGGATGCTGATGTCGACTGTGTCAGGTTAATAATCTGACGGACATATTCAGGATTCATCTGATTGCCAACTAAAAGAAGGGAACTTTGAGTCAAGCTACCACCAGACTTATGCATAGATACAGCTGACATATCTGCTCCTGCATCCATAGCGGATAGAGGAAGTTTATCTGTAAAATGCAGATGAGCACCGTGAGCCTCGTCTACTAAGACTTTCATTCCTGCTGCGTGTGCCATCTCTGTTAAACCCTTAAGATCTGAACAAATCCCATAGTAGGTTGGATTGTTTATTAGGATAGCCTTGGCATCCGGATGGTCCTTAATAGCTTGCGCTACACGCTCATTTTCAAGCCCCAAAGCAATACCGATTTTAGGATCCACACTCATCTCGATATAGATGGGGATAGCACCACACAAAACAAGGGCGTTGATAGCTGATTTATGTACGTTACGCGGAAGAATAATCTTATCTCCAGCTTTACAAGTGGAGAGAATCATGGTTTGAACAGATGAAGTTGTCCCCCCAATCATTAGAAAGGCATGAGCAGCCCCAAAAGCTTCCGCTGCTAGTTCCTCTGCATCTCTGATAATCGAAATGGGATGTCCTAGATTGTCCAAGGGCTTCATAGAATTGACATCGATACCAACGCATTTTTCCCCTAAAAGTTCCACTAATTCTGGGTTACCACGTCCACGCTTATGACCTGGTACATCAAAAGGTACGATTCTTTTTTTTCGTAACTTGACCAGTCCCTCATAAATTGGAGCTTGGTTTTGATTTAACATTATAGAGACATACTCCTTTATCATAGTTATTTTCACCTTATGTAAGGCTCTAAAGGATACTTATGAAAAAAGAGCAGGTTGGCACCTGCTCTACAATCTACTGACGTGTTTATGTTTGTTTCTTTTGAGTATGTCTGTTCCTGATGTTTCCTAACTCTCTAGTAGCAAATATTACGTACTTTATTGATCGTTTCACAAGATGACGTGTGCTTTCACCACACTAACAAATCTATACGAATTAGAACTAATGTCCTAACATCAACTTATAAAAGTAGGCTTTTAACCCTATCAATAATGTGGCTTTTCAACCACGCTTCGGCATTCAACCCTGCCTGTCCGTAGGCATTTTTTACTCGGGTTTATATTTGCTAGAAAACATCATCTCATTTTCTAAGCTTTATTACTATACCATGATTTCAGAGACTTGTAAAGTATTTTTAGAACTTTTTAAAATAATTTAATATTTAAGTTCGTGTAATTTATTCAACCAAGAAATAGAAATCGTTTTACATTTAAATCAAAAACAAAAAAAGGAACTAAACAAATTAATTCCTTTAGATAAGCATAAGCAAATACAACTATTCAAAATTATATCTACTCATCACGCGCTACTTTGGCAGCTAGCTCAAAATCAGTCATCAAATAATTTTCATCTAGACGGATAAGACTGTAATATTCATTCCAAAATAGATGATCACTATTACTTTTCCACTTTAATCCATACCATAGTTGAGTAACATCGCTGGTATTGGATGGGGGAATTGACCATAGATGCTTTTTGAAATTTTCTTGAACAAGTGGGACATCCAGTCGACTAGTCAAGTCCAGTTCGTCTAATTTGAAAGTGATAGCATGTTCCTTAGCTGCTTCAATGCTATCCTTGTTGAATCGAACTTGAATAACCATAGAATCTTCTAGAACCACGTCCTTATCTTCTGCCCCGTAAAAGGAAATACTACCCAGTACTATTCCATCTTTGGCAAAGAGATAGGGAGCGTAGGGAACAGCATTGCTATCAAGTCTGAAGCCTTTTTCAATGGTGACCGATTTATCTCCTGCATACTTTTGGAAACTTCCATCTGCTAGGAGGTCTTCATAGTCACTACCTCCATCACCCTGTTTTACATAGATATCAAATCCAGCTTCCATCAGATCACTTGCTTTGGTCTCGGTCAGAGTGATTTTACTTTCATTTATTTGCAAAATCGGTGCTTGAGGTGGAAAACCAATCGTGAGATTAAACATGACTCCGAATAGAAAGACCATAAAGGTTATAAGGAGGGCAAGCATAGATTTCCCAGTCCGTTTTCGAGCATTAAAAAGAGCCATTAGAGCTGGTAGGAGGATCATTTTTGCTAGAATAGAATTCCCCACCCCTCCTCTATTTAAGGTCTGAAAGGCAAACATCCCCGCGATTACAAGCAGTGTCAGGTAAATCAAAATCTCACCTAGACCCAATTTTTCTGTTCGAGTTTGTTGATTTACAGGGGTTTCGTACAATGACCTCCCATTCTCTTTCCTCTTTTTTAGAAAGAGATAAAAGCCCAGACCGAGCAGCAGATTAAAGATTGTAAAAACCATTAAAGTTCCTATAATTACAGTTCTACTCATGTCTCTCTACTCCTTTATGTTCTCCCTTAAATCTTATCTTTCTCTTTAGTACCCAATTTCCAATCAATAAAACCAGCAAGAAGAAGGGGCCGCCTTCTATCAGCACAATCGGTAAAGCCAGTATAGCAATCATCAAAAAACTAGCTGTTTTTTGACGCCAACTACCACCCCATTCTCCGTTTATCAGTTGGCCCAAATAGTCGATGTAGTCAGTATACATCAAAAACAAAGGATTTTGGAAATCACTGATCCTAAGGTAAATGAACAAAGTAGCATTTAGAAAAACATAAAAAGTTCCTAAGACTAGAATAATCTTTCTAGTCGTTCGAGTTGCCTCAAGACAAATTCTATCTTTGTTTTCTGGTTTTGTTTCCTTGATAATTGGGTTCTTACAAGAGAGTTTTTCAAATCTATAGACCAGAAATCGGTAAAGATAATAGTTTTTTAAATCACGCTTCATAAAAACCTCAATCTAGGAAGGACAAATCAATTATAAATCATGGTCTAATACTCTTCGAAAATCTCTTCAAACCACGTCAGCTTCCATCTGCAACCTCAAAATAGTATTTTGAGCTGACTTCATCAGTCTTATCTACAACCTCGAAGCAGTGCTTTGAGCAACCTGCGGCTAGCTTCCTAGTTTACTCTTTGATTTTCATTGAGTCTAAACATCTAATTTCAAGGAATTGCCTTCCAAAAAGACTGCTTTTGATTCAGTGATTTTAATTTTTTGATCTTCTGAGAAGCCAATGGTTTCACCGTCATTTAAGGTGACATCACTGCCTAAAACATACTGAAGAATAGACAAGAGAAAATAATATAAGTCATCGTTATTCGTAGGAGACTCAATTATTTCAATCTCAGTTTTTCCAAACTCTTTCAAACCATAAGTATAAATACTTGTCTTATCTTCATGATTGATAATTCCCATATAAATCCAGAGTTGAAGGGGAAGCATTTCTTCTTTCAAAAGGTCAGCTAGGTCTAGATAAAGATCTTTGGGTAAGAGTAAGGTGGCAGAACCCTGATAAATACCAATAGCTGACTGACTAGTTTTTAGGATAGAGGCATTAACTTTAGTCAATAGGGAATAGGTTTCTACTGGCGAAAGATTGTCAGACATGATGGAAACAATAGCGTGTTGTGAATGCTCCTGTGTTTCCTTCTCAACATCCTGCCAGAGATAAGAATAGGCATATAATTCTTCAAATTCTTGAGTTGGGATAGGAAGATCCATCAATGCTAAAGCAATGAGAGCACCATCAATCACAAAGGTTGCACTAGAATTATCCCCAGAAATTTCGGAAACTTGAAGCCCCCAATGAGATTTCAATTCCTGAACGACCTGGTCTAAAGAATAGGCTTGATTTCCTTTGAAAAGGGGCATGGACAAGATCAGTTGTTTTTTCTTCTCTGACTTTTCTTTCTTACTAGCAAATAGATTTTTCAAAAATTTCATAGCTCTTCTCCTTTGTGCACATTCTATTTAGTAAACTAGGAAATCTTCCTCATAATGAGTCGAGATACCAAGTTTCCTTATCCTCAAAACCGTAAAATTTCTCATCAAGTAGCCAATTTCCATCCACCAATCTAAGTACAAACTGATGCTTCATTTCTAAAGCTTCTTGATAATGGGTGATGACTCTTGCTTCTTCAGCTTTTGTCATGATGAAATCTACAGAAAAATCATTCGTTTGAACATAGTTATACTCACTTGGGGAGCCATAAGAATTTCGAACTCCTCCTTCCAAGCATTTTTGAGTCACTCGTCCAGTTATAAGTTGCATTTACCTCTGAAAATAGTCATCCATAAGTTCATTCCACTTGGGATGAACTTGATTGGCTGGGATGCCAAGGGCTTCTTTTTCCTTATCCAGTACTCTGTTACGCTCAAAAATTTCCTCTTCTAACAAGGTTAAACTTTTGAGTAAATTAAGCAATGATGGGATGATTATTTCTGCCATAGCTCGATAGTTTTCAGGGGTATTTTTATAGTTCACTCTCATGATTACTTTCTTAACTCTCCTGGACTAATTGCTTTAATTCTATATCTGAGAGTTGTCCTTCCATGTAGAGTTTCCTAAGTAAATCTTTATCTACGGTAATTTCATAATAGTCAGTCACAAACTCATGAAATCTCTCAAAGCTATCAAAGAGGTAAGATAGCAACCATTCTCCGCCATCCTGATCTTGGTAAGTGTGTTGATGCTCATGACCGTCATACCAGATAAAGAAGGTTGTTTCATCTTTTTGGTCTTCAGAGTAAAGTGAGAGATATTTTTCATCCAGTCCTTTATAAAAACCATCAATGACGTCTTGATTCCACTCGTCAGCACCAAACTGGCTTAAACTACTTTCATGATCAAAGCCTTTTATGAGGATCCGTTTATCAGTCAAAATCACATCTAAGGAATCACCAGATCCATTATCAATAAGATAGCGAATTCCATAGTCTTCCTCAGTCTTAATCACGAGTCTGAGCCAATCCTCAGTAGGATCTGTTAGATACTCATCGATGACCAGTAAGGCATCTAAGCGAGTCTTTATCTTGTCCCAATCAATATTTCTCATCTCTTAAAACCTCCATCTTTTCCTTGAGATTTATCAATATCACAAGCCCTGTAACGAGCTGTTAGATAGCCCGATAAGCTAATCTGAGGGATGTTCCACTCATTGGGCAAATAAATCGAACAATCTACCTGATCTCCAAGAGGAGAACTTGCTGAGAAGACATATCTTCCCAAATCCTCATTATTAGGATTTCTTTCAACTTGACCCAATCTGCTAGTATTGAACCAGTCTTTAAACAGTAACCAGATTTGCTCTGCATCTTCGTTTAATAGGGAGACTTTCAAGTTGTAGCTAATTCCGACTCTACATCTCTTTTTGAATCCTGACTCATCAGCCTTACAAACCTTTATCGATCCCTTATCGTACTGCCAGTTATCACTATCTAATAGCGTCAATTGGGCAGATAGATTGTCTTTAAATCCCTGCATAGTATCTAATAAAACTTTGGAGGCAGCTTCGAATAATTCTAGTTTTTCCATAGTCTTCTCTTTAATTTTCATAGCTAATTACATTCCGATTTAATCTGCATCAACCCAGAGCTGGTATTTTTGACAGTGGAGGCATCTGAAAAGGTAGCCGCAAAGAGATCCATCCTTAACCAAGTATTCTTCAATATCTTGATATTCTCCACGCTCTTCATAGTCTGCCAAGACTTGCTCGGCAATTCCCATGTCCTTTAATTCACGAGTGCCAACTGTACCCAAATAAGCACAATAATCTTGGCAACAAGAAAGCCAATTTTCTCCCTGCCAACTAGAGTAGCCAGGAGTCTGGCAAAAAAGCAGCTGGTCTTTTTCTGGATCCAATTCACCCTGCCCCTCTGCATCTTGAACAAATTCTGCATCGAATTTCTTGGCTGCTAGCCCGTTTGCAATACAAAATGGACAAAGATTTTTAATGTTATCAATACAATAAGGCATCAAGTTATAATAGATATTGCTTTCTTTCCCACAAGATGGACAAAGCTTGGCTTCTCCTTCAACAAAAGAACCTGTCGCTAGAGGATCTGGATGATAGATAAAATGCGGTAAAGATTTTGATAGCTCCTGTCTTTGCTTCTTCTCTTCTTTTCTTAGAGGACGAGGAAGGGCAAAACGATTGCCATGACTCTGACTCATTTCTTGTAAACGGCTCAGTTTCTTTATCTGTTTTCGATCAGGTTTGTCTAAGATTTCGGTAAATAAGCTATAGGCACTAGTGTAGAGACCCAATTGTTCATAGAGGTCAACTAAGACTTTTTTAGCTTCTAAATCCTCAGACTTAGCTAATTCATCAGCAAAATCATAGAGTGCCGCAACACTTGAAGGATTTCCATCTTTAGCATGGTATTCCCTTGTCCGAGTGATATATTCTTGTAAATACGGATTCATCTGACTACCTTTTCTTACATGGATAAGTTCTGATTAACAAATGGTACAGTTAATAAATTTCATACACAAGCTCTCTATCAGCTTGAAAATATTTGTCGAATTTCACTAAAAGATAAAGGGATCCAGCTGGAGAGACACCGGCATCATAACCTAGAGCAAATTCGCCATAAGAACTACTTTTATCCAAGATTAACTCCCTTAATTCCAGTTCTGTAACTGCTTTATCAGGCCAATTATCATGGATAACCTTTTGAGCTTTTTTATCAAGGTGTTCCAAGTTTCTATATAAACTAGTCATCAAATCATCTGATAATAAGACTAAATCCTGTTCACAGTAACCTGTAAAATAAATATTTATGTCTTTATTTAGATATCGCCCTAGAAAATAGATCCCCGAATCATGTTTTTCCCAGTTTATTCCCTTCCATAATGCCAATAAATCTTCTTTATTCATTTATTACCTCAAGCAGTTTTATTCTTTTAGGAATGTTTAATAAACTTTCTAACAAATAGTGACCAGGACATTTCCATTGAGCTCCAGAATCTTTTTGTAAAACTCTTTCATATTTACAAAACTGATTCGGATTTCATCCTTGATTTCTTCCTCTTCCTCAAGATAATCCCAAATATTAGGATACAAGTCGGCCTTCTTACATGCTTCCATACTAAAGTCAGCCATAACTCTGTCAATGTCAAAACTTTCTAAAGCTTGACTGATAGCCGCAATTCTCGATTTTTCAGTATAGGCGATATAGTCAGATACATCCTCTAGAGGAGTCACCCCTAAAACAGCTTCTCTCAAGGGATTGTCATCCAAAAATTCTGAACTACTAAATCCTGTCATGACAAAAACCAAGGCATCCCACATTTTGTCGATATCTATTAAGATATCATGAGTATCAGCGGAGTCCTCAGCAAAGTCTAACAAGTCATCTTCTTGGTTAGAAAGAGCTTTTATTTGTTCTAATTCATTGTCAGGTAAATATTGATAATTGGCAATCATTCCCATGTTTTTTCTCCTTTGAATCTTGTAGGATAATACTGATGTTTTTAGCTCTATTTTATAGAAAATGCTATAATGGAGCTAAGAAATTGTTTTATTGAATGTTAAATAGGGGGAACAGTCATGTTCACTAGTATTGTTTTGGGTTTTTATGCTCTTTTCTTTCTATCCTTGTCCTTTACTATCTATCTCTATATCAGACTTGTAGTCGCTGTCAGACAAGGGAAAGATGTCCCAAAATGGATTTATAAACTTGGCCATGCCATTCAAGGAAGAATTCACGTTGACTATGAAGAAATCACTGATGCTAATGCCCTTAAAGAGATTCATTGGTTCTTGCTAATCTATTTAATCGTAAATCTACTCGTATTGGCTGGCTTCTACTATCATGGTAATAGCTTTCCTCAAGCCATTTATGAATGTTTGAAAAAACAATTTTTTATCGTACTTGTTAGTATGGTTTTAAAAAGTATTGGAAAATTTGTTGTACTAGCTATAAGAAAAAACTTTCATAACAGTCATGCTTATGCATCAACCAATGCTTTTGTCGGGACAGCTTTTTTAACGAGTTATGTTTTTATGTTTTGCATGATGATGAGTGGCCTTCCAGCTCAACCTGTTCCAGTAACCATTCAAGATACCACTATCATTATCGGGGAGACCAAGGCTTCCGTGCTTTTAGAGCAAGGCTATACCTTTGGAGATAAAAGCGCAGAGAGTTCCATCACCAATCCCAAAAACGACCACTTCTACTACGGTCAGCTTCTCGAAGTCAAGCGGGATAATCAGTCCTTTGGCTTTATGAGCCTTACTCCCACAGGTAAAGATACTGATCAGCTCAAAAACTGCGTCATCACCTATTACAGAACACCTAAGGATAAGAATCAACTAGAAGAAGTTTCCATCAATCATGTCAAGCTAGCAAATCTCAAGCTCCAAGATTTTCAAACACGAAAATTAATCGATATCTTTGAAGTCAATCCAGCTGATTATAACGTCTCTGATAAAGATACCAACTTCATTCTGACTATTCAAACAGCAGATTACGATCTCTGGAAAAGGTATCGGATTGAAGCTAAGTTTAATTCAGATGGTTCCCTAGATAGCTATGGTGTCAGAGCCCAGCACAGCATGTGGGAATGATGGAGTGTTAGTTTTAGTCATTAGTAAGCATATAATCAAATAGATGAGCGTTTAGGCTCTCCTACTTAATCTTATGCTTATTCATTTTTTCTTGGAAAATATCTGTAAGAATTTGTCGTAATTCTTGAGCTTCTTTTTCTGGAAGTTGGCCATCTTGTTCAGCAACAGCGTATAATTCTGGATATTCAAGAGAAATTCTTTTGACAGTACGAGTAATCGCATGTTTTCTAACAAAAAATGGAATACGCTTAATGTATTCTTGAGGGATCAACGCGATAATTTTGTCAGCAGTTTCTTTATCACTCAGTTTAGAAAAAGTCAGTCCCTTTTTAATCATTTCTTGTTCTTGTTCTGTAAAATCTTGTAATTCCATATGTCTACTCCTCATCTTCACTGACTTCCCAAATCTCCGCTTGATAAGGTTCTCCATCTTCATCATATCGATTGATATAACCAATAAACCTTTCATTTTTTCTTGGTCTCTGCTGGTTTCCTTTGATAACCCAAACAGCCCATACCCCTATTAGGAATAAGACTATCAGTCCAAACAATACATCCATAATGTCTACACCCTTAAAATTGAACCCACTTATCATTGTCCATAATAAACGGTTTAGCTAGACCTTCACCAGTATAGTTTTCGTATTTTGTATCTAGATATTTGTAACAATCTTCCTTGGTCGCGAATTTAATGGCTTGATAAGGTTCCTCAAAGGTTAACTTTTCGACAAAGAGATAGCCGTCCTCGCTTGGTACAAGTATCCCTACATGGCCAATAAATAGGGATTGACCATCCAAGTCATCATGGACTACTACAGAGAGCATTCTTGCATTTTCGTTAAACTTGAATTGAGAAAGGAATTTTTCCATCTTTGCAGCATGAACTTTGACATCTGTCGTTGCTTCAGTCTTGACTCTTGAGAATAAAATATCAAAGGCATCCTTGTCTTCTGCACCAAAGACCTTACCTTTATCAATGGCATCATTATCGACAAACAAGAGAGAATCATCTTTCTCTAATTTAGGAATTTCGATAGAATTTTTTAATAAACAATAACTGTTAATACGACAGTTGGTACCGACAAAATCACCCTTTTTAGGTGTCCAAAGATTGCTTATCTTTTCAACATCATAGTCTGTTTTGGTAAATGTAGAAAAATCTCCAGTCAAGCCTACTGAGCCAACAGTTGTGTTGTAATCATTGACAAGGTTGAAAAATGCATCGACACTATCTTTATCTAAATGTGCAGCCAAGGCTTTCCGAACTTCTTCTTCACTTTCCTTGTTATTGAGATTGCTATAGGTTCCTTTGTAGCTTTCTTTACCTGAGCTCGCAAACTTAGTAGTTGAACTATCCTGTTTTTCCGTAGATTGTTTTTGGTTTGTACCACAGGCAGCTAAAGTAAAGATAGCTAAACCACAGCAGCTCATTAATCTAATTTTTTTAGATACTTTCATAAAATGTTTCCTTTTTTACTAAGATTTTTCAAGTCGATTAGCTTCTCTTATATTATAGTTCAAATTTATTTTAAGTCCAAGCATTTTGCTAAGTAAAGTAGATTTTAAATCATTAAAAAGGAAGCTGGCACACAGCAAGCTCCCTAATAAGTGAAATATCTATGAAATATTTAATTTTAGTCACCTTTTAGCTGTACCTGTGTATGAGCTATAAGATCACCTAGATGTCGCTTATCTTTCCTGAAAACCATCATTGCTAGTAAGACAACTGCGAGGAGAGTAGCTAAACACGAGAGGATAATAGATAAGAAATCAAACTCACTATAGAAACCATGTATCGTGCCCATATGACCTATTTGCCAAGGTAAAAATTTAATGGTGTTTCTAAGCAAGCTAGTTTGCACTGTTTTTTTCTTGTAAACCAATTGAAGCCCTGCTTTCGCCTTCCCAAAACTTCCATTTTTTGTATAATCTAAGAATGTAAAAAGTAGAGTGATTGGCAAAACAGAGGTAAAAAATACAAGCCACTGCGACTGAATTTCTGTAAACTCTGGGATACCATTAAAAAGAATAATATAAAAAAGCATAGAACCTAAAAACAGAAGTGCTAAATAAGCTAGAATGAAAAGATAATCAAATAGTAATTCAATCATTCTTTTTTTAAACGAAATTGAATTAATTGCTAAAATCTTCATCATCATCGCCTCCTTTATTATCTACTATTCTTTTCAAAAGTTTATCATTCTTTCGGTTGAGAATAGACCTCGATATGCTGACCTAGTACCTTGATATCTACTGGTAGGTCATCAGATTTGTCACCGTCAACATCCGTTTCTAATTCACTATCTGAAGAGATTTTGATGTGACGAGCTTTTATATACTCGATATTCTCATTCACGACGACATCCCCTTTTAATAAATCAGGGATAACTGACAATTTTGTAAGGATTGAGGCATCTTTTAGTATCAAAATATTGGCATAACCATCCTTGTCTTCATCAAAGATTTTTTTGTCAGCAAAATAATTGGTAAGGAGAACTAAAACATGGCTGGCTGGGCCAATATAATTTCCATTTTCTGTCTCAACAGTAATATTAAATGCTTGATCTGTTACGACAGACTTCATGGTATTAATCGCATAGGCGAGCATGCCAAACTTCGTTTTATCTTCTATCCCAACGTTGTGGATGGCTTCTGGCAGTGAACCAATACTAAAAATGTATCCGAAATAGTGCCCATTTGATTTTCCGATATCAATCTTATTCGTAGAATTAAAATCAAGCTCGTCAATGGCACCATCAATATCTTGATTGATTTCTAATAGTTTCGTAATGAGATTCCCAGTTCCTCCTGGGATAATCGCAAGTTTAGGAATGTAGTCTTTTTCCGCGATACCAGAGATTACTTCATTGACAGTCCCATCTCCACCAAAAACAAGAACAGCATCATATCGCTCACGAGAAGCTTCTTCTGCAAAGTTTGTGGCATCTTGCGCTTTCTCCGTAATTTTAATCTCCACATCTTCAAAATAGTCTCTAGCTTTATTCTCCAGTTTCACCTTATAATCCAAGGCCTTTTCGCCACCAGATGTTGGATTGATGATTACCATAATTTTTTTCATTTATAATTCTCCTGTCATTAGATTTTCTTACTTTAACTAACCATCTCAAGTTTGGTCCATATATATTTTGACTGCTAAATACTTCTGCTCTTTAGCGTAGGCAAACACCTCTGAAGCTCTAATGTAATCAAAGATATTTTCCTCTAAATCTTCATCCCAAATCGATTCATGAAATATTTCATTCTCTTGACATGCTTCATAGAAAATATCGAGGTGAACTTGATAAAACTCTTCATCTTCATTTGGGGCTTGCCTTACCAACGATAGTTGAAACATTGGCTTATCAGATATAGTTGTAAACGTCCCTGTTTCAAATAAAATCATCTCATCCTCAATAGGCTCACGGCACAAGTCTTCAAAGATTGCTACCATTTCCTCTAAGGGCATCTTATCGGTGATTCTTTCTCTTAAAAATTCAAGTGATTGCTTCATATTTTTTCTCTTTCTAGATAAATTATCGTTCTTGGAAAAAACTATTAAAAAATAAAATACCTACATCTTATATTATACTACATAAACAGAAAAAAAGACTGAACCAGATGGCTTTCACCCTAGTTTCAGTCTAGATCTTTTTGATAATCGGAATAGCTACTGTAAGGACGTCTATCTCAAAATTAATTCCCTGTAAAAGGGTTATTAAATACATATGCTAGGAAGCTATGGAAATCATAAAATCTCCTAAGAACTAACCTGGCTCATCTTTTAATCTAACTTGATAGTTTCAGATAGGATAATTGCCCCAGTACCACTGACATCAAAAAATCCCACATCATGTTTTAAGGCTAACATGAGCATTGTATTATAGGCTGTTTCTGCTTGTGACCATGCAAATCCTGCATAGATAAGATTCTTACCAATACTATAGTCAGTAAAACGACTTTCCAGCTCTTGGTCATTCTCTAAAACATCATCCATATCAAAGTCACCATTCATAGGAGGAAATAGTTTTATCATGTCCAGAAACCAACTTTTTAGTTTGCTTGAACTAACTTCAATTGAATCATAATCGTGGTCTTCCTTCCACTCCACTTGCTCCTCATACCAATCTAAAAATTCAGCTTTACTAGCTGGTGCGATTGATTTCTCAAATACTACTAAATCATAAGACATAGCTATACCTTTCTCTTTTATTATCATTACGCATATTTTCTCAATATCCTATACAGCTTCTCTCAGCTATGCAAACTTTCAATCATGATTAAAACTAGAGATTGGGGATTGATTTCAAAGCCATCAGCAGTAATTCTATCATTAAAATACTTGACCGCTTGATCATGATCAAGAAAGCGATTGCTACTAAGATACTGTTCAATCTCATCCAAGAGAAAAGCACTTTCTTTTAAAGATTTATCTTCAAAACCATTCGCATAATGGATACTCTTCATCATTCGTCTGAGCTTAGTTTTAGGATAGCATTCTTTAAGTTTATCCCTTAAAGAAAGAACAAAATCCTCAAAGGATTGACTATCTATATCATCCTCTAACAAACCTGATATTATATTCTTTTCGTACATATCTTCGATTAGTTCTTTCAAAGCCTGTTTCAGGACAAGATTGCTTTCTTCAGAATTTGGTGTCATATAAAATTCTTTATCCATTATCTTTCTCACTAAATATATTAAAAATTATGATTTCCCACAAAAATATTTCAGTAAACCTTTTAAAAGCGAGCATTTTCAATTTGCAGCTCACCTTCTTCAGAAATTCTCATGAGCGACTTCTTCAAGATAGTCATCAAGATGATGGTAGATTCGCATATCTTCTTCTGAACTATCTTGTAAAACTGCAAATACCTTCACTTTCTCATCATTGACAAATACGAAATTATGTTCACCAAAATAAGCCTGATAACCCTTGTCAACTAAGGTCCAAAGTTCATCTTTTTTTAAACTGAAAATATCTTTTTTTACAAGATAGGTTTTCCCGATTTCCATTTTCATGATAGATATTTCTCCTTAAGAAGCTAGATAGTGCTAGATGTTTCTCTTTACTGCTCAATCCGTCTACTCAAGCAGTGGCATACACTCACAAAGAACTTTGTTTGACTATTGAATATCTTCCATCGCTTCTTTCACATATTCTTCGACATCTTCAATCTCTACAAACAGCGAGTCTAAGTGGCATAAGAAGTGCCAATCTTCGGTGTCGCGTTTTCTGTAGAGAATCGCTTCACCGTCTTCACTTCCGAAAAAGCTTCTGTCGACTTCGTACTCTTTGCTTTCTAAGAAAGCTTTTGCCTTGCGGAAGTTTGCTTCTCTTGAATTGATATAAGCTTTGACTTCATCGTTATTCACGACATACGCGTCGACTTTTGTAGCTCCTTCAATCACTTTATCGTTTGGTTCGGATAGATTCGAAATTTCTTTCCAAATAATCTCGACATTTTCTTCAGGTTCAAACGAAAATCTAGATAAAGGGACAATATTTCCATTGAAGACAATTTCCATATAATCCGGCAAGTGTTTAGGATTCACATACTCCACTTCAAACCCATCTTCGTTTTCTAGAGTATACCCTGGAATTTGAGCGACAAAGGCTCTTCCCTCTTCTAAAGAATCAAACGCGACTAAATCCTTTTGATAATCACCTTGATACAATTCCAATATAACCATCGATAACCCTCCGTCTAAACTTTACAACGCTACGCAAATTTACTTCTCAGCTCCTGCAAGTAGTGATACCGCCTCAATATGAATTGAATTTCCCTAAAATTGCAGATTTTGGTCTTAGCGTATGCAAACATACACCAAACTTTTTAACGATAAGTTGTCGCTATTGTTAAAAAGTATTATCTCGACAAACTGAGAATTATCTATCAGTAATTATGTGAGTAAAAATCAATTATAGGAACACCTTTTGATATAAGATAATTTCCAATTGCTCTCTCGATTTCCCCTGTGTCTCTCTTATATAAAATAGAATCGGTCAGCGGAAAAATTAAAACAAAAGATTCATCCCACTTATCATTAACTGCATTGACCAATTTTCCTGAAGTATTGTCATTAAAAAAATTTATGTCCATTCCTTTTGCAACAACTCCTAAATAACCTTTCTGTGTAAATTTTAACCATATAATATTTTTCGTATGACTTAATCCAAATTTTTCCTTGATTTTGCTATATTTATTTTCCCATACTGAATATTTTTTCACGGTTTTATCCCAAACTGGTACAGTCCATTTGCATTCCTTAGCTATTATTCCGTTATTGATAATAGTTTGCTCCCTACCATCTAAAATTATCGAATTTTGCTTTTCCTTTTTACTTACGCCACTATCTTCCGCTTCCAAACAGATTAAAAACTCATTTACATATGCAAGTACTTGACTATATTGTATTGGGGCAATTTTGGATTGCTCATGTGCTTTTTTAATTCTTTTATTCCAATTATAATTTCTTTCCTCATTTTTTGTGCTTCGTGGTGTATCAGGATTTATTTCAAAAAAAACTTCTATATTATTTATCATATGCTTTCTCCATCTTTTTAAGACATCATTCAAGGGCTCATCTAAATAGGTATAAACCTTGTTTGTGATCCACTCAGGAATTCCATAGGCTGCTTCGGCGATACTTCCTGTGATTGCGGCAAGAGTGTCGCTGTCCCCACCAAGAGAAATCGCATTTCGAATTGCGTCTTCAAAATCTGTACTCTCCAGAAAAACAACAATCGCCTGAGGAACGGTATCCTGGCAAGTTTCATTGAATCGATACGTAGGACGAATTTCATCTAACGTTTTAGAAAGGTCATATCCATACTCTTTCTCGATATGTTCCTTGATGCATCTTTTAATCTCCGCAGGGTTATCGCTTCCATCACCACCAAGGAAATTACGGCACATAAAGATAGCATCAGACGTTGCCATAGCTCCTTTGACCCCTTCTGGATGGTTATGAGTCACCTCTGCAGAAAGTCGTGCGAGAGCTCTTCTGGACGGCCAGGCTCCCGTTCGTGCACAGAAACTACAATCCATGACCCAAGCACATGGAGAAACACGCATGGCAGAGCCATTGCCAAAGCTATTATAAGGGGAGCGGTCATTGCTATGAATCCATGCATCAAACCTAGCACCATAACCAGCATCGGGATACATCCTACCATATTTTTTCATGGCATCAATAAAGTTATCCTTTTGACCGCCGTTCATGATTGCTTCTGCAACGGCACAGGTCATAACCGTATCATCTGTGAAAAAACAATCATCACGAAATAAAGGGAAGTCTTTCGTTTTAATGTTGTTCCATTCATAAACAGAACCTACAATGTCTCCAACTATTGCTCCTAGCATCAGATTCCTCCTTATGATATATCAGATTCATTACACATTTCCAATGAATCGCTCTTTAAAAACGGCTCTACCAAATCAATCCACTCTTGAGGTAGATAAGCTGATAAATAGCCGTGGTTATAGCCCTTAGCTTCATACAAGATCGTGTTTTGATGTATTTGTTGAAATAATTTTGCCGATGCTTTCACACAGTTCAATTCTTTTTCACCGTAGATATACAGAACCTGCGCCTTACTAGCAGAAATCGTGTCCTTCAGCTTGTAACGCTCCATATAGGTTTTGTAAATAGTCACTAATGTTTTGATAGGCGTCCTTGGCAGATCCTCCAAATAATAAGCTTTTATTTCCTCTGGATAAGCCAGTTTAGGATAGAGTTTGTTCATCATGCTTAATTGAAGTTCACAAGAAAATTTACTGAACATCAGTTTACCAAATAGAGATACTAGAAAGATGCTGATTTTAGCTAACCCTGGTTGAGGAATACAGAGGCTTCCGTCTATGATGGCCTTCTCAGCTATATTGCTATCTAAGGACAAAAGCTCCATAGCAATTTGACCACCAAGTGAAACGCCACCAATCGCAAACAATTTCCCACCACAGTTTGCTTTGATATAGTCTAGAATCTCCAAAGCAGAATCTTCAGTAGAAATATAATCAAGTTGATATTCTTCGCCGTGGCCATTCAAGGTGGGTAGAATGACACGGTATTCTTCTGACAAGATCCGTGCTTGACAAAGATAATTCCACCAAGAACTGCCACCGCCATGTATCAGCAAGATAGAAGGCAAATTCTTATCACCAAATTCATGGAATTTCATATTTAAACTCCTTACTGTAAGACATTCCTAGCTACATCTTTGTTTAATCTGTTTAAACAAGCTGTGATACCACTTTAAACAGACAATCTCTAACATCGATTATCTAGATAGAATGTTACCTTTAATAATGGGTATCCTGATCTAAATTTTAAAATCCTTTTCCTTACTAATTCTATTACTAGCCAATATCGTATAAATCAAATAACAAATAAAAATAACATAGCAGCCAGTCTTACAACTTACTACTTTTCATATGATAATTTACAAATGTTTTTCCAGCCACTCGATCTTTTTAAAATCCTTATTGTTATTTTGTTCATTTCGATAGGAGTCTTGAGAAGAAGCTTTGTAAATACTTAGATACTGCTCCAGACTTGGAAGACGAAAAGTGATGCCTTCAATGTGAATAAGCTCTATATCCGATTCCGAAACTCCTGCAAAATCGAATAAGGAATCGATACTTCCAAATTCAACACTCTCTCTATCCTTTTGGAATTCATGCTCATGAATATCTATTAAGACGTAGCCTAAGTCTTTCATCACTTTCATTATCTTTTCCCAGTCATAAATTCTGAGATGGTCAGGTGCTTCCCAACCTCTAGGGTCACCAGGTACATGAATGTCAATGTCAGACGGCCCCCAATTTTCTTTCGTTCTAAACTCCAATCCCAAAGAACCCATCAGTGTCGGTGTAATTCCGACTCGATTTAAATGGAAACAAATGGTTTTAAATTCTTCAAATAAGAGACTCATGTTTACTCTAAACCTTTCATATAAATCTTCATTATTTCTTCTTTATTACCTTGAACAAAATCATCTTCATTTTCTAGAGTATCTCCAGTTATTTTGGATATAAATTCTTTTCCTTACTAATTCTATTACTCGCCAATATCGTATAAATCAAATAACCAATAAAAATGATAATAAAAATAAGATTAATTTTTAACACAAAATAGAGATTTAACAAATTTGCGAACGCATGAAATAATATACAGTAACCCACTGATTGGGTTTGACGATAAAGAAGCCCTAAAACGAAACTTAAAAATAATGTATATATAAAAAATAAAATAAAAGGAAATCCTTTATGGCTTTCTCCAACTATAAGCCATAAAGGCAGATGCCAAATCCCCCAAATTGATCCTACAATCAAATTAGATTGCCAATAAGTATATTTTTTATCAAGTAACGGTTGTAATATACCTCTCCATCCTAATTCTTCATGTCCACCACCAAAAAAAATTAATTGTATAAAGAATAGCGGCATTAGATAAATTGATACTCCGTTTAATTCTAAG
>NZ_JADMUH010000022.1 GCF_015546995.1 Streptococcus infantis
CAATTTTAAGTAAATGTGTAATTTCCTAAAATTTTACTTTCGAAAATGCCTATTTTCTATGAAATAGAAGCATGTAAAAGGTATGAAATGGTTTACTTTTTTTCAGAAATAAAGTATACTATATAAAGTAAACTGTGATAAAATGGAGGTATTGTCTATGGTTGACAAGAGAGTCATCGAAGAAATCAAAAACAATACCAATATTGTCGAAATCATAGGAGAAGTGATTTCTTTACAAAAATCTGGACGGAACTTTTTGGGGCTCTGTCCTTTTCATGGTGAAAAGACCCCTTCCTTTAACGTGGTCGAAGATAAGCAATTTTACCACTGTTTTGGTTGTGGTCGTTCTGGAGACGTCTTTAAGTTTATAGAAGAGTATCAACAAGTAACTTTTGCGGATGCGGTAAGGATGTTGGGCGAACGTCTCGGAATGCACCTTGAAGCTCCTGTACATAACCCTGTCCCACACACGTCACCCTATCAAAATCTCTACGATATGCATGACAAGGCTGCACGCTTTTATCATGCAATCCTCATGACGACTAAAATGGGTGAGGAGGCGAGAAACTATCTCTATAAACGTGGCTTGACTGATGATGTCATTAAACACTTTATGATTGGTCTAGCTCCAGCAGAACGCTCTTATCTTTATCAGCGTTTAGCAGACGATTATAGTGAGAAGGACTTGCTGGATTCAGGTCTATTTTATCTATCTGAGAGTAACCAATTTTTTGATACTTTCCATAACCGGATTATATTTCCACTCTCAAACGACCAAGGAAAGGTAATTGCTTTCTCTGGACGGATTTGGCAAGAGACAGATTCTCAAACTGCCAAGTATAAAAATAGTCGAGCAACGGCGATTTTTAACAAGAGTTACGAATTATATCATTTGGATAGAGTAAAAAAAGGCTCAGGTAAAGCTCCTGAAATTTATCTGATGGAAGGCTTTATGGATGTTATTGCAGCCTACCGTGCTGGTATTGAAAATGCAGTAGCTTCCATGGGAACGGCCTTGACAGCTGAGCACGTCGAACATCTCAAACGCTTTACAAAAAAAGTGATTATCACTTATGACGGTGATAAGGCAGGACAAGCTGCAACTGCTAAAGCTTTGGACGAGCTTAAAGATCTACCTGTACAAGTTGTCCAGATTCCTGATGCAATGGATCCTGACGAGTATTTACAAAAGAATTCTCCAGAGGATTTGGCTTATCTTTTATCCAATACTCGAATCAGTCCGATTGAGTTTTATATCCATCATTACAAACCTAGTAATAGTGAAAATCTCCAAGCACAGATTGAGTTCATTGAGAAAATTGCACCTCTTATCGTCAAAGAACCTTCTATCACAGCCCAGAACACCTATATTCATTTGTTGACGGATCATTTACCATCTTTTGATTATCAACAAGTTGAGCACATCATCAACGAAAGTCGTGTCAGACAAAGACAAGAAAAAGTGCAGCAGGTTGTTAATCCGACACCAATTACTATGTCGGTTTCTAAACAATTGACGGCAGTCATGAGAGCTGAAGCACATATTCTTTATCGTATGATGGAGCACCCCCTTGTGTTGAATGATTATCGTTTGAGAGATGATTTTGTATTTGAAACTCCAGAGTTTCAGACCTTGTATGTACTCTTGATTGATAATGGTTCGATTTCTTCCGAAGACTTGGCAAATCAGACTAGAGAAGTGGAAAATGCTTGGTACCAGGTGTTAGCTTTGGATCTACCTTCTGAGATGTCTCCAGAAGAACTAAAGGAAGTAGAGGAGTCTCGTAATCGTGCTCTTTTGAATCAACAAAACTTGCAAATTAAAAAGAAAGTTCAGGAAGCTAGTCATGTAGGCGACACAGATGCTGCTTTAGAAGAGCTTGAACGCTTAATTGCCCAAAAAAGAAGAATGGAGTAAGAATGGCAAAAAAACAAAAAGAAGTAACAACTTTTGATGTCCAAGTTGCAGAATTTATTCGTAACCATAAGAAAACTGGTACTGCGACAGATGATGAAATTAACAATGTCCTTGTAATTCCTTTTGCTCTTGATGTAGAAGGTATTGAGAACCTTTTGCAACGGATTCAAGATGCAGGTATTGCAATCACTGATAACGAAGGAAATCCGAGTGAACGTGTCTTAAGTACAGAGGAAGAACCAGAACTTAGTGATGAAGATTTAATTGGTTCAACATCTGCCAAAGTCAATGACCCAGTTCGTATGTACTTGAAGGAAATCGGTGTCGTACCTCTTCTTACTAACGAAGAAGAAAAAGAATTAGCTCTTGCCGTTGAAGCAGGAGATGTTGAAGCGAAACAACGTCTAGCAGAGGCTAACCTTCGTTTGGTAGTTTCTATCGCGAAACGCTATGTTGGACGCGGTATGCAATTCCTAGATTTGATCCAAGAAGGAAATATGGGATTGATGAAGGCAGTTGATAAGTTTGACTACTCTAAAGGATTCAAATTCTCAACTTATGCAACTTGGTGGATTCGTCAGGCCATTACGCGTGCCATTGCTGACCAAGCTCGTACCATTCGTATTCCAGTTCACATGGTTGAAACAATCAACAAACTTGTTCGTGAGCAACGTAACCTTCTTCAAGAGTTGGGACAAGATCCTACTCCTGAGCAAATTGCTGAACGTATGGATATGACACCTGACAAGGTTCGTGAAATCTTGAAAATTGCTCAAGAGCCAGTTTCTCTTGAAACACCTATTGGTGAAGAGGACGATAGTCATCTTGGTGACTTTATCGAAGATGAAGTGATTGAAAATCCAGTAGACTACACCACTCGTATCGTCTTGCGTGAGCAGTTAGATGAAGTGCTAGACACCTTGACTGACCGTGAAGAAAATGTTCTTCGTCTACGTTTCGGTCTTGATGATGGTAAAATGCGTACTCTAGAAGATGTTGGTAAAGTCTTCAACGTTACTCGTGAGCGTATTCGTCAGATTGAGGCAAAAGCATTGAGAAAACTTCGCCAGCCTAGTCGTAGTAAACCACTTCGTGACTTTATCGAAGATTAAAATTGGAGGATTACACATGGCTTATACAGAAGAGCAAATTGAAACTATCAAAACGAAAATCTTATCTGCATTAGAAGAAGTTATCGACCCAGAGTTAGGAATCGATATCGTCAACCTAGGTCTGATTTATGAGATTCGATTTGATGGTGATACCGGTGATACTGAGATTGATATGACCTTAACGACTATGGGTTGTCCATTAGCAGATCTCTTGACCGATCAAATTTATGATGCTATGACAGATGTACCAGAGGTTACTAACGTTGAAGTGAAATTAGTTTGGTATCCAGCTTGGACGGTTGAAAAAATGAGTCGCTATGCACGTATCGCTTTAGGTATTAAATAGAATGACATAAAAAAAGAAATAGTATAAGTGTTAGGAAATTCCCTAGCTTTTATGCCATCTCTTTTTTAATTTGCTGATTTTCTTTCAATAAAATGATATAATGGATAGTATGGAAAAAGAGAAATTACGCATCAACATGCTAAGTTCGAGTGAAAAGGTGGCAGGACAAGGAGTTTCTGGAGCTTACCGTGAACTTGTGCAACTTTTGAAACGTGATGCGAAAGACCAACTAATTGTAACGGAAAATCTTCCTGTAGAAGCTGATGTTACTCATTTTCATACAATCGACCTTCCTTATTATCTGTCAACTTTTCAAATGAAGCGTTCGGGTCGTAGGATTGGTTATGTCCACTTCTTGCCTGACACCCTAGAGGGCAGTTTGAAAATTCCGTTCTTCTTAAAAGGGATTGTTAAGCGCTATGTGTTTTCTTTTTATGACCGTATGGAACACTTGGTTGTGGTTAATCCTACTTTTATTGAAGATTTGGTTGCAGCTGGTATTCCTCGTGAAAAGGTGACCTATATCCCTAACTTTGTTAACAAAGAAAAATGGCACCCACTTTCTGCAGAAAAGGTAAGTCAACTTCGACAAGATATGGGGTTGAGTGAAAATCAATTTGTAGTAGTAGGAGCTGGGCAGGTTCAGAAGCGTAAGGGAATCGATGATTTCATTACTCTTGCTGAGGGGCTACCGGACATCACCTTTATTTGGGCGGGAGGCTTCTCATTTGGTGGGATTACAGATGGTTATGAACGCTATAAAAAAATCATGGATAATCCTCCAGAAAATCTGATTTTCCCTGGAATTGTTGAGCCAGAACGGATGAAAGAACTGTATGCTTTGGCAGATTTGTTCTTACTTCCTAGCTATAATGAGCTCTTTCCGATGACTATTCTAGAAGCTGCGAGTTGTGAAGCTCCCATTATGCTTCGGGACTTAGATCTTTATAAGGTGATTCTAGAAGGCAATTACAGACCAACCACCGATGTGGAAGAGATGAAACAAGCTATTATGGAATATAGAGAGCATCCAGAAGCTTTGAAAGAGTTAAAAGAAAAGGCCAAGGCTATTTCAAGAAAATACTCAGAGGAGCATCTCCTTGAAATATGGCTAAAATTCTATCGGGAGCAAGCGGCTTTAGGAAAAAAATGAGGTAGTATATGCGAATTGGATTATTTACAGATACTTATTTCCCACAGGTTTCGGGTGTTGCAACCAGTATTCGGACCTTAAAAACAGAGCTTGAAAAGCAAGGGCATGCAGTCTTTATCTTCACGACAACCGATAAGGATGTCAATCGTTATGAAGACTGGCAAATTATTCGTATTCCTAGTGTTCCTTTTTTTGCCTTTAAAGACCGACGTTTCGCTTACCGTGGATTTACGAAAGCTCTTGAGATTGCTAAACAATACAAACTCGATATTATTCATACCCAGACTGAGTTTTCTCTTGGTTTATTGGGAATTTGGATTGCTCGAGAACTGAAAATTCCAGTCATTCATACATATCATACCCAGTACGAGGATTATGTTCACTATATTGCTAAGGGGATGTTGATTCGTCCAAGTATGGTCAAATATCTTGTTCGAGGTTTTTTGCATGATGTTGATGGGGTTATTTGCCCGAGTGAAATTGTGCGCGACCTTTTATCTGACTATAAGGTAAAAGTTGAAAAGCGTGTCATTCCTACTGGAATTGAACTTGCCAAATTTGAACGCCCTGAGATTGGTCCTGAACACATTAGTGACTTACGGGATAAACTAGGGATCCAACAAGATGAAAAGATGCTTCTAAGTCTTTCTCGAGTTTCTTACGAGAAGAATATTCAAGCAGTTCTTACAGCTTTACCAGATGTCCTAAAAGAAGAACCAAATGTTAAACTTGTTGTAGCTGGAGATGGACCTTATTTAGACAACCTTAAGGAGCAAGCAGAAGATTTAAAAATTCAAGATTCTGTTATCTTTACAGGTATGATTCCGCCAAATGAGACGGCACTCTATTATAAGGCAGCTGATTTCTTCATATCGGCTTCTACAAGTGAGACTCAGGGATTGACTTATCTGGAGAGTTTAGCTAGTGAGACACCTGTTATTGCCCATGGTAATCCTTATTTGGATAATCTCATCAATGATAAAATGTTCGGAACCCTTTATTATGAGGAAAGGGACTTGGCAGGAGCGATTCTCGAGGCTTTACTCGCTACACCGTCAATGGATGAAAAACACTTGGCTGAAAAATTATATGAAATTTCAGCGGAAAACTTTGGTAGAAGAGTCCATGAATTTTATCTAGACGTCATTATTTCAAATAATTTTGCCAAAGAAACAGAGGCTGACGAACCTGTTACAAAACGTATTTTAAAGACAGTCTTCTATATTCCGCAACAGGCTGTTACTATGCCAGTTAAAGGTTCGAAGCGAATGCTTAAGGCATCTAGAAAACAATTAAGAAATTTAAGAAAATACTTGAATGATTAAATTCTTTCGATGAAAGGAAAAAAACGATGAAAAAGAAATTGATGAGAAGTGGTAGAGATCAAAAACTTGGTGGAGTCTGCGCAGGAGTAGCACATTATTTTGATATTGACCCTACAATTGTTCGTGTTATTTGGGGAGTTTTAGCTTTCTGTTATGGGGCAGGACTTATTGCTTACTTGATCTTGTGGGCAATCGCTCCTGTATCTGATGAGTATTAATATTAGAGTATTAGAGTAAAGGAGAAAACATGGCATTCGGTGATAATGGTAAACGTAAAAAAACATTCTTTGAAAAACTTACAATGTTTGTCGTATTAATCATGTTGTTTGTTACTTTAGCCGGTATTTTTGCGACTGCAATTGGTGTATTTAGTAGATTCTAAATTGCTAGTTGTAGGATTTATTTCAAATAGTTGGTGACTGGGATTTCCCATCCCTTTTTAAAGTGAGAAAAGAATATGAGTATGTTTTTAGATACAGCCAAGATTAAAGTAAAGGCTGGTAATGGTGGCGATGGCATGGTTGCCTTTCGTCGTGAAAAATATGTCCCTAACGGAGGACCTTGGGGCGGTGATGGAGGACGTGGAGGTAACGTTGTTTTCGTTGTAGACGAAGGTTTACGTACCCTTATGGACTTCCGTTACAATCGTCATTTCAAGGCCCAATCAGGTGAAAAAGGGATGACAAAAGGAATGCATGGCCGAGGGGCAGAAGACTTGATTGTTCGTGTACCTCAAGGGACAACCGTACGTGATGCGGAGACTGGGAAAGTTCTCACTGATTTGATAGAGAACGGACAAGAGTTCATCGTGGCTCACGGTGGTCGTGGTGGTCGAGGAAATATCCGTTTTGCAACACCTAAAAATCCCGCGCCAGAAATCTCAGAAAATGGAGAACCTGGTCAAGAACGTGAATTACAGTTAGAACTTAAAATCCTTGCGGATGTTGGTTTGGTTGGATTCCCATCTGTAGGTAAATCAACACTCCTTAGCGTGATTACCTCTGCTAAGCCAAAAATTGGTGCCTACCACTTTACAACAATCGTTCCTAATCTTGGTATGGTACGTACTCAATCAGGTGAGTCCTTTGCAGTAGCAGACCTTCCTGGATTGATTGAAGGTGCTAGTCAAGGTGTTGGTCTAGGTACTCAGTTCTTGCGTCATATCGAGCGTACTCGCGTTATTCTTCATATCATTGACATGTCAGCTAGTGAAGGACGTAATCCTTACGAGGACTATCTAGCAATCAATAAGGAACTTGAATCTTATAATCTTCGTCTTATGGAGCGTCCACAGATTATTGTTGCCAATAAAATGGATATGCCTGAGAGTCAAGAAAACCTTGAAGAGTTCAAGAAAAAATTGGCTGCTAATTATGATGAATTTGAAGAATTACCACCAATCTTCCCAATTTCAGGTTTGACTAAGCAAGGTCTTGCACCTTTATTAGATGCAACGGCTGAGCTTCTTGATAAAACACCAGAATTCCTTCTATATGATGAGTCAGAGATGGAAGAAGAGGCTTACTATGGCTTCGATGAGGAAGAAAAACCATTTGAGATTGGTCGTGACGATGATGCAACTTGGGTTCTTTCAGGTGAAAAACTCATGAAACTCTTTAATATGACTAACTTTGACCGTGATGAGTCTGTTATGAAATTTGCGCGTCAGTTGCGTGGTATGGGAGTTGATGAAGCTCTTCGTGCTCGTGGAGCTAAGGACGGCGACCTTGTCCGTATTGGAAAATTTGAGTTTGAGTTTGTAGACTAGGAGATAGCTATGGGTGATAAACCAATATCTTTCCGAGATGCTGATGGAAATTTTGTTTCTGCTGCAGACGTCTGGAATGAAAAGAAATTAGAAGAACTTTTTAATCGCCTCAATCCAAATAGAGCTTTGAGACTGGCTAGAACTAAAAAACAAGCCGAAGAAAAAAAATAAGAATAAAAGAACCCGTGATATTTTTATCACGGGTTTTCTGGTTTCCTAACTATTTTTGATCTGGGATTTCCAGACTAGATTGCGCAAGGTCTACAGTTAATCGATAGTCAGTATTGTCACGTATAGTAATCTCAAAGTCAGTAGTATAAAGAACGAGACGGATTGTATCGTCTTTTCTTAGTTTATAAATAGTTGGCTGTAATTCAAATTGGAATTTCATCCATTCATCTGGTTTAACTTCTTCAATTTTCAATAAATCATGACGATTTTGAAGATTGAGATAGCCTTTGGTGATAACACGTTGGGCATTTGGGCTAAATGGTAGCTCGCAAAGGTTTTCCAGCATATGGTAACGACCATTATCAATAGTACGAGCAGCCAAGACTCCAGGATAAGGTTGAAGGTATTTCTTTTGACCAAGTTCGAGAAGTTGAGCAGAGAGAAGACCTTTATTGGTACTTGACTTGAGACGAAGGTTTAGTTTAACACGACCATTGATATGAAGATCTTCAGTCACTGGAAAATCAATGGTAATCTGATTCACCTTACCTTGATACAATTCATTATTAAAGGTTTGGTAAGTCTTTCCAAATCGTTCGAAGTCAGAATCTTGGTAGTGATTTTGAATGGCAGCTTCTTCAGTACCTAAAGAGAAAGTTTTATGTTCAGTTTGATTTCCAAAATCTTCAAGTGACATCCAGGTTTGAGGAGCAGTATTGTCTTGCCAAACGACTCTTGGAAGTTGGTAGTCAGTGTTTTGACCCAATAATTTCTGTGTCAAAAGGGCATTCATAGATTCACGGAAATCAATAGACTGCCAGTTGTTCATATAAACATGGGCGCCGTTATGGTAAAAGAGGTGTTTATTAATATGACTTGGAAGAGCATTGAACATTTGATAGACGTGAAGTGGTTTTACATTCCAGTCTTGCGAACCGTGGGTAAAGACAACTTCAGCCTTAACCTTTTTAGCATTAAGAAGGTAGTTTCTGTCATGCCAAAATTGGTTATAATCTCCAGTTTTACGGTCTAGATTTTTCTTGAGTTCTTCTATGGAAGCTTTATGAGCCTTGTTTCCGCGAATAAAGTCACCAGCTAAGAGATTACGAGAATAAGTTAATTCATCTAATGAATCGAAGTCCTCTCCAGGATAGCCGCCTGGGCTTGTCACAAGACCATTTTCACGGTAATAGTTGTACCATGATGAGATACCTGCTTCAGCAATAATGACTTCTAAACCATCAACTCCTGTAGTAGCAAGACCATTAGACATTGTTCCTAGGTAAGAAAGACCAGTAGTTGCCACTTTACCATTTGACCAATTAGCTTTTACTTGACGTTTACGACTATGATCCGTAAAGGCACGACAACGACCATTTAGCCAATCGATAACATTCTTATAAGCTTCAACTTGACGGTAATCTCCGTTGGTCATCTGACCTTGAGAATCCTTGGTACCAAGACCGGATACATAGATATTGGCAAATCCTCTTGGAAGGAAGTAGTCGTTAAGTGTGTAACTGCTATTGATATGAGTGAGTTTTTCTTCAGCTTCAGAAACAAGTTCAGCATCCCCAACAGGTTCAACCAAGTTCAGGGTTGGATTTTCTAACGTAATTTCATGTGGTTCCTTGACTTCTAGTTCGGCTTCCATCTTATAGAGAGCCTTATCGCTTGCTTTGTCATTGGTTCCTTGATGGTATGGACTTGCTGTTATGACTGCTGGAATCTTTCCATTGTATGTTGGACGAATGATATTTACCTTGATGAGGTCAGGTAGACCATCTTTATCAGAATCAACACGAGTCTCTACATACACTACTTCACGAATGACATTGTTAGTATTGAAGGTTGCCAAACTCTTGCCATTGAAGTAGTGATAGTTATTGTCCTCAGGAATAAGACCATCACTAACTAACTGATCGATAAGGGTGTTCCCTTTTTTAGTGCGTGTATTTAAAAGCTGGTAGAAATTGTCGATTAAATCTCCGTAAACGATCGGAAACGCTGTTTCTTTGTGAAAAGCAAGAGCATCTTCAAAGTCTACTAAGTAACTGAATCCAAGCAATTGAAAGGCAACAGTGTAGAAAATTTCTGCTGTCAATTCACGATCTGAATTAAAGAAAGTAAGCAAATCAGTTTCTTTATCAACTGCTAAAGTAGTGAGGGGATAATCCGTATTTGTGTAATTAAAAAAACAAGTCCTAACAAAAGCTTCAAACTGTTCTTTATGTGAAACTGAAAGATCAAGCTTGAATCCAAGCTCAGATAATTCCTGTAAAGCTTGTTGGGGTGTAACGGGATAATAACTAAATTGATTAAAACGCATGGATATCTCCTTTAAAGATTCATTCAAAAGTCATTATATCAAAAAATCATAGAAAATAACAGAAAGAGTAGAGATATGACTTATAGTCAGGTATGATAAGAGAGTAGATAACAAAATAAGGACAATTTTCATTTTTTGAGTATCGTATAAGGATATGCTATACTAGATATATGTTAGATTTGGAGAAATATGGCGTATCTATGTGGGAAGAGGAGAAAATTCTCTCTTTCCGTCAAAAACTTTTAGCCTGGTATGATGAAAATAAGCGGGACTTACCTTGGAGAAGAAGTAAAAATCCATACCATATCTGGGTATCTGAAATCATGTTACAGCAAACCAGAGTTGATACAGTTATTCCCTATTATGAACGTTTTTTAGAAAGCTTTCCAACTGTAGAAAGTTTGGCAAATGCACCTGAAGAACGCTTATTAAAGGCATGGGAAGGTCTTGGATATTATTCGCGTGTTCGCAATATGCAAGCAGCCGCTCAACAGATTATGAATGAATTTAATGGAGAATTTCCTTCAACTTACGAAGGTATTTCAAGCTTGAAAGGGATAGGTCCCTATACTGCTGGAGCTATTTCAAGTATTGCCTTTAATCTACCACAACCAGCAGTTGATGGGAATGTCATGCGTGTTTTGGCTCGTTTATTTGAAGTCAATCACGACATTGGTAATCCAAGTAATCGCAAGATATTTCAAGCTATGATGGAAATTTTGATTGATCCAGAACGTCCAGGTGATTTCAATCAAGCCTTGATGGATTTGGGTTCAGATATTGAGGCACCCGTTAATCCGAGGCCAGAAGATAGTCCAGTTAAAGATTTTAGTGCTGCCTATCAAAATGGAACAATGGATCGCTATCCCATTAAAGCGCCAAAGAAAAAGCCGGTTCCCGTCTATCTTAATGCTTTAGTTGTTCAAAATGCTAAAGGACAGTTTTTACTAGAAAAGAATGAAAGTGAAAAGTTACTTGCTGGATTTTGGCATTTTCCCTTGATTGAGGTAGATGAATTTTCTAAGAATGAAGAACTAAATCTCTTTAATCAGGTAGCTGAACCATCTGTTCAACTTGGGCCATCACCGCAAGACAGTTTTGAGCAGGATTATGATTTAGAAGTTGAGTGGCAGGATACTCATTTTGAAGAAGTGAAACATGTCTTTAGCCATCGAAAGTGGCATGTACGAATTCTATCGGGGCAGGTAGTTGATAGTAAAGAGTATAGCGACAAAGAAGTTGTTTGGTTAACTCCTGAAGAGTTTGACCTCTATCCACTAGCAAAACCTCAGCAAAAAATTTGGCAAGAGTATTCAAAAAGATGCTGACAACACTAGTCTTTCGTGTCTTCTTTGCATTTTTTTGGTATAATTGATACAAGGAAAAAGGTGACTATATGAAAAAAATATTGATTGTAGATGATGAAAAACCAATCTCAGATATTATTAAGTTTAATATGACCAAGGAAGGTTATGAGGTTGTTACAGCCTTTAATGGACGCGAAGCCATCGAATTGTTTGAAGCTGAGAAACCAGATATTATTATTTTGGACTTGATGCTTCCAGAAATTGATGGTCTTGAAGTGGCTAAAACAATTCGCAAGACAAGTAGTGTTCCAATTATCATGCTTTCAGCAAAAGATAGTGAGTTTGATAAGGTTATTGGTCTTGAGCTTGGGGCGGATGATTATGTTACCAAGCCATTTTCAAACCGTGAACTACAAGCGCGTGTGAAGGCTCTTCTTCGTCGTACTGATTTAATAGCAGTGGATAACCAAGAAGAAGATACAAAGTTACAAAGTCTTCAAATTGGGGATTTAGAGATTCTTCCAGATGCATATGTAGCCAAAAAATATGGAGAAGAATTGGACTTAACTCACAGAGAGTTTGAGTTGTTGCATCACTTAGCTTCTCATCTTGGTCAAGTTATTACCCGTGAACATCTCCTTGAGACTGTTTGGGGTTATGATTATTTTGGTGATGTTCGTACTGTCGATGTTACCATTAGACGTCTACGTGAGAAGATTGAAGACACACCAAGTAGACCTGAATATATCTTAACTCGTCGTGGTGTTGGATATTACATGAGAAATAATGATTGAAGTAATTAGACAAACAATTTTAACCAGAGATTTCGTCTTTGTACTCATATTACTTGGTTTTATCATGCTTGTGAGCTTTCTCTTGCTTGAAGGCCGTAGAGATAATATTCGACTCAAACAGTTAAATCAAAAGATTAAAGATTTAATTGCTGGTGATTATTCTCAGGTATTAGATATGCAGGGGAATACTGAAATCACTAACATTACGAATAACTTAAATGATTTGTCTGAAGTTATTCGTCTAACTCAAGAAAACCTTGAGCAGGAAAGTAAAAGATTGCATAGTATCCTATCATACATGACTGATGGGGTTCTTGCAACCAATCGTCGTGGTCAAATCACTATGATTAACGATATGGCTAAAAGACAACTTGGAGTTGAAAGTGATGACGCGCTCAATCAAAACATTTTAGAGTTGCTCAAGATTGAAGATGAGTACGAGCTTAGAGACTTAATTACGCAAAGTCCTGAAATGATGATTTATTCCCAAAATGTAAATGGGGAGTATATTAGTTTGCGTGTGCGTTTTGCCTTGATTCGTAGAGAATCCGGCTTTATCTCTGGTTTGGTAGCAGTTCTACATGATACGACTGAACAAGAGAAGGAAGAACGCGAGAGAAGACTATTCGTTTCAAACGTTAGTCATGAATTGCGAACTCCATTGACCAGTGTCAAATCTTACCTAGAGGCCTTGGATGAGGGTGCATTATATGAACCTGTTGCTCCTGATTTTATCAAAGTATCTCTAAATGAGACCAACCGTATGATGCGAATGGTAACGGACCTCTTGCATCTTTCGCGTATTGATAATGCAAGTGGCCATTTAGATGTTGAATTGATTAACTTTACAGCTTTCATTACGTTTATCCTAAACCGTTTCGATAAGATGCGATCCCAGGATCAAGAAAAGAAATATGAGTTGGTTCGAGATTATCCGATTACATCGGTCTGGATTGAAATTGATACAGACAAGATGACTCAGGTAATCGATAATATTCTTAACAATGCCATCAAGTATTCGCCTGATGGTGGGAAAATTACGGTTAGCATGAAAACCACTGATGATCAGATGATTTTATCTATTTCGGATCAAGGACTTGGAATTCCTAAAGAAGATTTACCGAAGATTTTTGACCGTTTCTACAGGGTTGATAAGGCTAGAAGTCGTGCCCAAGGTGGGACTGGTTTAGGTCTTGCGATAGCAAAAGAAATCATCAAGCAACACAATGGATTTATCTGGGCCAAGAGTGAATATGGCAAGGGTTCTACCTTTACCATTGTTCTTCCTTATGATAATGATGCTGTAAAAGAAGAAGTATGGGAGGATGAAGTAGAAGACTAGAATGAGTGAAACAGGCTTTAAATATAGTATTTTAGCATCGGGTTCTAGTGGGAATTCCTTTTATCTAGAAACCCCTAAGAAAAAGATTTTAGTAGACGCAGGATTATCTGGCAAAAAAATTACAAGCTTATTGGGGGAAATTAACCGTAAGCCAGAAGATTTGGATGCTATTTTGATTACGCATGAGCATGCTGACCATATACATGGTGTTGGAGTATTAGCGCGTAAATACGGCATGGATCTTTACGCCAATGATAAAACCTGGCAAGCTATGGAAAATAGTAAGTATCTAGGTAAAGTTGATTCTTCACAAAAGCATATCTTTGAAATGGGGAAAACTAAAACATTTGGAGATATCGACATTGAGAGTTTTGGAGTTAGTCATGATGCTGCAGCTCCCCAGTTTTATCGTTTTATGAAGGACGATAAGAGTTTCGTCATGCTGACTGATACAGGTTATGTCAGTGATCGTATGGTTGGTATCGTTGAAAATGCAGATGGCTATCTGATTGAGTCTAATCATGATGTGGAAATTTTGCGAGCTGGTTCCTATGCTTGGCGACTCAAACAACGGATTCTATCCGATCTTGGTCACCTCTCAAACGAGGATGGAGCAGATGCTATGATCCGAACACTTGGAAACCGAACCAAAAAGATTTACTTAGGACATTTATCTAAGGAGAATAATATCAAAGAGTTGGCTCATATGACTATGGTTAATCAGCTTGCCCAAGCAGACTTGGGAGTGGGAGTTGATTTTCAAGTTTACGATACGTCTCCAGACACTGCAACTCCACTAACTGATATATAAAAAAAGAAGGCCTCGCCTTCTTTTTTTATGGTTTTTACAATCCAGCGAAATCTTTGATTTCTTGAGCTGACATAGAAGAATCACAACGGACTTTAATCTCTCCATTTTCAACATGAACAAAACCTGGTACAGTTGGGATTTCATAGCGTGAACGGAAATCTTGTAAAGCTTCAAGTTGACTTGGTTCTTCACTATTGATGAAATAGATGTGTGCTTTGGTTTCAGCTACCACACCAGCCAATGTGCCAGCAAATTTACGGCAGTAAGGACAAGTTTTGCGGCCGATAAAGAATGTAGCAGTTTCTTTTTTATCAAGAGCTTCTTGGGCACGCGCAACAGTTGTAACTTCAAGATCTTTAATGTTTTCTAAAAATTGTTCCATGAGATTACCTCGCTTTTTTTGATAAGTCTAGTATGCCATAAAGTTTCCAAAAATGCTTAGATTTGATACGAAAAAAAGATGAGATTGATTTGTCTCATCTTTTATAGGGCTTTATTTTACAAAGGCATTGATTTCTGCTTCGATGTTAGTAATCTTAGCTTGTGATTCTTCGTTAGTTTCACTTACAACTGCAATGTAGAACTTGATTTTTGGTTCTGTACCAGAAGGACGAACTGCAATCCATGAACCATCTGCAAGTGTGTATTTCAATACATCACTTGGAGGAGTAGTCAAAGCAGTAACAGTGCCATCTGTAGCAGTAGATGTTTGTGCTTTGAAATCTTCAATAACTGAGATAGCTGTTCCGTTCCACTCTTTTGGTGCGTTGTTGCGGAATTTAGCCATAATAGCTTTAATTTGTTCAGCTCCGTCAACACCTGAAAGAGTTACAGAAATAGTCTTTTCAGCATAGTAGCCGTATTCTTTATAGATTTCTTCAATACCATCTGCAAGAGTCAAACCACGAGAACGGTAGTAGGCAGCAAGCTCAGCAACGACAAGAACGGCTTGGATAGCATCTTTATCACGCACAAATGGTTTAATCAAGTAACCGAAGCTTTCTTCAAATCCCATCATGTAAGTGTGATTGTGTTTTTCTTCGAATTCTTGGATTTTTTCAGCGATAAATTTGAAACCAGTTAAAACATTAAACATGGTTGCGCCGTAGCTTTCAGTAATCTTAGTAACCAAGTCAGTTGAAACAATAGACTTGCAGAGAGCTGCGTTTTCTGGAAGAGTTCCAGCATTCTTGTGGGCTTCCAAGATGTACTTAGCCATGATAGCACCGATTTGGTTACCTGAAAGGTTGAGGTAGCTACCATCTTTTTGAAGAACTTCAACACCAACACGGTCAGCATCAGGGTCAGTCGCAACAAGAACATCTGCCCCAACTTGGCGTCCAAGTTCTTCAGCAAGAGCAAAGGCTGCTTGATTTTCTGGGTTTGGAGATTTCACAGTAGAGAAGTCTGGATCTGGTGTTGCTTGAGCTTCAACGACTTGAACTGAATCAAATCCTGCTTGCGCAAGAGCACGGCGAGCCAACATTTCACCAGTACCATGAAGTGGAGTATAGACAATCTTCATGTCTTTACCGAATTCTTCAATCAAGGCTGGGTTGATGTTTACATCTTTAACTTCTTTGAGGTATTCTGCATCGACTGCTTCACCAATAACTTCGATTAAACCTGAAGCTTTTTCAGCTTCCACATCAGCAACTTCAACTGCAAATGGATTTTCAATAGCACGAATATAAGTTGTCAAAGCGTCTGCATCGTGTGGAGGCATTTGACCACCATCTTCACCATAAACTTTGTATCCGTTAAATGGAGCTGGGTTGTGGCTAGCAGTAATCATGATACCTGCAAAGCAGTTGAGGTGACGAACGGCAAATGAAAGTTCTGGAGTTGGACGGAGACTTTCAAAAACATATGATTTAATCCCGTGTTTAGCAAGAACTGCTGCAGACTCAAAGGCAAATTCTGGAGAGAAGTGACGACTATCATAAGCGATGGCAACACCACGTGCTTTTTCATTTCCACCTTTTGATTCAATCAATCGAGCCAAACCTTCAGTTGCTTGACGAACAACGTAGATATTAATGCGGTTTGTACCAGCACCAATCAAACCACGCATACCAGCAGTACCGAATTCAAGATTTGTGTAAAAGGCATCTTCCTTTGTTTTTTCATCCATGCTTTCCAAATCTTGGCGAAGATAGTCTGGAAGATCTGCGAAATCAACCCATTTTTGGTAGTTTTCTTGGTAAGTCATAAGATATCTCCTTTAATATATAATCTAATCGCCTTCATTATACCACGATTTAAAGTTTTAGTAAAACGTTAGCATAAGTTTCTGAAAAAGTTATGAAATATACCCAAACCACAAGTCTTGAACGGCTTACCGAAACATGCTATACTAACTGTATGATTATTTTACAAGCTAATAAAATCGAACGTTCTTTTGCAGGCGATGTTCTATTTGAAAATATAAATCTACAAGTAGATGAAAGAGATCGTATTGCTCTCGTTGGGAAAAATGGAGCAGGTAAGTCGACGCTATTAAAGATATTAGTCGGGGAAGAAGAGCCAACTTCTGGTGAAATTAACAAGAAAAAAGATATTTCCCTTTCTTACTTAGCACAGGATAGTCGATTTGAATCCGAAAATACTATCTATGACGAGATGCTTCACGTCTTTGACGACTTACGTACTACTGAAAGACAACTTCGCCAAATGGAACTGGAGATGGGTGAAAAGACAGGCGCAGATCTCGATAAGCTCATGTCAGACTACGATCGTCTATCTGAAGAATTCCGTCAGGCTGGAGGATTTACCTATGAAGCTGATATTCGCTCTATCTTAAATGGTTTCAAGTTTGACGAGTCTATGTGGCAGATGAAAATTGCTGAGCTTTCTGGTGGTCAAAATACTAGATTAGCACTGGCAAAAATGCTTCTTGAAAAGCCAAATCTCTTGGTTTTGGATGAGCCGACCAACCACCTGGATATTGAAACCATTGCCTGGTTAGAAAACTATCTGGTTAATTACAGTGGTGCCTTGATAATTGTTAGTCACGACCGTTATTTCCTCGATAAGGTAGCAACCATAACGCTCGACTTAACCAAACATTCTTTAGATAGATACGTAGGAAACTACTCAAGCTTTGTGGAGCAGAAAGAGCAGAAATTACTGACTGAAGCTAAGAACTACGAAAAGCAACAGAAGGAAATTGCTGCTTTAGAAGACTTTGTTAACCGAAATCTCGTTCGAGCATCGACAACCAAACGTGCTCAATCTCGTCGTAAACAACTGGAAAAGATGGAGCGTTTGGATAAGCCTGAAGCAAGAAGTAAATCAGCCAATATGACCTTTCACTCTGATAAAACTTCTGGTAATATTGTGCTGACAGTTGAGAATGCTGCCATTGGATATGATGGAGAAATATTATCAGAACCCATCAACCTTGATCTTCGTAAGATGAATGCCGTAGCAGTTGTAGGTCCGAATGGGATTGGAAAGACAACGTTTATCAAGTCTATTGTTGATCAGATTCCTTTTATCAAGGGTGAGAAGCGTTTTGGTGCCAATGTCGAAGTTGGTTATTATGACCAGACTCAAAGTAAGCTAACGCCCATCAATACAGTGCTAGATGAGCTTTGGAATGATTTCAAATTAACCCCTGAACTTGAAATACGTAATCGTCTAGGTGCCTTCCTATTCTCAGGGGACGATGTTAAGAAATCGGTTGGGATGCTGTCAGGAGGAGAGAAAGCTCGCTTACTACTGGCTAAACTTTCCATGGAAAACAACAACTTCTTGATTCTCGATGAGCCTACCAATCACTTAGATATCGATAGCAAGGAAGTTTTAGAAAATGCCCTGATTGACTTTGATGGAACTTTGCTCTTTGTCAGCCACGACCGTTATTTTATTAACCGTGTGGCTACTCATATTTTAGAATTGTCTGAAAATGGTTCTACCCTCTATTTGGGTGATTATGACTATTACGTTGAGAAAAAAACAGAGCTGGCAGCTAGTCAAGAGGAAAAAGCGGCAGCTTATAGCCAAGAAAAAGAGATTTCTCCAGTTAATGACTACCAAGCTCAAAAGGAAAATCAAAAAGAACTTCGTAAGTTGATGAGACAAATTGAAAGTCTTGAGGCAGAAATCGAAGAACTGGAAACTCAGTCCCAAGTCATTTCTGAACAAATGCATACTACCAATGATGCGGATGAACTCATGCAATTGCAAGCAGAACTAGATAAGATTAGTCAGCGCCAGGAAGAAGCTATGCTAGAGTGGGAAGAATTGTCAGAAAAAATTTAAAAATAAAAAGCAACAGGTTTGTTGCTTTTTCGTTTAAATCTATCCACCCTGAGGGAATCGAACCCCCATCTCAAGAACCGGAATCTTACGTGATATCCATTACACTAAGGGTGGAAACTCTCATCATTATATCAAAAATAGGAGTTTTACTCAAGACTAAAACCAATGTAAAAAGAGGAAGAAAAAAAAGATTTAGACAATATCTAAATCCTTTTACGTTTTTAGTTTTTTTCAAGAAGTGCTTTGATTTCTTGAAGAACTTCCAATTCAGTTGGACCAGCTGGAGCTGCTTCAACTTCTTCTTTCTTACGAAGGTTTTGAGCTTTCTCAATTCCTTTAACTACAAAGAAAAGAACAGTACCAACTACTATGAAGTTGATGATAGCGCTCAAGAAGTTACCGTAAGCAACACCGTTCCATGAAAGTTCAGCAATGCGGTCAACTTTCGCAGCTTTCAAAGCTGGGTTCAATAGTAGTGGAGTGATGATATCGTTAACGAATGAAGTTACGATAGCACCAAAAGCAGTAGCAATGATCACACCGACAGCAAGGTCTACGACGTTACCGCGGAGCAAAAATTCTTTAAGATCCTTTAACATAATCTTTTTCCTTTCGAAATTTTTCAGTCTAAATTATATCGTAAATCTATGTTGAATGCAAGAAAAGCGCTCATTTATTTTTAAAAACAAAAAGCTTGCTAAATAGGTAATTTAAAACAACAATTGTAACTTGAGCAAACCCTATTTCAATTGTGTTGATTATATTAATATCATCACCTACAAATTGACCAATAATATGAGGAAATTCAGTAACAAAGATAAAGGTTAATACCATATCAAGTAAGAAGGTAAAAAGTCTAGCTCCTGAGAATTTGATAAGACGTCTAAACCAATTTGCTCGTTTTTGTTTAAAAACAATAGTGTCATTCGTGAAGAAAGCGAATAGAATACCTGTTATATTACCTAGAGCAGTAGCTGTTAATTCTTGCTGTGTCAAGTAAAAAATAATCATGCGAGTCCCTACAGAAACAATTGTAGTAGCAACGCCGAAAAATAAATAAGACAAAATTTCATTATCGAAGAATTTTTTAATGTATCTTTTCATAAGATTAGTATAGCATAAAGCCTTTAAATGTGCTATACTAATAAAGTTGACTTGTTCAACCCTTGGTGCTTAGCTTCTTTCACCAAGCATATTAGACGCGGGATAGCCGCTAAAGGAGAAAATATGAAAAAACTTACTGTCCGTGATTTGGCAGATATTGCCATTGTCGCAGCTATTTATGTGGTGTTGACAATCACACCACCACTCAATGCCATCAGTTATGGCGCCTATCAGTTCCGCATTTCTGAAATGATGAACTTCCTAGCTTTTTACAATCCTAAGTACATTATCGGTGTTACTCTTGGATGTATGATTGCCAACTTCTTCAGTTTCGGACTCATTGATGTCGCTGTAGGTGGAGGCTCAACTCTTGTCTTCCTTAGCTTAGGAGTTTGGTTGTTCAGTAAATATAGTAAAGACTATCTTTTTAATGGATTGATTCGTAAAGATCATTTCTTCTTTTCAATTCTATTTTCAATTTCAATGATTACCATTGCTGCTGAATTAAACATCGTAGCAGAAGCACCTTTCTTCTTTACTTGGTTCACGACTGGTATCGGAGAGTTCGCTTCACTAATTGTCGGAGCAATTATCATTGGTAAAATTGGTCAACGTATTGATTTGACTAGATAAAGATATCACATCAACCATTCATAAAAAGGGCTGAACTTTGTTCAGTCTTTTTCTTTGTCCATAAAACTAGTAGTTCAATAAAAGTGATATAATAAAGAAAAAAGGGATTATTTTAATATGTATAGTTATCGTATTTCAGTTTTTGAAGTCCTTTGGAAAAATCAAGTCATTAGATTTTTGTTAATTTTTTTAGCACTATTTTATTTCTATCTTTTTTTCCAAAGAGTTAAGACATCTTTAAAAAGTCGTGGGAGTATGTTGGATCCTTTTCATATTGCAAAGGGAAGATTATACATTCACACGATTATTCTTTTTAGAAAAAGGATTGTTCCTCTAGCTGAAATTAAACAGATTGATATTGATTACGTTCGAGGGAGAAGAATGAATGGGGACAGGTATCATCTGTACTTTACAAGGAAAGATGGAAAATCTTTTACTTTTCATTTTGGAAAAAGCAAAAGAAACGAGGAGTTATTGAAAAATCTTGCCAATGTGGCCAAGAAGTGCCATATTAAAATCTATTATTATTATTAAGAGTCGATTGCTAAAATTGGATTGTTGTCACTTGTGACAGTTGTCAAAGCTGGGAGAGTAGCTAATATGAATCAACTACAAGTAATAAGTGAAGATAATCAACTGAGAAACTTATTGATGAAAGAATGCGATATTCTCTTTTATGACCAGTTGAAAGAGGTTGAATTTTCTCAGAACAATGAAGTTTATTCTCTATCGCCCATAGCCTTTGCTAAAGATGGTAGTGGGGGAGAATATGTAATTCTTGAGGATGAGAGTATCGGGTTTATAGGGAGTGAAGGCCAAGTTGGTCGAGTAGCAGAAAGCCTTGATGACTTGCTTACCTTCTTACTCCATGCTGGTTCTATCACTGATTTTTCTTGTCGTTTACTCTATCAAAACAAGGATTTGTTGGTGAAATTCTGTCAAGGATTTCTCAATAAAGCACGAGAAAACTACCAGTCCAAAGGCGAAGAGTGGGATAAAGTGAGAGCTGGACTTGCACAAGAGTTGGGACTCGAATTTCAGCCAGAGAAACTGCAAGAGTTAGCGTTCAATTTTTATCATTCAGCGATAAGAACCCCTCTATTCACTTGTAAATATGGTCATGGTGAGAATGAATATATCTGCGATTCTGTTTTATCAGATATTATCGGCTTGTGGCTTTCAGAGCTGGTAGGATTGACTGCAGAAGAAATTGAAGCTTTTGCTAACATTCAAATGTAAAGAACAAGAATTTATTCCACTTAAAGTATTTTATGTTATAATGTTAACAGAGATATTTTAAGGAGTTTTTATGAGTTCTTCAGAGTTTATTTCGAAGATAGATTATTATTGTCATAAGAAAGAAAGTCTTTTTGATCAGAGTAAGTTTAAATATGCTATACGTTCAATGTTTGCAGGTGCCTTTTTAACCTTTAGCACCGCTGCAGGTGCGATTGGTGCAGATTTAATGAACACCATTGTACCAACTTCAGGATATTTTCTATTTCCATTCGTATTTGCCTGGGGTCTTGTCTATATCGTTTTTTTGAATGCCGAATTAGTAACATCTAATATGATGTATTTAACTGCCGGAAGTTTTTTAAAGAAAATTTCCTGGAAAAAAACGATGCTGATTCTGCTTTACTGTACGCTATTTAATCTTATTGGAGCTTTGATTTCTGGATGGTTCTTTGCGAATTCTTCAGCATTTTCACATCTGACCCATGATAGTTTTTTACCAAAACTTGTAGCTAAGAAGTTGGCTCGTCCAAGCGAATTGGTTTTACTTGAAGGTATTCTTGCCAATGTGTTTGTTAATATCGCTATTTTGTCTTCAATCTTAGTCAAGGATGCGTCTGCAAAACTTTGGATTATATTGTCAGCAATTTCTATGTTTGTATTTTTATCAAACGAGCATATTGCTGCAAATTTTGCATCATTTAGTATTGTTAAATTTAGCATTGTTGCTAATGAAGTTCAGCATTTCGAAATCGCAAATATTCTCCGTCATTGGGGTGTCACTTTTGTTGCTAACTTAATAGGTGGTGGTTTCTTGATTGGATTACCATATGCCTTTTTAAATAAAAATGAAGAGACTTATGTAGACTAAAAATTATCAATTGAAGTGGGGAGAAATGCTAGGTTTCTCTCTTTTTATTTTAGTAAAAATTATATTAATTATAATAAATAGCTCTAGAAGTTCAGGAATTGTTTTCAGAGATATTTGAAGTGTAAAACCTTAAAACTAAAAGAGTGTAAACGATTCCGATATTTTTAAAAATTATTAGTGATTGATTTAGGAAAGCCTTCCCATTATATCGATTTTATGTTATAATATTCACAAATAAAAGTTTTAGGAGTTTATATGGTCTCATCAGAATTTATTTCAAAAATCGAATTTGCATGTAAGAAAAAGGAAAGTCTTTACAGTCAAAGTAAATTCAAATATGCAATTCGTTCAATGTTTGCAGGTGCTTTCCTTACCTTCAGTACAGCAGCAGGAGCTGTAGGTGCTGATTTGATCAATAAGATTGCACCAGGTAGTGGACGCTTCCTTTTCCCGTTTGTTTTTGCTTGGGGACTAGCTTATATTGTCTTCTTAAATGCTGAGTTGGTAACTTCAAACATGATGTTCTTAACAGCGGGTAGTTTTTTGAAAAAAATTAGCTGGAGAAAAACAGCTGAAATTCTTCTATATTGTACTTTCTTTAACTTAATTGGAGCGCTTATCGCTGGTTGGGGATTTGCTCATTCAGCAGCTTACGCTAATCTAACACATGATAGCTTTATTTCTGGAGTTGTAGAAATGAAGTTGGGACGCTCTAATGAACTAGTTTTACTTGAAGGTATTCTAGCAAATATCTTTGTAAACATCGCCATTCTTTCATTTGTTTTAGTTAAGGATGGTGGAGCAAAACTTTGGTTGGTTCTATCAGCCATTTACATGTTTGTATTCTTAACAAATGAGCACATCGCCGCAAACTTTGCTTCATTTGCGATTGTGAAGTTCAGTGTTGCTGCTGATTCAATCGCGAACTTTGGTATTGGAAATATTCTTCGTCACTGGGGGGTAACCTTTATTGGTAACTTTATCGGCGGTGGTCTACTGATGGGATTGCCTTATGCCTTCTTAAACAAGAACGAAGATACATACGTAGATTAAAAGTTGGATTGATTCCAACTTTTTCTTTTTGTTTTTCCATGCTATAATGAATGTAGTAATGTTAAATACAGAGGAAAATCATGAACGAAATTAAATGTCCAAATTGTGGGGAAGTTTTTACAGTTAATGAAAGCCAATATGCAGAGCTGATTTCTCAAGTTCGAACTGTAGAGTTTGATAAGGAATTGCATGAACGTATGAAGCAAGAGCTGGCCTTGGCTGAGCAAAAGGCCTTGAATGAACAACAGACAAAACTCGCTCAAAAGGATCAAGAAATTGCCCAGCTACAAAGCCAAATCCAAAATTTCGAAACTGAAAAAGAATTGGCTAAGAAGGAAGTAGAGCAAAGTGCTAGCCAAAGTCTGTTAGAAAAAGAAAAAGAGGTCCAAGCTCTTGAGAATCAATTAGCTACCTTACGCTTAGAGCATGAAAATCAACTACAAAAAACTCTTTCTGATCTTGAAAAAGAACGCGATCAGGTCAAAAATCAGCTCCTTTTACAAGAAAAAGAAAACGAGCTTTCTCTGACTTCAGTTAGACAAAACTATGAAGCCCAACTGAAGGCAGCTAATGAGCAAGTTGAGTTTTACAAGAATTTCAAGGCACAACAATCTACAAAAGCTATCGGTGAAAGTTTGGAACACTATGCAGAAAGTGAGTTCAACAAGGTTCGTAGTTTTGCCTTCCCAAATGCTTACTTTGAAAAGGACAATAAAGTCTCAGCTCGTGGTTCTAAAGGGGACTTTATCTTCCGTGATTTTGATGAAAATGGGCTAGAATTCATTTCCATCATGTTTGAGATGAAAAATGAAGCTGATGGTACTGAGAAAAAGCATAAGAATGCTGATTTCTACAAAGAGTTGGATAAGGATCGTCGTGAGAAGAACTGTGAGTATGCAGTTTTGGTAAGTATGCTTGAGGCTGATAATGACTACTTCAATACTGGAATTGTGGATGTTAGTCATGAGTATGAGAAGATGTATGTAGTGCGTCCTCAGTTCTTTATCCAACTGATTGGGCTCTTGCGTAATGCGGCTCTTAACTCTCTAAAATATAAGCAGGAGTTGGCGCTTATACGTGAGCAAAACATTGATATCACTCATTTTGAGGAAGATTTGGAAGCTTTCAAGGTAGCCTTTGCCAAAAACTACAATTCAGCTTCTGTTAACTTCGGTAAAGCCATTGATGAAATTGACAAGGCCATCAAACGCATGGAAGAAGTCAAGAAATTCCTAACCACATCCGAAAATCAACTCCGCCTAGCTAATAATAAGTTGGATGATGTATCAGTCAAAAAATTGACCCGTAAAAATCCAACAATGAAGGCTAAGTTTGATGCCTTGAAGGGGTAATGACCTTGACTATAAAAAGAACTCTAAAATTTACAGATGTCTATATTGCCTATTTACCATTAGTTGTTTTTTTACTCAATTTCTTATACGGCTTTTTGAACTTAGAAGGCTCAACAGTTTCTAACGAAAGTTCCAGATATGGCTTGTTTTTTGGTGTAGTTGGCCTTATTCCAACTATTTTTGGCTATGCTTTTAGCTTTCTAGCCAATCTTATTGTAGGTATAACTTATGTAATAAAAGCAAAAAATCAAACGAAGTGTTTGATAGCATTCCTGTTGATTGGAAATGTTTTTTTAGCAACTTTTCTAATGTTTTTGCTAAGATTTAAAATGATCGTTTCCTTTGACTTTATAAAAGATCTGGATCTTTGGAGTTTTGTTTTTTTATTATTTTTATTTCCGGATA
>NZ_JADMUH010000023.1 GCF_015546995.1 Streptococcus infantis
AAAAAATAACATTAGGATAATAAGTAAGTCTACGGCTGTCCCAGAATACAGGATTATTGAAGTAACAACATTTTGAACCATAAAACACCTCATTCAAATATATTTTTGAATGTATTTTAACATTAAACTTTGTAGATGTCAACTTCAGCTCCATCAAAATATAGATAAGAAGGTAGTGTACCAAACATTAAAAAGCCCTGCCATCGAAATGATAGCAGGGCTTAACTTCAATATCCAGATGATATATTTATCTAAAAAAGGTAGAGAAAAAGGTAGAGTTTGGACTGAAATATAGTGAAATGTATTGAAATTGGAAAAAAGAAAAAACGCTTAAAATAAGCGTTTTTCTTATGTATTGATTCGTATTGAATGCTTACTTCACTTCTGTAAACACAACGTGTTTGCGAAGTTTTGGTGAGTATTTCTTCAATTGAAGACGGTCTGGAGTGTTACGTTTGTTTTTAGAAGTAAGGTACAAGCGTTCACCAGATTCTTTGTGTTCAAGTGTAATATTTACGCGCATGGTATCTCCCTTCTATTATTCAGCTGATGCAGCTTTAGCGATCTTACGTCCTTTGTAGTATCCTTTAAGTGATACACGGTGAGAACGTGAGTAATCTCCAGTAGTTTCGTCAAAGTTTACAGATGGAGCTGTTACTTTGTAGTGTGTACGACGTTTGTTTTTCTTCGCTTTTGAAGTGCGACGTGCAGGTACTGCCATTTCGTTTTTCTCCTTTTAAGATATAAATTCAATTAGGTTTGATTTTCATCAACTTTAATAGTATATCAAAACTTTTTTGTAAAGTAAAGTTACTTGACAAAAAAAGTTGTATTTTTTCATCGTACACTGCTGAATTGTCTGAAAATTTAAAAATTTTCTTCTGTTATTCATATGAAAATTGTGCTATAATGGAACAAACTGAAATGGGAGGGACTTGAATGACAGAATTAGATAAACGTCACCGCAGCAGCATTTATGATAGCATGGTTAAATCACCAAACCGTGCCATGCTTCGTGCGACTGGTATGACAGATAAGGACTTTGAAACACCGATTGTTGGGGTCATTTCGACTTGGGCAGAAAACACACCGTGTAATATTCACTTGCATGACTTTGGGAAATTAGCTAAAGAAGGTGTTAAATCTGCTGGTGCTTGGCCTGTGCAGTTTGGAACCATTACGGTAGCCGACGGTATTGCCATGGGGACACCGGGTATGCGCTTCTCCCTAACGTCTCGCGATATCATCGCGGACTCTATCGAAGCAGCTATGGGTGGTCATAACGTTGATGCATTTGTAGCTATCGGGGGTTGTGACAAGAACATGCCTGGTTCCATGATTGCCATTGCCAATATGGATATCCCAGCTATTTTCGCTTACGGTGGTACTATCGCCCCTGGAAAACTGGATGGTAAAGACATTGACTTGGTTTCTGTATTTGAAGGAATCGGTAAGTGGAACCACGGTGATATGACGGCTGAAGACGTGAAACGTCTGGAATGTAATGCCTGTCCTGGACCTGGTGGTTGCGGTGGTATGTATACTGCCAATACTATGGCGACTGCTATCGAAGTTTTGGGGATGAGCTTGCCAGGTTCTTCTTCTCACCCAGCAGAATCTGCTGATAAGAAAGAAGACATTGAAGCAGCTGGACGTGCTGTGGTTAAAATGCTTGAACTCGGTATCAAACCGTCTGATATCTTGACTCGTGAAGCCTTTGAAGATGCCATTACAGTGACAATGGCTCTAGGTGGTTCTACTAACGCCACTCTTCACTTACTCGCTATTTCTCACGCAGCAAATGTTGATTTAACACTCGAGGACTTTAATACAATCCAAGAACGTGTGCCTCACTTGGCCGACTTGAAACCTTCTGGTCAGTATGTCTTCCAAGACCTCTACGAAGTTGGTGGTGTGCCTGCAGTTATGAAGTACTTGCTGGCAAATGGATTCCTTCATGGAGACCGTATCACATGTACTGGTAAGACTATCGCTGAAAACTTGGCTGACTTTGCAGATCTTACTCCAGGTCAAAAAGTCATCATGCCACTTGAAAATCCTAAACGTGCGGACGGTCCGCTTATCATCTTGAACGGTAATCTTGCTCCTGACGGTGCAGTTGCCAAGGTATCAGGTGTTAAGGTTCGTCGTCACGTTGGTCCAGCCAAGGTATTTGACTCAGAGGAAGATGCTATCCAAGCTGTATTATCAGATGAAATCGTTGATGGCGATGTTGTCGTAGTTCGTTTCGTTGGACCTAAGGGTGGTCCTGGTATGCCTGAGATGCTCTCACTTTCATCAATGATTGTTGGTAAAGGTCAAGGAGACAAGGTTGCCCTCTTGACAGATGGACGTTTCTCTGGTGGAACTTATGGATTGGTTGTTGGACATATCGCTCCTGAAGCTCAGGATGGTGGACCAATTGCCTACCTCCGTACAGGCGATATTGTTACAGTCGACCAAGATACTAAAGAAATTTCCATGGACGTTTCCGATGAAGAACTTGAAAAACGCAAGGCAGAAACAACCTTACCACCACTCTATAGCCGTGGTGTCCTCGGTAAATATGCCCATACCGTATCTTCTGCATCACGTGGTGCCGTTACAGATTTCTGGAATATGGAACAATCTGGTAAAAAATAAGCAAATCAAAAGCAAGCCTCAACTGGCTTGCTTTTTTGTATTTTCAAAATAAACAATTATCGTGGAGGTAGCCCTAGAGCTATACGCCCATAACGACTAATGCGTGTAATCTTCCAAGCTGGAGACCAAGTAACCTCGACCTTAACATCCTCAATGCCATCAATTTGTTTCAAACCTGCAACTATCTCGATTGGCAGACTTTCTGCGCAGTCACATGCAGTATCGGTGAAGGTCATGACAACTGTACAAAGGCCAGCCTCATCTAAATGAATCTCATAAATCAGTCCAAGATTGTATACATCTAGCTCTACATCTGTATCATAAACTTTTTCGAGCACTTCAATGATTTGATCTTCCAATGCTAGAGCACGGTTATTGATTTTGATATCTTCTCTCATTGCATTCCCTCCATTTTTAGACTGCACCTATTTTCTCATAATTCTGACAATTTGGCAAGTTTTTCCCAATTCTCTTTAAAGCAAAAAGTAGAGATACAATCTCTACTTTTTAGTGATTATTTTGATTTGACAGGTTTATCTGCGAGAGCTTTAACGGCAGCATTAATGGTTTCTGCGTAAAGTTTTGCTCCTTCATCCTGCTTGGTCGTATCACTACCGAAGTGAACCTGGTCTGTTCCCTTCCAAATATCTGGATGATCTTTAGCCACTTGGTTCCAATCTGCTAGTGCTATATAAGGATATTTTTGTGCCAGTTCACGCGCATAGCTTGCATACTGCTCTACATAAGGTTGCGTTTCCTGCGTTGTATCCCCCTCGTATGGAGTAACTAGAACAAGTTGATGTCCTTTTGGAAGATTTGTTATCAGCAGATCCAAATCAGCTTTATAATTTTCAGGATTATTAACGCCAGTCGCAATGACTACAATTTTAGGCAAGGCTTTATTCTGACTGTAATTCAGCATCAATGCATTTGCCTGTTTGGTATTTCGACTGACCTGACCATCAATCTGTGCGTCTGGCAAGAGCTCCTTAAGCCCCTCTGAAGCACGCAAGGTGACCGAATCTCCAATGATGGATACACCCTCAGCTATATTATAGCGGCTGGCTTCTGCTTGATCTGCCATGGTTTTTGTTCGGTTCATATTGGTTTGCGCCTGATTGAGACCATTAACCATCAAATCCGTTTCAAATGCGCCTACTTGAGGGGCTATCAGTATCACGACAACAGTAATCAGACCAAGTACTCCAGCACTGCCAGCAAAGACCGGTTTAATGTGCGGAATTTCTTTTGCCTTTTGCAAGAGTTCCGTAGTTTTTCCTGCTACCAAAGGTTCGATGACATAGAAAGAAAGAGTTGCGAAGATATAAGAGAAGATGGTGGTTAAAATCACTGCTAGCAGGTTGCCCATCAATTGAGAAAAGATAATATAAAACGGCCAGTGGAAAAGATAGACAGCATAGCTGGTATCCGCTAAAAAGCTGATAATCTTTGGCTCTTTGATCGTCGGTGTTTTCTCATGCAAGACGCGTGCCGCAACAATCATCAGAAGCGCTGCTAAACTTGCAAACAAGAAGCCGAGTAAATAAGCAAAGAGATATGTAAATTTCACAAAGAAGGTCAATAATAGCAAGACTCCGAGCCCAGCTCCAAAGACTAGCAAAGTCTGCTTCAAATCCAAGCTTCTATTCAAACGTTTAAGAAGTGGCGTTGCATGACGAACCCCTATTACGGTAGCAAGCACACTACCTAAGAAGAATGGAAAGACATGAGTCAAAGTTGAGAAGTAGAGTGTTGAGTAGGAGCTAACGATAAAGCTACCAATAAACATAGAAAGGAAGCTAACCATAAAGGTCGCTGAGGAAAGTAGGAAAATCATTCCTCGTAGTTGTCCACTTGTTTTTGCTCGCTTGGCCAAGAACCAAACTGCCAAGCCCCACAAAACATAATAATGAACTTCAACAGCTAAGCTCCAGTTATGAACAAAGAGGTGAGGGATAAACTGAGATTCATAACTTCCTCCTGTCAGCATTTCATAGAAGTTAGTCATAAATCCAAGAACACCAGCAATTTGACCACCGATTCCTGCCACATAATCTTGACGAACCAAGAACGTGAAGGGCATAACGACGAGGACCATCAAAACAATCGGCGGAAAAATTCGATAGAAGCGTCGTCTGAAAAATCCTAGGATATCGATTTTCTCTTTTTGTCCAAATTCTTCTAATAAAAGTGAAGTAATTAGAAAACCTGAGAAGGTGAAGAAGACGTCAACCCCGAAGAAACCTCCTGGGAAAACCGTCTGAAAGAAATGGTACAAGAGTACCAAAAGCAAACCTGTAATCCTAATCAAGGAAAACCATTTAATACGCATACGAGTTTATTCTCCATTCATTAGATTAGCAAAAAAAGCCATCTAATTTTCAATCCATAGTACCTTTATTTTATCAAAAAAAACAGAAAAATCCTAAGATAAAACTTAGGATTTTTAGCTGATATCAAGCAAAAATTAGAAATTACGTCCAGACTTGTTATACCCATATTTTTCAACAAAATGCTCACGGAATTCCAAGAGATTGTCATCCACAATAGCCTGGCGAACCTGCTTCATCAGATTGAGCAAGAAATACAGGTTATGGTAACTTGTCAAGCGGATACCAAAGGTTTCATCTGCTTTAAGCAAATGGCGTAGATAAGCACGGGTATAATTCTTACATGTGTAGCAATCACACTCAGGATCAAGCGGTGTAAAGTCCTCTGCAAACTGAGCATTCTTCACAACCAAACGACCTTGACTGGTCATACAAGTACCGTTACGAGCAATACGTGTCGGCAAGACACAGTCAAACATATCTACCCCACGAATCACCCCATCAATCAAGCTATCTGGCGCTCCCACTCCCATCAAGTAACGAGGTTTGTTCTCAGGAAGCAGTTGGGTTGTGAAGTCCAAAACTGCATTCATCTCTTCGTGGGTTTCTCCAACTGCTAGTCCTCCGATAGAATATCCTGGGAAGTCCATACTTACAAGGTCATGAGCTGATTGACGACGAAGATCTTCAAATCCTGCCCCTTGTACAATCCCAAATAGACCTTGATCATGTGGACGACGATGAGCCTTTAAACCACGCTCTGCCCAACGGCTAGTACGTTCAATCGATTTTTTCACATAATCATAAGGTTGATAAAATTGGGGACATTCGTCAAAGGACATCATGATATCTGAGCCCAGATTGTTTTGAATAGAAATTGCCTTTTCAGGTGAAAGAAACATCTTAGAACCGTTGAGGTGGTTCTTGAAGGTTACCCCTTCTTCTGTAATATTACGGCTGTCTGCTAGGGAATACACTTGGAATCCACCGCTATCTGTCAAGATTGGTTGGTCCCAATTCATGAACTTGTGAAGACCTCCAGCACGGGCAATGAGTTCGTCCCCAGGGCGAAGCCACAAGTGATAAGTGTTAGAAAGGATAATTCCTGAACCCATCTCTTTCAATTCTTCTGGCGACTGAGTCTTGACCGTTGCCTGAGTCCCTACTGGCATAAACATAGGCGTTGGGAAGGTACCATGGGGTGTGATAATCTCACCCAAACGAGCTCCTGTGTGTTTTTCTTTTTTAATCAATCGATATTTGATTGGCGAATCTGACATTTTTTACCTCCGAAGCTGGGAAAGACAGCCCCAGTTCTTACTTTGTGCCCAAAGGCATACTGTATGATTCTATCAAAAAAAACAGGAACTGTCACGAACTATGGTATAATGAAAGAATGAAGTACCCAAAAATTAATTTAAAAGAAGTTCGCCAGCAGGCTAGACAATTTCAAGCCGAGCACCCTCGCTTGCTGCTTGTCTTTTTATTACCAAGTATTCTCTTTATTCTATCGAGCTTTGTCAGACCTTTATCCCTACTTGATGAAGGCATTCTTGAACAGTCCTTCTTGAGTTTTCTAGGGATTACAATCCAGTCTGCTCTCTTTCCGATAGCCGTTGGATTTACAAGTTCCATCATCCTAGCTGGTGCCCTCTTTACCACGATTAATCTTTACAGAATTTCTGAGATAGAGCTTTCCTTTAAAGATAGCCTGTCTTTGCTTGACAACCGCTTCTTTACCCAGACATTTCTAACGCTCTTACTCAAGCGTTTCTACCTCTTTTTATGGAGCATTCCTAATCTTTTTGGAGTTTACTTGCTTTTTTATAGCAGTGCAATGGCTCGTAAATTCGTGGAACTTCATCCCGAGTTTCCATCTGTCGACGTCACCAATCCAGATATCGAACACTTCCTGCTTACTTTCGCACTCTACTTCTTTGGTAGTGTCCTAGTAATGATTTTGGGAACCATTCTCTATCTTCCACAATACTATGCCTATTCCCAAGTTGAACTACTTTTATGTGACACCCTTGCAATCGGAATTGCCAAACCGAGCCGCGTGCTACATACCAGCCGCTTTCTCATGAAAGGCTATAAATTCCAACGCTTTGTCCTTGATTTACAACTACTTCCTTGGTACATCCTTATCTGGATTAGCTTTGGAATCGCAAGTATCTCTATCTTCCCTTATATCTATAGTAGCCAAATCTTCTTCTATCAAAGGCTACTGGAAATCAAACGCAGAAAAGTTTAAGATCAGTTATTAAAAACCAGCACCTTCATAGAAAGTGCTGGTTGTTTTTATTTTAATAAGAGGATACTCAAAAGAGTTATGATCGCTGGACCACCTTGCTTTATAATGATTTTTTTATCTGCTGTTAAAGCACCATAAGTCGCTGCTCCTATGACAAATAAAACAAAGATTGTTACGATTTCTAAGCTATGTGAGAAATAAATCCCATAGATAAGAAACACCCCAATCAAGGCATTATAAATCCCTTGGTTTTTAAAAAGTGAAGTGACAGATGGTCTTACTAGCTCTTCCTTTTCCATATTAAAGACTCGGCTGGTTGCGTCTGATTGGGTTGCGATACTCTCCAAATAGAAGATATAAAAATGTTCGAGGGCAACCATAGTTGCTAAAACAGTAGTAATGATTGACATAGTGTTCTCCTTAAAATTCTATGTTTTCTAAACCTGAGACTAGTTTTGTCAGTAAGGTTGTCAGTTCTTTCTGCTCACCAGGCGATAAGATGCTCTCCATCTGTTCCTTCACATTCAAGTGATATTTAGGTGGATTAACTAATAGTTGATTCTTGGCTTCTTGGGTTAATTCAACTAAAACCTCTCGTTGATTAAGCGGATTACGCTTACGAGTCACATAACCTTCTGACTCCAGTATCTTAAAATGACGAGTCAAAGCTGCCTGGTCAATCTGTAACTTCTCTTGAACGGCAGTTTGGTTACATGGTGACTTTTGCAATAAAAACTGCAGAATTTGATAGCGTGTCAAACTTATTCCCAATTGTTTCTCAAAAAGTTGAGTAATCGTCTGATCTACCAAATGGAGCTGGTACAGTAATTCATTGATTTCTGACATTTCTATTCCTTTGTTAATATTTGATTTGTCAACTATTGACTTATCAATTATAATACAAGCAGGTTAAAAAACGCAACTATTTTGCTCACTCCGAAAACATAGCCTCTTGGTTTCAATCCCAAAAGGCTATGTTTCTTATATTCTAGATAAAATCCAGCACTAACCTACCAAATCTGCTCGAAGGATTTCTCCCTCTTTATCAATGACGACTTCAATGGCATGGCCTGCAAAAATTTCCTCGCTATCATCATAGTAGAGGGTCAATTCCCCATCTTCGTTGATCGATAGTTCACTCAAGGAAAGTGAGTTGGTGAAATACTCTTCTGTTAACTCCACATCATTTTCATCCGAATCTATCCAGTCTTGAGCTGCTTCCCACAGTTCTTTGACAATATAGTCTTTAATCCGAGCATCTTGGACTTGGAAGGTTTCCATAAATTTCTTTAGATCATCGAAAGAACTTGGAGGAAGACTTTCATCTGCATCCGCAACAAAGATAGCATGAATCTTACCGCCCTCATAAGTGATGAAGCCTTCAAACCAAGAATAGGCTCTATTTAAGGTGAATTCACCAATATCGTCTTGAATGATGACTGGTTTTTGATAGGTTTCAATCAAGGTCTCTAATCTAGCATCCGTGGATTGGTCATCTAAATATTCCAGCAAACGATAGCAGTTGTTAGCTACTTCTGACATATATGGCTCTAGTTCCATGAAGGGGCGTTTTTGACATTTGATCCGATGAATTTTGTAGGGTTCAAAACTAAATCCCCATCGCTTTTCTTCAAATTCTTCTGGAGTCAGGAGCCATTCCAAACGTCCTTCACGTTCAGAGAATTCCTGGGTTGCGACATTGACACTAGCTTTAAAATTTACTGACGGTACCTTGCATCCATCTTTTAAGGAGATTGCTCCACTTACATTTTGGAAGGTAAAAATCAAGAGCTCAACAATTTCTCCGCAAAATTCCTCTTCAAAATCATCTCTTGTTTTCTCAAATGGAGTTTTTAATCGTTTTGTCATCTTTATCATCCTTTCTCTCTATGCTTAAAATCGCTGGTATAGTTTTGTATTCGCTTACATTTTATCATGTTTGATATTTTTTTTCACTTGTAAATACTATTTTTACAAAAAAAGAAGCTACACTTTTAAATGCATAGCTTCTTATTATTCTTAGTTCATAGATACGTGAACGTGGTCATAGTGATTTTCTGTAACACTACCACGGTCTGGCATTGGATTCCAAGTGTAAGCTGGTCCGTATTTGCTATCAAATGGTGCGTAGAAACGTTGTTTCCAGATGATGTAGTTGATTCCACGGCTAGCCATATTTTGGATAGCATAATCTGCAATTTGATCACCGAGAGCTGAGCTAACTGGGACCATGAAATCAATCGCTAGACCTTTTCCGTGGTCACCTGGATCTCCTGGACGGTAACCACTAAATGATGTGATACCAAACAAGTTAGCTACTTCTTCTTTAAAGGCAGCCGTTTGTGGTTGAAGACCTGCATTTTCTGATTTTGAAGCTGCAATACTTGCATAATCAGGTGCCGCTGGTGCTGCATAAGTTGTTGATGCTCCTTGGCTTGGTTCAGCTTGGTAAGTTTCTGGTGCTGACTGTGCTTCTGTTGTTGCTTCAGTAGTGGCTTGTGTTGTTGTTTCTTCCACTACAGGCGCTGCTGTTACAGCTTCAGTTGTTGCTTCTGTTGTTGGCTCAGCTGTCGTTGTAGTTGTTTCCTCAGTGGCAGGTGCTTCTGTTACTGCCTCTGTTATTGCTTCTGAAGATACTGTTGTTTCTGCTACAGCTTCAGTTGTAGCTTCAGTAGTGACTTCGGTTGTTTCTGTTGTTTCTGTTACAACTTCTGTTTCTTCAACTGGTTGTGTCAAATCTTCGACTTGAACAGTTTGCTCATCTACCGTTACTTGATTCGTTGTTAAATCTGCTGTTGCAGTTGTTCCTTCACCACCGTTTTCTTGAGGTGTGTATACTTCAACTTCTGTTACTTCTTCATCTTCGTTAACAGTTGTAGTCAGTACAGTTTCTGGGAAAATCAAGTCAATATTTGTGATTTTGTTCAAGTTTGCAAGGACATTTAAGTCTACTCCCAAAGCCTCTGCAATCGTGCTTAGGGTATCTCCGTACTTAATTGTGTAACTTGTTTTATTTTCGCTTTTAGCAACATCGTTTTGAATTTGCTCAACTGAACGTGGTGACCATACAATTTCTTCTGCTTGAGTCGCCAAGGTAGGGGCAAGTGATAGAGCTACTGTTGATGCTAAAATAATTCGTTTCTTCATACTATTCAAACTCCTTTTCAAATGTAGTACCTTTCTATCATAACATAAAGAAAAAAGAAAAAAAGCCCTTGGGGGGCTATTTAATAAAACTGTCTAAGCTCTGTAACAAAGCACATTAATTGAAATAGTTTGTATGAATTTTGTCACAAAGCTGACATATTCTCTTTCATAAAACTTTCATAAAGAGAGAGAAGGAATATCCGCTAAACAAGAAATCTGATGATTGCAATCCACCGGAGTTCCAAGGAAATTGATACTCTGGATGCCACTGTTTTGAGCAAACTCGATATCCAAAGTACGGTCCCCTATATAAAAGGTGCGGTCTGGTTTTAAATGGTATTTGCTGATAAGGTAGGTCGCTGCTTCTGGACTTGGTTTACGAGCAAAACCGCTCTGGCTTGTCAAAATTTCTGTGAAATAAACATCCAATCCCAAATCTCGTAAAATAGTCAAGGCATTATCGCCTTTGTGGGTGTAGACAAATTGCTGAATTCCTTGCTGATTTGCCCAGGCTAAAACCTCGCGCGTCCCCGGCATCAAGATGACCTGGGCATTCTTTTCAGCCAAGCTCTGAGCACGGACTTGATTGAGCCTATCAACATCCAAGCCTCTTTCTTCTGCCACTTGCACTAGTAAATCCTGGACAGAGTATTTCAAGATAAAAGCTCGAACTTTTTCCTTGTCAAAAGGAATGGAAAACTGTGCATAGGTCTCCTCAATTCCTGACAAAATAGCTTCATAGGAGTCCAATAAGGTCCCGTCTAAATCCCAAATAAAAGCCGTTTCTTGCATTTTTTATCCTTTCAATGTCATATAAGATTTGTAACGATAGCGTAGGAAAATCCAACGGAAACCATTATCCAAAAGCGTTCCTGCCCAGATACCAGGCAAACCCCATCCAAGAACAATTCCCATCAGGTAACCAGTCCCAATTCGGATGCACCACATTCCAATACTTGTCGCATAAAAGGGAAGTCGGGCATTTCCCAAACCTTGCCAGACAGCTGTATAAATGACCGTTCCCGTTGTCATAGGAGTCCCTAAAAGTGAAAAAAGAGTCACTAAAACACTGGCTTTGATAGCCACAGGATCGCTGGTGTAGAGATAGCTTAGTGGTGTCCCGAGAGCATAGATACTAAGTGTTAAAGGCAACATAAGAAAGAAAGACAACCAAAAAGTTTGTTTACTTAGTCTGTCCACCCTTGCCCAATCATTCTCCCCTACTGCTCGAGCCACCTGCATGACTGTTGCTGTCGCAACACCGAAGGCAGGTATATAGTTGAACTGAGTCAAAACTTCACCGATAGCATTTCCCGCGACTGCCTCCGTCCCAAAGGAAACAACCAAGGCAATTATGACTACATCACCAGCTCGCATCATGAGACGTTCTCCCGCTGCAGGTAAAGCCAAGGTCAGCAAGTCTTTGTCCAGTCCAAAATTTGGTCTCGTATATGGAAGTTTTAATTGTGACCACAAAATTACAACCCCGACCAAACGAGACAAAATAGTCCCCCAAGCTACACCAGCTATCCCCATATCAAGGATAAAAATAGCCATACTTGAAAAGACAATATTCAAGGCATTGGATAATAGACTCACATAGAGAGGAAGTCGAGGATTATGAGTAGCACGAATCAAGGCACCCAAACTAGTCATCAAACCCAGAAGAACAATTGTCCCACCAACTAATGCTAGGTAAAGTCCGCCACTTTCAGCGACCGCTTCTTCTGTCCCCAAAAGACCTATCATCTCTTGTCCTGCAAAGATGGACAAGGCTCCTAAAAATAAACTCAGTAGCAGAGTAATCTTGAGAGCTTCTGTCACATGATAGGCTAGTCTAGACTGATCTTTCTGTCCCAAACTTTTTGATATCACACTAGAAATTGCTGCTCCCAAGGCAATAAAAATAGCCTGATAAATGGTGATTATGTTTCCAGCTACAGACACACCCGAAATGGCGATCAACCCCAGATTAGCTACCAAGTAGCTATCTACCATCCCCATGAGCATCTGCAAGAAATTTTCACCCATGGCAGGCAAAGCTATGTTGAGAATATCCTTATTTTTCTTAAACAATCCTTCCTCCTGATGAAAAGAAACTCAGTTAGTTTCCCAACCGAGTTTACTTCCTCTCTTTTAAAGTCCTAAATAAGATTCTACTGCTGCCTGCATATCTGCCGCTGCAACAGTTGTCTTGTGACGAACTGGAGCTATTTCGAGGCCATCAACTGCTGGTGGCACTGCCACTCCTGAGATTTCATGTAATTGAGCCAAGGCTTCAAAGTCAGTCAAACCTGCTTTTCCAGTTACAGCTTCTACGGCAACCACTGGGAACTTGTAGGGACTAGCTGTTGAAGCAATCACTGTCTTAGTCGCATCGCCAGTAGCCTCTTGGTATTTCTTATAAACTGCTGAGGCAACCGCTGTATGTGGATCCTCGATATAAGAATCTGACTCATAAACACGCTTAATTTCTACCGCTGTTTCTTCCTCAGTCGCATATTCAGCTGCAAAGAGTTCAAGAATCTCTGCATCAAAATCAGTTAGTTCATATTGTCCTTGCGTGTTCAAGGCATTCATAAGTTCAGCTGTCTTAACCGCATCATTCCCCAAAAGATGGAAAATCAAGCGCTCCAAGTTTGAAGATACCAAAATATCCATAGATGGGCTAGTTGTTACCTTAAACTCACGCTTCTTGTCGTAAACACGTGTCTTAAAGAAGTCTGTCAAGACATTGTTGTCATTTGAAGCACAGATTAACTTGCCAACTGGTAGGCCGATTTGTTTTGCGTAAAAGGCTGCTAAGATATTTCCAAAGTTCCCTGTCGGTACGGTGAAGTTAACCTTGTCACCAGCCTTAATTTCGCCAGTTTTAACAAGCTGAGCGTAGGCATAAACATAATAGACAATCTGTGGGACCAAACGACCGATATTCATAGAGTTAGCTGATGAGAACTGGAGCTTGTTGGCTGCCAATTTCTCACGAAGAGCCACATCATTGAACATATGTTTCACATTAGTCTGAGCATCGTCAAAGTTTCCATCAATAGCGATAACATGGGTATTTTCGCCTGTTTGAGTGGTCATTTGCAACTCTTGTACCTTGCTGACACCATCTTTTGGATAAAAGACGATAATTTCAGTCCCTGGGACATCCGCGAATCCTGCCATAGCAGCTTTCCCAGTATCTCCAGATGTCGCTGTCAAGATGACAATTTTGTTTTCCAAGCCGTGTTTCTTAGCAGCTGTTGTCATAAAGTATGGCAAGATAGACAAGGCCATATCTTTAAAGGCAATGGTTGAACCGTGGAAAAGCTCCAAGTTGTATTGGCCATCAAGTTTGACAAGAGGGGCAATAGCTGGTGTATCAAACTTGCTGTCATAGGCGTTGGTGATACAGTAGTCCAACTCTTCTGCTGTAAAGTCATCCAAGAAGGCTGACAAGACAAGCTTAGCTACTTCTTGGTAAGAAGCGTCTTTCAATGTTTCAAAATCCAAATCAACCTTTGGATAGCTAACTGGAGTAAATAAGCCTCCATCTGTTGCCAGGCCTTGCAAAATCGCTTGGCTGGCTGTTACTGTATTGTTCGCATCACGCGTTGATTGATAAACTAATGTCATAAATCTCTATCCTTTATCTATAGTCTCATTCATTATAACATGATTTTTCAGAAAATTCTTCCGTTATAAGAAAATTATACGTCCAATTCTTCTTTCAAAGGTTCTAAATAAGTCGTTTCACTCTGACCTCTCATCTCAAGTCCTTGCTCTGCTATCGCTAGCAAGTCTTTGGAGAACTGGACAATCCCAGCTGTTTCTTCATCTGTGAGGTGCTTCTTAGAAAATTGTCTTCTCAAAGACTTGTAGTCACGACCAAAACTTTCAAAGAAAGGAGCTGTTTCTAGGTAAGCTTCAAGCTTGTCAAGATTCACCAACAAACCTAGATGAAAGGCTGCTGAAGCAAAAGTGCGGTCTAGTGGCTGGGTGCAAACACTACGAAATTCAACTGTCCCTCTTGTTGTCAAGTCTTGAAACTGGTAGCTTCGATGCGTTTGGAAATCCTTCTCTTGAGGGGCGAGCAGAGTCTCTTTCCCATTTAGAGTATAAGCAGGAATCTCATCAGTGGCTAAGTAATCTCTAGCACGAATCGGAGAAAAATAGTAGGTTTCTCCATCTCTTTCTGCCGTAAAAATCGCAGAATGGTCGAGATAATCAAAGAAATCATCCTCATCTTTGAAGAGTTTTGAATTGACACCAACATTCTCTGGATAAATCCCATGCATGGAGTCTTCCCAAAAGATATCTCGTGAAATCTGGGTGTTCCAGTCTGCTCCAGAGAACTCAGAATTGGCAAACAAGAAAGATTTGGCTGCCTCTATCTGTGTGAAAGCATTGATGACACGTAGGTAGTTAGCGGTCGAAACATCCAACTGGACTTGACTCCCGCAGATGAAGGCTCCGTATTGTGGAAAGTCATGTAAATGCGCACTTTCTTGGTGACTCCCCATACTCAGATAATCCATCAGCATCTGATAGCGTGGATAAGCGACAGGTCGATTGTCATTTTGATTCCAGTTTGGATGAATCCCCCAACCCTGGATAGCATGATTCTTTTCGCCTAGCTTTTCTTGGATTACCTTCATATAGGCCTGAAAACGTCCTTCAACCTCTTGGATATTCTGAGCCCTACCAAAGGCAAATTCCAAGGTCGTGTAGGAAACCTCAAACAAAATCCGATCTTGACTCTTCGGTTCTACAAGTTGAATCGGATTGCCCTCCTGGTCTACCTTTTCAACTTCCAGACTGAGAGTATCAACCAAAAAGCGCAACAAGTCCTTGCTGACTTCAATATCTGTAGGTTGGCCTTTCGTATGAACGATAGGAAACTCCAACTCAATACCGATGTAGAGATCTGGATTTTCTTTGATATTTTTTAAATAGCGGTCTTTTAATAACTGAATTGAAGGGGACATACATACCTCTCACTCTAACTTCTCATACTAGAAAATAAATTACTCTCTATTATACCAAAAACTCCTAGAGATGGATCTTAGAAAATCTGTTTGTAAGCTCAATCCCTAGATTTGAGGCCAAACAAGTTTCTCTTTATATTAAATTTCATATGAATACATTAGATATCATTGTTCAAATTTCACAGTCTCATCAACCGGTTAAGCGATTTTATCTGTTTTTGCATAAATCTCCTTGTATTATATTAAATATCGTGATATAATTCACATATAAACAAAAAAGAGGGCAGTTCAAATTTGACTTCACTTGAATCACGATTTAAGGCAAGCCCCTTTTCCTCTGCACCTCAACTACTAACCAAGGAGGATAGCTATGAAAGCTGTTGTTGTAAATCCAGAAAGCACTGGTGTTGCTATTGAAGAAAAAGTGCTCCGTCCGCTCGAAACTGGCGAAGCACTTGTTGAAGTTGAGTATTGTGGTGTTTGCCATACAGACCTCCACGTTGCCCATGGTGACTTTGGAAAAGTTCCAGGACGTGTTCTCGGTCACGAAGGGATTGGTATCGTAAAAGAAATCGCTCCTGATGTTAAGAGCTTAAAAGTTGGCGACCGTGTCAGTATTGCTTGGTTCTTTGAAGGTTGTGGCACATGTGAATACTGTACAACTGGGCGTGAGACTCTTTGCCGTACAGTTAAAAATGCTGGCTACTCAGTTGATGGTGGTATGGCAGAACAATGTATCGTAACTGCAGATTATGCTGTTAAGGTTCCAGAAGGTCTCGATCCAGCCCAAGCTTCTTCAATCACTTGTGCCGGTGTTACTACCTACAAGGCCATTAAAGAAGCAAAAGTTGAGCCAGGCCAATGGGTTGTACTCTATGGTGCTGGAGGACTTGGTAACTTAGCTGTTCAATACGCTAAAAAAGTATTCAACGCTCATGTTATCGCAGTAGATATTAACAACGATAAACTTGCTCTAGCTAAAGAAGTTGGTGCTGATATCGTAATTAATGGTCTTGAAGTCGAAGATGTTCCAGGCCTTATCAAGGAAAAAACAAACGGTGGTGCTCACTCAGCTGTCGTAACAGCTGTATCAAAAGTTGCCTTCAACCAAGCAGTTGACTCTGTTCGTGCAGGTGGTCGTGTAGTAGCTGTCGGTCTCCCATCTGAAATGATGGATCTAAGTATCGTTAAAACAGTTCTTGACGGTATTCAGGTCATCGGTTCCCTTGTTGGTACACGTAAAGATTTGGAAGAAGCTTTCCAATTTGGTGCTGAAGGTCTCGTTGTTCCAGTTGTTCAAAAACGGCCTGTCGAAGATGCCATTGCTGTCTTTGATGAAATGGCTGCTGGTACCATCCAAGGTCGCATGGTTCTAGACTTTACTCATTAAGATAGATAATAAATTCCAAAACGAGGTAGGGACAAAAGACCCCACCTCGTTTTTTAGCAATAAAATTTTGACATAGCAATTTATTGAACTTAAAGTTCTTTTTTTAACGCTCAAGAACACCATTGACAAAACGTCATTTTACTATCCATATTCTTTAAGCATCCAACGGTTGAAGTATAGGGGGCTAGAAATAAGATACCGATTTGGTTCGTCGATTTCTGTACTACGACTTTTTTATATTAAATTTTTTTACTATTCTCTAGGTAAGACAACTAGATGTTGATATATCAATATCCCTAAAGCGGCCTTCTCCCTCCACTTTTTAGTATTTATTATAAGTAGTTGATTTTTTGCTGAAAACGGTTTATACTTAAAGAGTCTTAAAGTTTTCTTAAACTACAAGTCAAACATTTTATAAGGAGGAATGACAATAATGAGTATCGGAATCATTATTGCGAGTCACGGTGAATTTGCCGCGGGTATTCATCAGTCAGGATCTATGATCTTTGGTGAACAAGAAAAGGTTCAAGTTGTAACCTTTATGCCAAACGAAGGTCCAGATGATTTATACGCAAAATTCAACAATGCTGTGGCTGCATTTGACGCAGAAGATGAGGTTCTAGTCTTGGCTGACCTTTGGAGTGGTTCTCCATTTAACCAAGCTAGCCGCGTAATGGGAGAAAATCCTGAGCGTAAATTTGCCATCATCACAGGACTTAACTTGCCGATGTTAATCCAAGCCTACACCGAACGCCTGATGGACGCTAATGCCGGAGTGGCTAAAGTTGCTGCGAACATCATTAAAGAAGCTAAGGATGGCATCAAGGCTCTTCCAGAAGAGCTAAACCCAGCTGAGGAAGTTGCAACTGCTGCAGCTGCTCCAGTAGCCCAAGCTGCTATTCCAGAAGGAACTGTTATCGGAGACGGTAAATTGAAAATCAACCTTGCACGTCTTGACACACGTCTCCTTCACGGGCAAGTCGCAACTGCTTGGACACCAGATTCAAAAGCAGACCGTATCATCGTTGCTTCAGATAACGTTGCTAAAGATGACCTTCGTAAAGAATTGATCAAACAAGCAGCTCCAAACGGAGTGAAGGCTAACGTTGTTCCAATCCAAAAATTGATTGAGGTTGCAAAAGACCCTCGTTTTGGTAACACACACGCCCTTATCTTGTTTGAAACACCACAAGATGCCCTCCGTGCTATCGAAGGCGGTGTACCAATCAAGACTCTTAACGTAGGATCTATGGCTCACTCAACTGGTAAAACAATGGTCAACAACGTATTGTCAATGGACAAAGAAGACGTTGCTACATTTGAAAAAATGCGTGACCTTGGTGTTGAATTTGACGTACGTAAAGTACCAAACGACACGAAAAAAGATTTGTTTGACTTGATTAGCAAAGCTAACGTTCAATAATTTACATTAAATAGAAAAGGAATAAAACCATGTCAGATATTTCAATCATTTCTGCTATCTTGGTTGTAGTTGTTGCCTTCTTCGCAGGTCTTGAAGGTATCCTCGACCAATTCCAATTCCATCAACCAATCGTAGCATGTACCCTTATCGGGCTTGTAACTGGTAACCTCGAAGCTGGGGTTATGCTTGGTGGATCACTTCAAATGATCGCTCTTGGTTGGGCAAACATCGGAGCTGCCGTAGCTCCTGACGCTGCTCTTGCTTCTGTTGCTGCTGCAATCATCATGATTAAAGGTGGTAACTTTACTACTGAAGGTATCGCAGTCGCAACTGCAACTGCAATCCCTCTTGCCGTAGCTGGACTTTTCTTGACTATGATTGTTCGTACAATCTCAGTTGGTTTGGTTCACACTGCTGACGCTGCTGCTAAAGAAGGAAACATTGCAGCTGTTGAACGCGCTCACTACTTTGCCCTTGTTCTTCAAGGTCTTCGTATCGCGATTCCTGCAGCCTTCCTTATTGCTATCCCTGCTTCTGCTGTTCAAGATGCTCTTAAATTAATGCCAGACTGGTTGAACGGTGGTATGGCTGTCGGTGGTGCCATGGTCGTTGCCGTTGGTTACGCTTTGGTTATCAACATGATGGCTACTCGTGAAGTATGGCCATTCTTTGCTATCGGTTTTGCTCTTGCAGCAATCTCTCAATTGACTTTGATTGCCCTTGGTGTCATCGGTGTTGCCCTTGCCTTCATCTACCTCAACCTTTCTAAACAAGGTGGAAACGGTGGCGGAGGAGCTGCAACTTCTAACGATCCAATCGGTGATATCCTAGAAGACTACTAGAAAGGGGAACAATCATGGCTGAAAAAATTCAATTATCAAAATCAGATCGCCAAAAAGTTTGGTGGCGTTCACAATTCCTTCAAGGTTCTTGGAACTACGAACGTATGCAAAACTTGGGTTGGGCTTATTCTTTGATCCCAGCTATCAAGAAACTTTACACTAAAAAAGAAGACCAAGCAGCTGCTCTTGAGCGTCACCTTGAATTCTTCAACACTCACCCATACGTAGCTGCTCCAATCATGGGGGTTACTCTTGCACTTGAAGAAGAACGCGCTAACGGTACTGAAATCGATGACGCTGCTATCCAAGGTGTTAAGATTGGTATGATGGGACCTCTTGCTGGTATTGGTGACCCAGTCTTCTGGTTTACAGTTCGTCCGATCCTTGGTGCCCTTGGTGCATCACTTGCTGCAACTGGTAACATCGTTGGACCACTCCTCTTCTTCTTTGGATGGAATGCAATCCGTATGTCTTTCCTTTGGTACACACAAGAGTTTGGTTACAAGGCTGGATCTGAAATCACTAAAGACATGTCAGGTGGTATCTTGAAAGACATCACTAAAGGAGCTTCTATCCTTGGTATGTTTATCCTTGCCGTTCTTGTACAACGTTGGGTATCCATCAACTTCACTATCAACCTTCCAGGTAAACAATTATCAGAAGGTGCCTACATCAACTTCCCAGAAGGTGCTGTTACAGGTGGAGAATTGAAGGGAATTCTTGGTCAAGCACTTAGTGGTATGAGCTTGGATAGCGTTCAACCACAAACCCTTCAAGGACAGTTGAACTCATTGATCCCAGGATTGATGGGACTTCTCCTTACTTTCCTTTGCATGTGGTTGCTTAAGAAAAAAGTATCTCCAATCACAATCATCCTTGCTCTCTTTGCAGTTGGTATCGCAGCTCGTTTCTTCGGTATCATGTAATCTCGACGAGAATGTATAAACAAAAAAGAATCAGGTTTATCACCTGATTCTTTTTATCTTTAATTATTCTGCCAAGGCACCCATTGGATCCCATGGTGCAAGAACGATTGGTTCTGCTTCATAGGCAGCTTGTTCTTCTGCTGTCAGCAATTCTTTACGGACAACGATTTGGTAAGTATATTCGTCCATCCAAGCATCTGAAGCAACAAAGTAACCATCTGTTCCGACCTTGTCTCCCCATGAGTTTTCAACTTTCCACTTAGTTGATTTACCATTTTCATCCAAATCAACACCTGTCAAGACCATAGCGTGGGTCATCAAGCTTTCGCTGTAGTCCAAACGTCCAGCCTTGTCTTGAGTGAGTTGAATATCCATACTTGATTCAAAATCATAGACATCTGTCGCAAGGATTCCTGCTTTACGGTTGCTGAGCTGGCCGACATCTGAACCAAACCAAACAGTTTCTCCTATTTGCATTTGGGCAATGGCCAATTCCTTCAAGCGTTCCATCGGTACGTTAATGTAGCGAACTGCACGGCTACCAACAACATTTCCCAACATCTCAACTGTATAGGATTTGCCATATGGTTTATCAGCAGTTGGAGCATTGATCACAGAAACATAGTCTTCTAGTGGAAGGTCAACATATTTCTTGTAAAACTCTTGTGGAGTGATGCCTTTTTCGCTTTGGTAGTTGTCATCCTTATCGCGATAAGCAAAGTTAAATTGACGTGGTGGGAGCCCCAATGACATAGCAAGGAAGTTAAAGATTTCTTGCAAGAGGTCTTCTTTCTTGGCTTGAACAGTTGCTTGGCCAGCGCCAGAAGCCAAGAGGTCACGCAAGATTTGAGCATCTTGACGAAGCAATTTGTTAAGGATTGCATTGAGCTCACGGCTACTACTAGATGAAACAGACTCTGGATAAACAGACTTAGGAACGACACCGTATTTCTCAAAGAGAGAAACTACCATATCCCACTGACCACCATCTTGTTGTGGAGTTTGGAGTAGGAAGCTAACCTTGCGGCTTGTCAATTCTTGGTCAGCAGTCGCAATCACTTGCTCCAAGAACCAATTAGATTTTTCATACTTGTCCCAGAAGAAGGTGTGGGCTTGTGACAATTCAAAGTTTTCAAGTTTGTATTGAGAGATGAGTTTGTGGCGGAAAGTATTAAGTGCCGCAAACATCCAGCAACGGCCAGATGCTTTCTGGTTAGTGACCTTGTCCTTAGTCAAGTCAAGTGAGAAAACAGGTGTGTTGTCTACATGGCTTTGACGACGCTCAAGGGCTGCAAAAATTCCATTGTGACTGGCAGCATTTTCGATAGCTTGGTATTTTACATTTGCTTCATAGTTAGCAAATAATTTATCTGTAAATGATTCTTGAATCGCGTTCATAAAATCCTCCTTTTTTCTTACTGTCTATTATAACTCTTTTCACAAAGGAAGCAACCAAAAACTGAAAAAGGCAGGGACATTTCCCCTACCTTTTCCTATTATCCAGTTTATTGAACACTTTTAAGCAAGCCTTCTAGCTCTTCCTTGCTTAAACGACGCCATTCTCCACTTTTCAAATCCTCATCCAAGGTCAAAGTTCCCATGGTTAAACGTTGCAAGTCCACAACTTCTTTACCACAGTAGGCCACCATCCGTTTGACCTGGTGAAATTTCCCTTCTGCAATGGTCACTCGGACCAGGCTTTGATCCTTTTCCGTATCAATAGACACAAGCTCCAGTTTGGCAGGCTGACAGGTAAAGTCCTTGAGCGGAATTCCTTGCGCAAATGTCTCAATGTCTTCATCCGTCATGATTCCATTGACTTGCGCTAGATAGGTTTTATCCACATGACGTTTTGGTGAAAGAAGAGCATGAGCCAGCTTGCCATCATTGGTCAAGAGCAAGAGTCCATGCGTATCGATATCCAAGCGCCCTACCGGGAAAACTTCCTTGGCACGTGCATAGTCATCCAACAAATCCAAAACAGTCTTGTGTTTAGGATCTTCAGTCGCTGAGATAACGCCCTGGGGCTTGTTCATCATATAGTAAACAAACTCCTCGTAGTCTAGCTTTTGTCCGTCAAAACAAATCTCGTCTGTCTCTTCATCAATTTGTAGCTTGGCAGATTTTTCTTTCTCGCCATTGACCGTCACGCGCCCAGCCTTTAGAAAGTTTTTTACCTCGGTCCGACTCCCGACAGCACAGGCAACTAAAAATTTATCTAATCTCATAGGGCTATTATATCATAAAAAGAGAGCGCCTTTCGCTCTCTTTTTCTTGTATTTGCTTTCCCGGATTTATTTTTTATCATACTTTCTATCCCTTTGAAAAGAATTTCTGAAATAGCTTCTGGATAGCCTTTATAGCCATTCTGTTCTGTTAGGGCATCAATGATATTTCTAATTTGCCCATCCAAGATAATGGTTACTGCAGGAACGAGTTCATCTGAACCTTCTTTTTTAAACATCTCTTGCATAATTGATACTTTGTTACTCATATTTACTCCAATCTTTTTTAAAAATTTTATTCATAGTACTCCACGAGACTTACTATTCCTTCTCACCTTCCGCAACCAAATCATAAGGGAAATACGGAAGTCCTTTATTAGTGAATCGTTAACTAAAGTAGTTTTTTAATCACTTTATTCCGTCTATGTACATTATTGACCACACAGATGTAGAGAATGAATAAGAGAACCGAATAAATCAGCAATCCTAAAAACTTTGCATAGACTAGGTAAACTATCAAGCAACCTATCAAACTGACACTACTAATAATATTAAATACGAAAGCAAGAGTTCCATTTTTCTTTGCTATTTCTAAAAATTCTGCGTACTCAATATCTGTAAACAATGCAGGATATAAGTCCAAGTCTTTGTCATAATAGTCAACTACAAATTTCCCTATGAGCAAGGAAAGACAGGAACATAGAATGAAGCTAGAATATTTGATAGTAGGGATATCAAAAATGGTTAAACCATTCAGCAATCGAATAATGGGGAGAGATAGCAAAGTGAGTCCAAGAGTATAGTAATGGTGATTCTTAGATGTTCTCTCGAGAATTGAAAAGTAAAGTTTCTTTTCTTTTAAGTCATAATAGACTATTTTGTTTTGATACAAGCCTAGATTAACTAGTTTCCTATTGTTTTTCATTCTTTTAGTCATTTTTCAACATCTCTTTCTCAAACCAATGGACTTCCATTTACTCTATTCTCAGAAAATCTCTAGCCTTACTTCTTATACTAGAGAAATCTTTGACCTTTGTCAACATTTCTCTGGTGTTTGCCCTTGTTTAGAACTATCCTTATCTCATGTTCACAACAAAAAAAGCCGCCTGATTGGGCGACTTAATTTTTTTATAGGGAGATTATTATGAAAAAGTTTTAGGAGTATAAGTTAAGGTTTTCTTAACTTATGAGATAAGTATACAGCTCCTATCTTAAAGTTTCCTTAAGTATTTTTAAATGTGAGATTTTTCCATTTTTCTCGCCAATTTTTCTTAGATAAACGCTGTTGATAAAGCTTCATCCGGTCTTGATTTTCTAAAAAATGGGGAGTTGGAGAAACCTGAAAGTTCAAAATATCCTCTAAACCATAAGGAGCAAAGAGCTCTAAAGTTGCGTCAGCTTGCAAGCGAAGACCTATCGCCGTACAACGTTCGGGATATTTACTCATAGCGTCACAGGAATTCACATACGGTTCCGTATGGGGACTATGCTGATGCATATAGACTTGATTTTTCAACTCCCACTGATACTGGGGGAAGTCCTCTCTCAACTTGTTTTCTATTGTCAGCGTTTCTTCATAACTCACCTCTGGGTCAAAGAAAATGACGTCCACATCCGTTTCACGGTCAAAGGCTGGTTTCTCTGACAAAAGATTCCAGATAAAATTTCGAACCGAACCAGCTGCTAACCAGGAATCGTTCAACTCCAAGTCACGGATGGCAGTCAGAATAGCCATCATGTCAGGATTTTCCCTAAAAGAGTCTAAAATTTCAGTCTCATTTTTCAATATATTCATACCCCAAATGCTCATAAGCCTTGGCTGTCGCAACTCGTCCTGAACGAGTTCGCATGATAAATCCTTTCTGGATCAGGTAAGGTTCATACATATCCTCTACTGTCTCACGCTCTTCGGCGATATTAACCGAAAGAGTTCCTAGACCGACAGGACCGCCGCCATACATCTCAATCATGGTGCGAAGGATTTTCTGGTCTACATAGTCCAAACCTTCATGGTCTACATCCAGCATAGTCAAGGCCTTATCCGTAATCACATCATCAATCAAGCCATCGCCCATAATCTGGGCAAAGTCACGCACGCGCTTGAGAAGACGATTGGCGATACGAGGAGTTCCACGACTGCGTAAAGCTAACTCAGATGCAGCCTCATGGGTGATTTCCATCTCAAAGATATCTGCCGTCCGCTCGACAATCTCTGTCAAATCAGTATGGGTATAATATTCCATGTGGCCTGTAATCCCAAAACGGGCACGAAGAGGATTTGAAAGCATCCCAGCTCGAGTTGTCGCACCAATCAAGGTAAATGGTGGCAAATCTAGATGGACACTACGGCTAGCTTCTCCTGCACCAATCATGATGTCAATGTAGAAGTCTTCCATGGCACTGTATAGCACCTCTTCTACCGACATGGGCAAGCGATGAATCTCATCAATAAAAAGAACATCTCCTGGCTCCAAGTCATTCAAAATCGCTACCAAATCACCTGCTTTTTCGATGACAGGACCAGACGTCTGCTTGAGATTAACTCCCAATTCATTGGCAATGACAAAAGCCATGGTTGTTTTCCCGAGACCTGGAGGGCCAAACAAAAGAACATGATCCAGCGCCTCATCACGCATTTTTGCTGCCTCGATAAAGATTTGAAGCTGATCCTTGACCTTGTCTTGACCGATATATTCACGTAAATATTGGGGACGGAGGGTACGTTCTACCAACTCCTCATCACCCATAATTTCATTATCTAAAATTCTACTCATGCTCCTATTATAGCAAAAATCCAGCCTACAAACAAAAAAGCCACCTGATTTGGTGGCTTCTTTAGGGAGATTATTATGAAAAAGAAAAGTTTAGGATTTCTATTAAATAA
>NZ_JADMUH010000024.1:0-3454 GCF_015546995.1 Streptococcus infantis
CAAAAACTTGACTTTATTTTAGTTAGAACATAAAATAGAGTTAGTATGTGAAAACGCTATCAAAAATATAAAAGGGGAGGTTTTTTAATGAAACCAGAAAATAAACAGCGCTTCTCTATTCGTAAATATGCAGTCGGAGCGGCTTCTGTATTGATCGGCTTTGCCTTTCAGGCGCAGGCCGTTGCTGCTGACGGAGTCGTACCTACTCCAACAGAAAATCAGCCTGCTGCCCAAACTACTGGAGAAATCACTCCACCGACGAGTGAAGAAAAACTCGAGACTGCTCCAACAACAGAAAATGCTACTCCAGCTGCTCCAGTAGCAACTACTGAAGCTCCAAAAGTTGAAGTTGCTCCTGCACCTGCCGTAGCAGAGCCTGTCACAGCAGAAGAAACTCCAGCTAAATCAGAAGTAACTGAAGAAGCTAAGAAGACAGAATCTGAAAAAGAAGAAAACAAAGAAGTTGCTAAGGTCGAAGCACCCGCAGTCGCTACAGAACGAGCAGCTCAAGTGAATGAAAAACTGGCTAAAAAGAAAATTGTTTCTATCGATGCTGGACGTAAATACTTCTCTCCAGACCAACTGAAAGAAATCATCGACAAAGCAAAACACTATGGCTATACTGATCTTCACCTTTTAGTCGGAAATGATGGCTTGCGCTTCATGCTTGATGATATGTCTCTAACTGTAGGTGACAAAACTTACGCAAGCGATGATGTCAAACGTGCTGTTGAAAATGGAACAAATGCCTATTACAACGATCCAAATGGTAATCACCTAACTGAAAGCCAAATGACCGACTTGATTAACTATGCTAAAGATAAAGGTATCGGCCTTATCCCAACAGTTAACAGCCCTGGTCACATGGATGCTATCCTCAATGCCATGAAAGAGCTTGGCATTGAAAAGCCTAACTTCAACTACTTTGGAAAAGAATCAGAACGTACAGTAGACCTTGACAACGAAAAGGCTGTTGCCTTTACAAAAGCTTTGATTGATAAATACGCTGCTTACTTTGCGGGCAAGTCTGAAATCTTTAACATCGGTTTGGATGAGTATGCTAATGATGCTACCGATGCCAAAGGATGGAGTGTACTTCAAGCCTATAAATGGTATCCAGAAGATGGTTTCCCAGACAAGGGTTATGATAAATTCATCGCCTATGCTAATGACCTAGCTCGTATCGTCAAATCTCACGGTCTGAAACCAATGGCCTTCAATGACGGTATCTACTATAATAGCGATACTACTTTTGGTACCTTTGACAAAGACATCATCGTGTCTATGTGGACTGGTGGCTGGGGCGGTTACGATGTCGCTTCTTCTAAACTACTTGTTGAAAAAGGGCACGAAATCCTCAATACTAATGATGCCTGGTACTACGTTCTCGGCCGTAATGCCGATGGACAAGGTTGGTATAACCTAGACCAAGGTTTGAACGGTATTAAGAGCACACCGATTACTTCTGTTCCAAAAACTGAAGGTGCTGATATCCCTATTATCGGGGGTATGGTAGCTGCTTGGGCTGATACTCCATCTGCCCGCTACTCTCCATCTCGCCTCTTCAAACTCATGCGTCAATTCGCGAACTCAAATGCTGAATATTTCGCCGCTGACTACGAGTCTGCTGAACAAGCTCTTAAAGAAGTACCAACTGACCTTAGTCGCTATACTGAAGAAAGTATTGCTGCCGTTAAAGAAGCTGAAAAAGCCATTCGCTCTCTTGATAGCAACCTTAGTCGCGCTGAACAAGATAGCATTGACCAAGCAATTGCAAAACTCCAAGAAGCCGTTAGCAACTTAACCTTCACACCAGAAGCTCAAAAAGAAGAAGATGCCAAACGTGAAGTTGAAAAACTTGCGAAAAACAAGGTTATCTCAATCGATGCTGGACGTAAATACTTCACTCTAGACCAACTCAAACGTATCGTAGATAAAGCCAGCGAACTTGGTTACTCTGACCTTCATCTCCTCCTTGGAAATGACGGACTTCGCTTCCTCTTGGATGACATGACAATCACTGCAAACGGCAAGACCTATGCAAGTGACGATGTAAAAAATGCCATCATTGAAGGAACAAAATCTTACTACGACGATCCAAACGGAACAACTTTGAACCAGGCTGAAATCACTGAGCTTATCCAATATGCTAAGGATAAAGGCATTGGAATTATCCCTGCTATCAACAGCCCTGGCCACATGGATGCTATGCTTGTCGCTATGGAAAAATTGGGCATTGCAAACCCTCAAGCTAACTTTGACAAGGTTTCAAAAACAACCATGGACCTTGAAAACGAAGAAGCAATGAACTTTACAAAAGCCCTTATCGGCAAATACATGGACTTCTTTGCAGGCAAGACTAAGATCTTTAACTATGGTACAGACGAGTATGCCAACGATGCTACTAACGCTCAAGGTTGGTACTACCTCAAGTGGTATGGGCTCTATGGTAAGTTTGCAGATTATGCTAATAGTCTAGCTGCCATGGCTAAAGAAAAAGGTCTTCAACCAATGGCCTTTAACGATGGTTTCTACTATGAAGATAAGGACGATGTTGAGTTTGATAAAGATGTTATCATCTCTTACTGGTCTAAAGGTTGGTGGGGTTATAACCTTGCATCTCCTCAATATCTAGCAAGCAAGGGGTATAAGTTCCTTAACACGAATGGAGATTGGTACTATATCCTCGGTCAAAAACCTGAAGATGGTGGAGGCTTCCTCAAGAAAGCTATCGAAAACACTGAAAAAACTCCATTCAACCAGCTAGCTTCAACTAAATATCCTGAGGTTGATCTACCTACTGTTGGTAGTATGGTAGCTATCTGGGCAGATAGACCAAGCGCTGAGTACAAAGAAGAAGAAATCTTTGAGCTCATGACTGCCTTTGCAGATCACAACAAAGACTACTTCCGTGCCGATTACAAGGCTCTACGCGATGAACTTGCTCAAATCCCTGAAAACTTAGAAGGATATAGCACAGAAAGTCTCGACGCTCTCAAAGCTGCTAAAGATGCTCTGAACTACAATCTCAACCGTAATAAACAAGCTGAGTTGGATACACTTGTAGCTAACCTTAAAGCAGCAAGACTTGGTCTCAAACCAGCTGCAACTCACTCAGGAAGCCTTGATGAAAATGAAGTTGCTGCCAACGTTGAAAACCGACCAGAGCTTATCACAAGAACGGAAGAAATCCCATTTGAGACTGTCAAGAAGGAAAATCCTAACCTTCCAGCAGGACAAGAAAAAGTTGTCACTGAAAGTGCCAAAGGTGAACGTACAATCTACGTCTCAGTTACTACTGAAAATGGTAAGGAAACCGAAACAGTTCTTGAAAGCAAAGTCACAAAAGAAGCTGTCAATCAAGTAGTTGAGATCGGAACTCCAGTCACTCATGTCGGCGACGAAGAAGGAGTTGCTCCTGTTGCAGATGCCAAACCACGTGTTGTGATCGAGG
>NZ_JADMUH010000024.1:3550-24363 GCF_015546995.1 Streptococcus infantis
TCGGAACTCCAGTCACTCATGTCGGCGACGAAGAAGGAGTTGCTCCTGTTGCAGATGCCAAACCACGTGTTGTGATCGAGGACGAAGAAATTCCGTTTACAACTATCACTCGTGAAACTGATACATTGCCTAAGGGAGAAACTCGTGTCGTAACTGAAGGTGTTAAGGGACGTCGTAGTCATTTCTATTCTGTGTCTACTGCTGCTGACGGAAGTGAAGTGAAAACATTGGTGACTAGCGTTGTTGCTCATGAACCAGTTACTCAAATCATCGAAGTTGGAACTCCAGTCACTCATGTCGGCGACGAAGAAGGAGTTGCTCCTGTTGCAGATGCCAAACCACGTGTTGTGATCGAGGAAGAAGAAATTCCGTTTACAACTATCACTCGTGAAACTGATGCATTACCTAAGGGAGAAACTCGTGTCGTAACTGAAGGTGTTAAGGGACGTCGTAGTCATTTCTACTCTGTGTCTACTGCTGCTGACGGAAGTGAAGTGAAAACATTGGTGACTAGCGTTGTTGCTCATGAACCAGTTACTCAAATCATCGAAGTTGGGACTCCTGTAACACATGTGGGAGATGAAAAAGGTCTAGCTCCTGTTGCGGAAGAAAAACCAGCACTAGAGATTCCAAATATACCGGCTCCTATTGCAGAAGAAAAACCAAAATTAGAAATTCCAAGTAAACCAGCTCCAGCAACTGTTCCTGCCGAGGAAAACAAAGCTCTTCATCAAGCCCCAGCTCCTGTGGCAAAAGAAAATAAACTTCCTGAGACAGGAAGCCAAGGTTCAGAATGGTTGATTGCTACAGGTTTGATGGCTGCACTCACAGCTTATGGACTTAGCAAGAAAAAAGATTAAGCATAAATAAAAAGCGAGATACACTCTCGCTTTTTTGATTTATGATTAGTCACCCAAACCGATGCGTTCGAAGATTTCATCCACTCGTTTGGTGTAGTAAGTTGGGTTGAAGATTTCGTCGATTTCTTCTTGAGTCAGACGTGATGTTACTTCTGGATCGGCTTCCAAAAGTGGTTTAAAGTCTACTTGGTTGTCCCAAGAGTAGGCTGTTTTCGGTTGCACCAAGTCATAAGCTTGCTCACGGGTCATACCTTTCTCAATCAAGGTCAACATAGCACGTTGGCTAAAGATAAGACCGAAGGTTGAGTTCATGTTGCGGATCATATTTTCTGGGAAGACGGTCAAGTTCTTGACGATATTGCCAAAACGGTTGAGCATGTAGTCAATCAAAATGGTTGTATCTGGTGTGATGATGCGCTCTGCTGATGAGTGAGAGATATCACGTTCGTGCCAAAGGGCTACGTTTTCATAAGCTGTTACCATGTGACCGCGGATAACACGCGCCAAACCTGTCATGTTTTCAGAACCGATTGGATTGCGTTTGTGGGGCATTGCTGAAGACCCTTTTTGCCCTTTAGCAAAGAACTCTTCTACTTCGCGTTGCTCAGATTTTTGAAGACCACGGATTTCCGTTGCCATACGCTCGATAGAAGTTGCGATGCTAGCAAGAACTGCAAAGTACTCAGCGTGAAGGTCACGAGGAAGGACCTGTGTAGAGATTTCTTGAGCACGGATACCCAATTTGTCGCAGACGTATTTTTCAACGAATGGTGGGATATTAGCAAAGTTCCCAACCGCACCAGAAATTTTACCAGCCTCCACACCTGCAGCCGCATGCTCGAAACGCTCGATGTTACGCTTCATTTCGCTGTACCAAGTCGCAAGCTTGAGACCAAAAGTCGTCGGCTCAGCGTGCACCCCGTGAGTACGACCCATCATGATAGTGAACTTGTGTTCTTTTGCCTTTTCAGCGATGATGTTAGTGAAGTTTTCAAGGTCACGACGAATGATGTCGTTGGCCTGCTTGTAAAGGTAACCGTAGGCCGTATCCACCACATCAGTAGAAGTCAAACCATAGTGAACCCACTTACGCTCTTCACCAAGCGTCTCAGAAACCGCACGTGTGAAAGCCACTACGTCGTGGCGCGTCTCCTGCTCGATTTCCAAAATACGGTCGATGTCAAAGTCCGCTTTCTCGCGAATCAAAGCCACATCTTCCTTAGGGATTTCCCCCAACTCAGCCCATGCCTCGTCAGCCAAGATTTCCACCTCAAGCCAAGCACGGTATTTATTTTCTTCACTCCAAATGTTCGCCATTTCTGGGCGGCTATATCTATCAATCATGTTTTCTTTTCCTTTCTGTTGATGTTTCACATCAGTTAGCAAGTGGTCATCACTTTATTCAAATTCTTCTTTCCCAATCCATACAGATGGATAATGATTCGGTGTATTAAAATCCGTATCCAGCGGTAAATCGTAGATGGCTAAATAGTTTTCAGGGTGTTTTTCAACTAGCTCTTCATACTTAGCTTTCACTTTTTCGTGATCGCTACTAGCATACAAGACTTCGACGACTGCTCCAGTCTTCTCTTTTTCGACAAATGCGTTGACGATGAGTTGAAGCATAAAACCTCCTAAACCGAAATGCCCTTCATATTTGCTTCCAGAATAGGCATCTTCACACCTAACTCCTGACCGGTCTGATAAACACTTTGACAACAGTAGAAGATGTCCTGTTTATCATTGTGCAAGGTCATAATTTTTCGTGTCAACTCATTTTTCGCAAACATGATTTTCATGGCTTTTCCTGCAATCCATGAGGGAATTTTGTAAGGTAAGAGTTCAGCTTTATAAAGCTTCAAATTTACACCACGTGCTTCTACGACTTTCAAAGCCTCTCGAATGGCCTTGATGGCCAATGATAATTCCGAAGAACTATTCATCAAGTTCAAAGCCAATTCTTCTGGGTTTTCCAGATTCCCTGAACGTGCAGCTGTCGAAGTGACACCTGCATTAATCGCCATGTGAATCCAAATCCACTCGACCATATCATGAGGAACTTCCCACTTCAAATCTGCAGAAGTCAGTAAAGCCGTCAAATCAGCATAGTTAGAGATCTGTGCTCTTTGCTCACCTTCTAGCATTAAATGGTCAAACAAGACGCCATCTAAATGGTCCTCCTGCATATGACCACCCGCTGTCGGAAAAGACAGAATATAGTCGTAATCTCCTGCCCACTCCTGTACCTCTTTTCGAGTATCCCAGAAATTACAGAAGAAAACAAGTGTGCCTTTGATATTATTTTTTCGCAAGGTTTCCACAGCTTCTTTGACAAACCCATGACGCACACTCAGAAAAATAAAATCATATTCCGAATCAGTTTCCGCCACATGAACCTCATAGGTGTCGTGTTTGTTCTCACCTTTGGAATGATAACGGCCATCTAGCAGATCAACCAACAACTCCTTGGGAGCATTGTTTTTCTTACTATCTCTCAGTACGTGTTCCACTTGATGACCTGCTTTTTGAAAAGCATAGGCATAAGTAGTCCCGATCACTCCAAGTCCTAGAATCGCTATTTTCACTTAAAAATCAATCCCTTTCCCAAATTCCTCAACCTCATCTGGTACATCACTAAACAAAGTCACATGTCCCATCTTGCGGTTGTGCTTCGCTTCTATTTTACCATACATGTGAAGGTGGGCGCTTGGATTTTCTGTCACATATGTTTCAGCAGCCTCGACATGCTGGCCGAGAACATTAAGCATGACAGCTGCTGGGGCATGTAGTTGGATAGCTGGCAATGGTGCTCCCAGAACACCTAAAATATGGGTATCAAACTGCGAGAAGTCGCAGGCTTCAATAGAGTAGTGCCCTGAGTTATGTGGACGCGGGGCAATTTCATTGACGATGATGTCATCAGCTGTTGCAAACATTTCCACGCAAAGGGTTCCAGACAAGTTGAGTTGTTCTGCGATTCGCACAGCCATAGCTTTGGCTTTTTCAGCTAGATTTTCTGAAATGCGAGCTGGCACGATGGTCTTAGACAGGATATTGTTGCGGTGGATATTTTCCTGAACCGGGAAAACTGTCACGTCCTTGCCATTTCCTGATACAATGACAGAAATTTCAAGGTCGAAATTGACGAATTCTTCTAAAACGCAATCTGCTGAATCCGCTAGTGCATAGGCTTCTTCTAAATCTGCTTCTGAGCGAATGACCTTTTGTCCATGCCCATCATAGCCACCAGTCGCAGTCTTGAGAACATAGTTTTTCGATAGGTCAATATCTGCCAAGTCTTGGCTTGAAGTCACGACCTTGTATGGGGCCACAGTGACTTGAGCCTTGTTGGAAAGAAAGTCCTTCTCAAAAATCCGGTTTTGGGAAATGCGAAGTAGGTCTGTTCCTTGTGGGAGCTGACCGTCTTTGATAACGGCATCCAAACCGTCAGCATCGACATTCTCAAACTCATAGGTCAGGACATCGCAACGCTCTGCCAACTGACGGAGGGCGTCCACATCATTATAAGGCGCCACGATGATTTCCGCCACACGGGAGGCCGGGCAATCCGCTGCTGGATCTAGAGCGATAACCTTGTGCCCCATGTAGATAGCAGAAATGGCCATCATCTGACCCAGCTGACCGCCACCGATAATTCCGATTGTTTTAGATGAGCTCATTTGTAGACTCCTCTGCAATTTTTCCTTGTTCTTCTGCGAAATCTGCCAAAGCTGTCTCGATAGCCTGATCCTCTACTGACAAGAGACGGAGGGCAAATAGAGCCGCATTTGTCGCACCTGCTTCACCAATAGCCATGGTCGCAACAGGCACTCCGCCCGGCATCTGAACGATAGAGTAGAGCGAGTCCACACCACTAAGAGCACGTGATTTGACTGGTACACCAATGACAGGAAGGGTTGTTTTGGCAGCTACCATACCTGGCAAGTGAGCAGCGCCACCCGCACCTGCAATAATGACCTTGATACCACGACTCCGTGCTTCTTCAGCATGTTTGAACATGAGGTCAGGTGTGCGGTGGGCAGAGACAACTTTCTTTTCGTAGACTACACCGAAGCGGTCTAGGACTTCTGCTGTTTTTTGCATGGTTGCCCAGTCGGATTTTGAGCCCATGATGATGGAAATAATTGGTTTAGTCATAATTTTTCCTTTTTCTTCTTTTTTGATAATGGTCTTAGGTGTGGGGACGGAAGCAAACCTTCGGTTTCATTCCTAAAATTTGAGCCTAAGGTCTCAAATTTTCCCTAGACCAGAACAGATACTGTTCTGGTCTTTTCACCACGGCGACCATTGTCGTGTTTGGCGACTGCGTCGCCTTTTCTTATATCTTTATCTAATTGCCTTGCTTCCGATATCCGTACGATAAAAGAGGCCTTCTGTGTTTTGTTTGTCGAGTTGGCTGTAGATGGTGTTTTGGCCGTCTTTGACGGTATCAGCTGTGGTAACCAGCATGTAAACACGGCCTCCGTTTGAAAGAAGGTCTTGCCCATTTTCAGCAAATTTAGCTCCGGCATAGTAAGTGATGATGTCGCCTTCTGTCTTGGTAGGAAGCTTGACACCTTTCTCATAAGCGAGTGGGTAGCCGTTTGATGCTACAACCACACCTAGTGTCACACCCTTATCCGTCCAAGTAATAGCTGGCTCCTTGCCATCGAGGATATCAGTAATATTTTGTGCAAAGTCAGATGTCAAACGAGGCAAGATGATTTGCGTTTCAGGATCTCCAAAACGAGCGTTGAACTCGATGACTTTGGACCCATCAGCTGTCAAGATAAGACCGGCATAAAGTACACCAAGATAAGGACGACCTTCTTTAATCATGCCTTCGAGGACTGGCTTGACAATGGTGTCAACCGCTGTGTCAACCACGCTCTGTGACAAGTGAAGAACTGGCGCATAGGCACCCATCCCACCAGTGTTGGGCCCCTTGTCGCCATCATAAGCACGTTTGTGATCCTGAGCCGTTGGCATGATATAGAACTTGTCACCATTGACAAAGGCAAAGAGTGAGAACTCCTCCCCGTCAAGGAATTCCTCGATAACCACACGCGCACCTGAGTCTCCGAATTTATTGTCCAAAAGCATCTCGTGAGCGGCTTCTACTGCTTGCTCGACTGTCTCCGCAACGACGACACCTTTCCCAAGGGCCAAACCGTCTGCCTTGACTACGATTGGAGCGCCTTTTTCTTCGATATAGGCCTTGGCTTCCTCGAAATCTGAGAAGGTCCCATAGGCTGCTGTCGGAACGTCGTATTTGACCATGATTTCCTTAGCAAAATCCTTGGACCACTCCAGCTCAGCCGCAGCTTTAGTCGGACCAAAAGCCTTGAGACCAGCTGCATTGAACTCATCCACAATCCCAGCCGCAAGGGCGTCATCTGGACCAATAAAGGACCAAGCAATATCGTTGGCTTTTGCAAACTCAATCAATTTAGAATGTTCGGAAATAGAGATATTTACCAATTCCAGACCATCCAGAGTCATCCCGTCATTCCCAGGAGCTACAAAGACTTTTTCAACGTCTTTTGACTCAAGCAACTTCTTAGCAATGGCATGTTCACGGCCACCCGAGCCGACAACTAACAGCTTCATCTTTCAACCTCTTTTGCGAATTATTTACTAATATTATACCATAAACGTTCGTTTTAATCTTGTTTCGTTTCGCTTTTAAAGCAAAAAAAGGAAAGAAACTGTTTTCTTCCCTTTTATTTTCTTAATGTCTAAAATGTCTCACGCCTGTGAAGACCATAGTCAAGCCGTATTTATCAGCAGCTTCGATAGACTCTTGGTCTCGTACTGATCCACCTGGCTGGATGATGGCCTTGATCCCTGCCTTAGCGATTTCTTCCACGTTATCCGCAAATGGGAAGAAGGCATCTGAAGCAAGAACAGCGCCGTCAAGGCGGTCTTTGGCTTGGTCGATGGCAATACGAACAGAGGCCACACGGTTAGTTTGACCTGGCCCAACACCCAATGTCATGTGGTCGTTAGTTACGATGATACCGTTTGATTTGACATACTTGATAGCTTTCCAAGCGAACTCAAGGGCGGTTGCTTCTATCTCGGTTGGTTGGCGTTTGGTTACCACCTGCCAGTCAGCTGGGCTTTCTTTGATCACGTCCTGGTTTTGAACGAGGAGCCCACCGACAACACCTGTGTATTCTGCTTCCACTTCACTAGCATCTTGTGCGTCAAACGGCAAGGCAAGAATGCGCAAGTTTTTCTTTTTGTTGGTCAAAATAGCTAGTGCTTCATCCGTATAGCTTGGTGCGATGATGATTTCAAGGAAAACGCCGTGCATCTTCTCAGCTGTCGCAGCATCTACCTCACGGTTAAGAACGACGATTCCACCAAAGATAGAAACTGGGTCAGACTCATAAGCGTAGTCCCAAGCAGTCTCGATGTCATCAGCTTGACCGATTCCACATGGATTCATGTGTTTGAGAGCTACAACCGTTGGACGTTCTTTGAAATCGCGAATAATACGGATAGCAGCGTCTGCATCGCGAATATTGTTGAAGGACAATTCCTTACCGTTGAGCTGTTTCGCTGATGCAATGGAGTAATCCGTTGGCAAGGCTTTTTGATAGAAATCGGCATCTTGTTGAGGATTTTCACCGTAACGCATTGGTTGTTTAAGGTCATAAGTCAGAGTGAGTTTTTCAGGTTTGCTTTCACCCACTTGAGCTGTGAAGTATTCTGCAATCAAGGCGTCATAAGCCGCTGTGTGACGGAAAACTTTTGCTGCTAACCGTTGGCGAGTTTCGTAAGAGGTTTCGCCGTTTGCTGACAATTCGTCAAGCACAACAGCATAGTCAGCAGGATCTACAACAACGGTCACGCTAGCGTGGTTCTTCGCTGCTGAACGAAGCATAGATGGCCCACCGATATCGATGTTTTCAACAGCATCCGCATAAGTCACATCTTGTTTGAGGATGGTTTCCTTGAATGGGTAAAGGTTAACCACCACAAGGTCGATCAATTCGATCTTATTGTCCTTAGCAGCCTCTAGGTGACTATCGAGGTCGCGACGAGCAAGAAGGCCACCGTGGATATTTGGATGGAGGGTCTTCACACGACCATCCATCATTTCTGGGAAACCAGTCACATCATCGATCGCAATAGTCTCCACCCCAGCATTGTCAAGGGCCACTTTGGTACCACCTGTCGAGATGATGTCCCAACCGAGTTTCTTGAGTTCTTGGGCAAATTCAACAATGCCCGCTTTGTCTGAGACTGAAATAAGTGCTCGTTTAGTCATTTGTTCTCCTTATTTATTTGAATAGACCGAGGAAATCTGAGTTAAATTCATCTTCTCTTATCTTTCGTCTAGCTTTTAGAATATTATTTCTTGATAAGACTGCATTTTGACTTGAAAACTCATAAAAATAATCTATTAATTCACTATTTTCAATATCAAAAGTCTCGTTCATTACAAATTCTGAATTAATAAATATATTAATCCTTTCAAACCATTCTTTTCTACTTCTAAAAACAAAAACTGGTTTTTCTCCGCCATTCTTCAAATAATTTGAAATTCGTTTCAAAATAATACTCACTGTGAAGTTCGTAAATTTTGCATCAACATCCGATAATTTAATATCTTTCTTATTCAGCGAAGCAAAAGGAACCAATTCTAAATTACATATATCTAACTTTAGGTACTTTTCTTTATTTCCCCAATCTAAGTTTTCTACCAAGAAAGCAACAGCTTTATCTACCAATAAATTCTCAGGCCTATTTTTACCTAATAATTCTGCATAATATTTTCTAATGTAATAACACTCCGAATTAATAAATTGTTTTAGTTCTTTAAAACTTGGTCTCTTTTCAAAATTATTATAGATTATCTTAATTTCTTGATCGATTATATTCTCATTCTGCACAATTTTCTTAATTACATCATCTTTTTTCCATGTCTCACTACCCTGAAACATTCGTTTAATGTACTTTTCTTTTTGTGCAGATTTAATAAAACTATTTAAATTATTTTTATCCAAATTCCAAATAGCCTTAGCAACCCCAGGATTAAACAAACAAATATATAAATTCGCGTTTTCATAATCTCCTTGAACATGTGTAGGGATTATGTATCTTGTTGCAGGTTTGTATTTTTTCCTATTAGGTTCAATCCAAGAAAATTCATTATTCGGTTTTGTTAAACATTCAAGAAATTCATTAATCAACCTTATACCTTTATCATTTTTCCATGGATTATAGTCACTGACATTTTTATCCCAGTTTTTCAACTTTTCTTTAAAATCCATATTTTATCTCCTCTCCACTCCCAAACTATCCAAGACTTCTGGATAGAGTTTGTACTCTGTTTCGTGGATGCGAGTTTCGAAAGTATCAAGGGTATCCCCTTCAAGGCGTGGCACACGCACTTGTTTGATGACCTTGCCGGTATCAACACCAGAGTCCACCCAGTGAATAGTCACGCCAGACTGGTCCACACCTGCATTCCAAGCATCTTCAATACCATGAGCTCCTGGAAATTCAGGGAGAAAAGCTGGGTGAATATTGATGATACGGCCTTCATAAGCTGCTAGTAAAGTTGGGCCAACGATTTTCATATAGCCTGCGAGACAAACCAAGTCAATCTGGTGCTCATCTAAGAGTTCGACAATGGCTCCTTCGTAGTCTGCTTTGCTCTCAAACTCCTTGAGTTCAAAAGCATAGCTAGCCACACCAAGATTTTTGGCACGTTCTAAAACGTAGGCATCCCGTTGATCTGAAAAGACAAATTCTACTGGAAATTGTTCCGCAATGACCTGAAAGTTTGAGCCGTTTCCAGAGGCAAAAACAGCAATCTTTTTAGCCATTATTTAATCACCACACTTGCATCTGTCTTCTTGACAATCCGACCGATTTCATAAACTGGTTCGTCGAGAAGTTCTTTGACACGTTCCACATGTTCTGGTTTCACCGCAAGCATAAGCCCCACACCCATGTTGAAGATTTCAAACATTTCTTCATGTTTGATTTGGCCATATTTTTCAAGGGCTTTGAAAATTGGAAGAACTGGCACTTTACTTTCATCAATTTCAGCAGCCAAGTCATCTGAGAACATACGTGGTACATTTTCAATGAAACCACCACCTGTGATGTGGGCAATACCGTTAACCAATTCTTCTTTGATGAGTGGCAAAGCTGCTTTAACGTAGATACGAGTTGGTTCAAGAAGAACGTCTTTAAGTTTTTTGCCTTCAAGTTCTGGGAGAACTTCTTCACCTGTGTAATCAGCAAAGACACGACGCACGAGTGAGTAACCATTTGAGTGGATACCGCTTGAGGCAAGTCCAAGAAGCACATCACCTTCAGCCACTTTTGAACCGTCAATGATTTGAGATTTTTCTGCGATACCTACCGCGAAACCTGCCAAATCATAGTCGTCTTCACCATACATACCAGGCATTTCAGCAGTTTCCCCACCGATGAGGGCCGCACCTGCTTGTACACAACCTTCGGCCACACCAGCAACCACTTGTTCTAGCTTAGCTGGTTCATTTTTTCCAGTCGCCACATAATCTAGGAAGTAAAGAGGTTCAGCACCTGCAGCAATGATATCGTTAACACACATAGCCACACAGTCTTGACCGATAGTATCGTGTTTGTCGTACTTGATAGCAAGCATGAGCTTGGTTCCAACACCGTCAGTTCCTGAAATCAAAACTGGCTCTTTAACACCTGTTTTTGAAAGGTCAAACATACCACCGAAACCACCAAGAGCTCCCATAACACCAGCACGCTCCGTACGTGCCACGTGTTTTTTGATCCGTTCAACAACTTCATAACCCGCTTCAACATCCACACCAGACTGCGCATAAGCATTCTTATTTGTCATTTTATTCATTCCTTTTCTTTAATCGAGAGTCTTTAGCCATCTATTTGTAAAAACTGATCTTGTCATCCAAACTTCTACGATAGTCTTCTTCATAATCATAGAGAGGAGTTGGATATTTCCCATCAAAGTAAGCCACACAGAGACCACCATTCGGCGCATCTGTTTCAATCCCAATAGAGTCAATCAACCCATCAATCGAAAGATAAGTCAGGCTATCCGCACCAATGATTTGGCGAGTCTCTTCGACCGTATGATTGGCCGCAATCAGCTCCTGACGTGTCTGGATATCAATCCCGTAAAAACATGGATAGGCAAGAGCAGGACTCCCGATGGCAACGTGTACTTCTGATGCCCCCGCTTCTTTCAAGAGTTGGACAATGCGACGAGATGTCGTGCCTCGTACAATCGAGTCATCAATCATGACAACGCGTTTGCCTTTCACTACACCAGAAACGGCAGATAACTTCATCCGAACCCCTTGCTCGCGTAATTCTTGAGTCGGCTGGATAAAGGTCCGTTGGGTATATTGGTTCTTGATGAGTCCCATTTCATTTGGTAGACCTGATTCTTCCGCAAATCCCATAGCTGCGCTAAGAGAGGAGTTTGGTACCCCAACTACGATATCAGCTTCATGCTTGAACTCACGTGCCAATTGAGCTCCCATTCTCTTACGAGCCGTATGAACATTGACACCATGGATATTGGAGTCAGGACGGGCAAAGTAGATATACTCCATGGAACAGATAGCCAACTGAGTATCGTTTGTATAGCTGTCATACTGGATGCCATTGTCATCAATAATGACAATCTCGCCTGGTTTTACGTCGCGAATCCACTCAGCACCGATTACTTCAAAGGCACAGGTTTCAGATGAAACCACTACTGCTCCATTAGCCATTTTCCCGATTGACAGAGGACGGAAGCCATTTGGATCAAGCGCTGCAATTAACTTATCTTCAAACATCAAGAGATAAGCAAAACCACCTTTGACAAGACTGAGCGCTTCCTTGATTTTACCCATCAGGTTCGGATTGTGGCTACGGCGAATAAGGTGAGCCAAGATTTCAGAGTCAGAAGTTGAGCTGAAAATCGCTCCTCTTTGTTCCAATTCTTGCTTGAGCGATTCTGCATTGGTCAGATTTCCATTATGAGCCAAACCAAACTGCATGTCGTGAAAGCGGAAGAGGAAAGGTTGGATATTGTCTACAGAAGCTTCTCCCGCAGTCGCATAACGCACGTGCCCAATCGCTCCAGTTCCTGTCAATTTATCCAAATTCGCAGGATTTTTGAAGACTTCTGATAAAAGCCCCATATCACGATGACGCTTCAATTTCCCTTGGTCATTGGAGAGGATTCCTGCCCCCTCCTGACCACGGTGCTGAAGACTATGGAGTCCAAAATAGGTCAATTTGGCAGCGTCTGGGTGACCCCAGATACCAAAAACACCACATTCTTCATTAAGAGATTTTACTTCGTATGTCATTTTATATACCTAATTTTTATTTGTGTATCATTTCTTAACGATACTAGAGCGGAATGATACGGCAGAAGCTCGTTTCACTCGCAACAACAAATCATTTGCAATTATCGCAAGTTAGATCTACTTGGTTTTACATTTACTGATGGTTATCTATTAGAAAATCTGCAAAGCCTATTTTCCAGTAAAGTATTTAACCGCTGACGCAAAGAGATGTTGATCTTTATTTCCTGGAATATTTTGGAAGAGACCGTCTTCGAAACGTTCTGAGTGACCCATCTTACCAATAATTTGACCGTTCTTGCTGGTAATACCTTCGATCGCATTAACAGAACCATTTGGATTGTATTTAGAATCCATGCTTGGTTTACCATCAAAGTCAACATATTGGGTAAAGATTTGACCATTGTCACGAAGCTCTGCAAATTCCTCAGCTGTCACGACAAACTTCCCTTCACCGTGCGATACTGGGATGGCATGGATGTCACCAACTTCTACTCCGGCAAGCCATGGTGAGTTGGTGTTGGCAATACGTGTCTCAACCATCTTGGCCACGTGTTGGTTAGCATCATTGTAGAAGAGGGTTGGACTGGTGCTACTTGCATCTTCAAAGTTACCGTATGGAAGAAGACCTGATTTAACAAGGGCTTGGAATCCGTTACAGATACCGATAATCAAACCACCACCTTCGATGAAGCTATCAATAGCTGCACGTACTTTTTCATTGAGCAAGATGTTGACGATGAATTTAGCTGATCCATCTGGTTCATCCGCTGCTGAGAAACCACCTGCAAAGAAGATAATGTTAGCTTTTTCGATATTGTCAACCATAGTGTCAACAGACTTGACAATAGCCTCTTCATTAAGTGTTACAAATGGTACCAAGTTGACTTTTGCACCTTCTTTTTCAAAGGCTTTAGCTGAATCGTACTCAGAGTTAGTACCTGGGAATACTGGGATGTAAACCACTGGTGTCTCAACTGTTTCTTTAGCTTTGATAACTGCATCTGATGTTACAGCAGGCACTTCTTCCAACTCAGTTGCTTGTGCAAATTCCGTTGGGTAAACTTCTTCCAATTTACCTTGGAAGGCACTGTCAAGTTTGTGTCCATCAAGCGTTACATCGTTGACAGTAAGTGTAAAGTCAGCTGCTGTTTGTCCAATCTTGGCAACACCTGAAATCTCTTCCGGAGATGTGAAGACGAATCCACCCAGTTGAGCTGTCAAGGCAGTCTTAAGATTTTCAAGGGCTACAGTGGCACCAATATGGTTACCAAAACTTGCAAGTGCAAGTGCTTCAAGGACACCTCCATATTTGACAGCTGATGCAGATGTGACTTTATGATCAGCTTGGATGGCTTCAAACTTAGCAAAGTTAGACTTGATGAGATCGAAGTCAATTTCTTGTGCCAAAGCTTGACCAGGAATGTAGTAAATATTTTCACCAGTAGCTTTGAATTCTGGAGAAAGAACCTTACGGCTATCTGCAGTTGTTACCCCAAAAGCAACCAAGGTTGGTGGTACTGTCAATTCTTCAAAGGTACCAGACATAGAGTCCTTACCACCGATAGATGGCAAACCAAGTTGAATCTGAGCTTCGATTGATCCAAGGAGAGCAGCTACTGGTTGACCAAAACGCTCTGCTTGTTTATCCATACGCTCGAAATATTCTTGATAAGAGAAACGAGCCTTAGACCAGTTTGCACCAGCAGCAACCAAACGAGCTGTTGCTTCGATGACTGCATAAGCAGCGCCATGATATGGAGACCATTCTGCTACATAAGGGTTGAATCCTTGCGCCATAACAGAAGCAGTTGTTGTCACGCCATGTTGGACTGGCAATTTCTGTACAGAAGCTTCCGTTGGTGTGATTTGATAGCGACCACCAAGTGGGTGATTGACTGTTGAACGTCCAACTGAGCTATCAAAGATGGTTTGTAAACCTTTTTGACTTGCATGGTTCAGGTCAGCCAAGACTTCAAGAGTATCCGCTTCAAGGGTTTCAGCAGATGTTTGACGTTCTTCTGGAAGCTTGACATCCTTGTCAACCACCTTAGCATCTACAACCACACGTACACCGTTTGTATCAAGGAAACGACGTTCCAAATCAACGATGGTTTCACCATTCCAGTGCATGACAAGATTTGGTTTTTCAGTCACTGTCGCTACGACAACAGCATCAATATTTTCTTTATTACATGCTGTAACAAAGGCATCTACATCTTCTGGACGAACCACTACGGCCATCCGTTCTTGAGATTCAGAGATGGCAATTTCTGTACCGTTCAAACCTTGGTATTTCAATGGCACTTTGTCTAGATCAATTTCAAGACCATCTGCCAATTCACCGATAGCCACACAGACACCACCAGCACCAAAGTCATTTGATTTCTTGATTAGACGTGTCACTTCCCCATTACGGAAAAGACGTTGAATCTTACGTTCTTCGATGGCATTTCCTTTTTGAACCTCAGCACCAGCTGTTTCAACAGATTCAACCGTTTGAACTTTAGAAGAACCTGTCGCACCACCGACACCGTCACGTCCAGTCTTACCACCGAGCAAGATAATCACATCACCTGCTTCAGGTTTTTCACGGACAACATTTTCCTTAGGAGTCGCACCGACAACGGCACCTAGCTCCATACGTTTAGCAACGAAACCTGGGTGGAAGTATTCACGAACATAAGTTGTTGCAAGACCAATTTGGTTACCATATGAAGAATAACCGTGAGCCGCTGTTTTAGAAATGACTTGTTGTGGCAATTTACCAGCACGAGTCGCTGAAATTGGAGCTGTTATATCACCAGCACCTGAGATACGCATGGCTTGGTAAACATATGAACGCCCTGACAATGGGTCACGAATGGCTCCACCGATACAAGTAGCCGCTCCACCAAATGGTTCGATTTCAGTTGGGTGATTGTGGGTTTCGTTTTTGAACATGAGAAGCCATGGTTCTTTGACACCATTGACATCCACTTCAATTTCAACTGAGCAGGCATTGATTTCATCAGACACTTCCATGTCGTCCAAACGACCATTGGCACGCTCATAACGGCCGAAAATAGTGGCCATATCCATCAAGGTTTGAGGTTTCTCTGTACGTCCCAACTCATCACGCATGGCAATATACTTGTCATAAGTCGCTTGCAATTGTTTTTCAAATTTAGAAGCTGAGAAGTCGATGTTTTTCAACTCAGTCTCGAAAGTCGTGTGACGGCAGTGGTCAGACCAGTAAGTATCCAAAACCTTCAACTCAGTCTCAGTTGGCACACGTCCAATTGACTTGAAATAGTCTTGAATGAAGAGAAGGTCGTCCACTTCCATGGCCAATCCTTGCTTTGCCTTATACTGTGCAAAATCTTCTGCTGTATAAGTTTCAAAGAAATCCAAAGTTGGAATAGTTTTGTCGGACTCAGAGAAATCCTGTTTCGCAATACCAACAGTGATATCTTTGAAACGAGAATCCACTGGGTTCAAGAGATAGTTTTTGACAGCTTCCAACTCATTCACATCAATATCCTTGTTGACCAAGTAAAGTTGTGCTGTATTCACTGTTACATCATTTGAACTACCAAGCAACAGCAAAGCTTCTTGTGAAGAGGCCGCACGTTGGTCAAATTGTCCAGGCAAACTTTCGATCGCAAAGAAAGCATGCTTCTCAAGATCAGCCTGAACCGCAGCTTCATCCAAAACAGTATCGGTCACTTGCTCAGAGAAGATATGTTTTTCCGCACGCGCAAACAAGTCCTCTGCCAAACCAAAAACATCGTAAACCTGAACAATCCGAAGATCATTCAAGGTTTTTAACTGAAGATTATGCTGTAATTCTTTTACTAAAGAGTCAGATTTCACACGAAAATCAGCTTTTTTCTCAACGAAAATACGTTTATCCATTTTAGTTCCTTTATCTATTTCTACTTAAAGATTGTAGTGACGACCAAGTATAACTTTACTTCAATCCCTGCAACTTCTCTAACACAACCTTATAAACATCCGTTAGACTGCCCAAATCTCTACGGAAAACATCCTTGTCCATATGGTGCCCTTCAGCATCCCAAAGGCGGCAGTTATCTGGTGAGAATTCGTCTGCCAAGATAATCTTGCCATCCTTATCAAAACCGAATTCCAATTTGAAGTCAATCAAACGAAGACCTATTTGCTCAAACCAATCTTTCAGCAATCCATTGATGCGACGTGTTTCTTCCTTGATATAAGCGATTTGTTCATCATTGGCAATATCCAAAAACTTCACATGCTCATCATTGATAAATGGATCATCCAACTCATCGTTTTTGTAGTAAAATTCAACGATTGGAGTTTTCAAGTCCAATCCTTCTTCAACACCGAAACGTTTTGAGAAAGAACCCGCAGTCACGTTACGAAGCACAACTTCCAAAGGAATGATTGAAACCTTCTTGTTCAATTGTTCTGTATCAGAGATACGTTCGATAAAGTGAGTAGCCACACCTGCAGCATTCAATTTTTCAAAAATAAGAGACGAAATCTGATTATTGAGCACACCTTTACCTTCGATAGTCTCTTTACGAGCACCATTCAGCATGGTAGCCTGGTCCTTATAAACGGACCTAATCACATGTTCGTCTTCTGTAGTATAGATATCTTTAGCTTTTCCCGTATAAATAAGTTTACTGGACATTTTATTATTCGCCTTTCGTATTACTTGGCCTCATTCTAACACAAAAATAAGCAGAAATCAAATGTTTTACGAACGTAAACGTATTCTTCGTTCTAAAACGTTTAGAAAAAAATCAAATCAGACTATTTAGATAACTAGACCATAATCATTTAAACTCCACACAATCAAAAAAGCAACATGACCAGCATGTTGCTTTTTCTTATATTCTATTTTTAATGATTGCTAATACATCTGCGACACTTTGGAGGTTGTCAATTTCTTCATCACTGATCTCAATTCCAAATTCATCCTCAATGGTTAGGATAAATTCCATCAAATCTACTGAATCAGCATCCAAATCATCCTTTAAGCTCAAGTTTTCGGTTACGACAAAGTCTTCTCCTTGACGCTCTTGAATGATGGTTACGATACGGTCAAAAATTTGTTGATCTGTCATATTATTCTCCTTATTCCTCTGAAAATTCACGCGCAGTTTGGGCAACTACATCTGTCTCGAGCATGGTACGAATCTGGCGTATTGTGCTATAGACAGCTTTGGCATCACTTGAACCATGAGTCTTAACTACTGGCGCCTTAACACCAAACAAGACCGCACCTCCAACATCTGAATAGTTGAGCTGTTTTTTCAAACCTCTGAGGTTATCCTTAAGAAGGAAAGCACCTAGCTTGGCTCTAAGACCGCCACCTACAATAGCATTTTTGAGCAAGCCCATGATACCCATAGCAGTCCCTTCAATAGCTTTGAGCACAGCGTTTCCCGTGAAACCATCTGTTACGACTACATCAGCAACACCATCCATCAAATCACGTGCTTCCACGTTCCCGATGAAATTCAAACTCTCGTCAGCCGCTAATAGGTCATAGGCTTCCTTGCGGAGTGGATCTCCCTTGCTGCTCTCTGTCCCGTTATTAAGCAAACCTACACGAGGTTTTTCAATACCACGAACATTTCTAGCATAGAAGGAGCCTAGGACTGCATATTGATGAAGGTGATGGGCGGTATTTTCTGCATTGGCACCAAGGTCAAGCATGTCAAAACCTTTTCCATCAATAGTTGGCAAGGTTGACATAAGACCTGGTCGATCGATATTTTTGATACGACCAACGATGAAGAATCCCGCTGCTAACAAGGCACCTGTATTTCCTGCAGAAAGAACTGCATCTGCCTCTCCATCCTTAACAGCCTTAGCTGCCAATACCATGCTGGAATTTTTCTTCTTGCGGATAGCTTTTGTAGGCTCATCGTCTGAGTCGATTTTTTCATCCGTATGGATAATACTAACGCGCTCTGTAGCTGTTAGATATTGCTTGATTTTGCTTTCATCTCCATAAAGTTGGATTTCAATATCTGAAAAGTCAGCAAGGGCTTGATTAACTCCCTCTACAATAGCTTGTGGTGCGTAATCGCCACCCATTGCATCAACTGCGATTTTTTTCATTTGTCTTCCTCTTTCAGTAGTTGTCCCCAGTCGGCTAGGGAATCAATAAATTTCTTTGATTTCAGATGAATGCCGACATATTCCTCGTAGATTTGGTCCATAAATTTGCGCAAGTCCTGCTTGATTTCGGCCTTAAGTGAGATAGTCTCCAAGGTCTCAAAATCAATGGCTTGAAATTGATTGAGCAGATAAGGAATATTGGGATTTAAATGACATCGTTTCTCGTCTTCATGGTAATGATCGGGACAAAGGCAACCCCCGTATTTAAAGGAGAAGTCAAAGGCTTGCCCCACACGATGACAAAAGGTACACTCATTAAAGTTGAGACTGATTCCAAAACGTGTCAATATTTGAATTTCAAAAATATTGGTCAAAACTTGATAATCCAGACCCTCTTCCATCAGCTCTAAAGTCTTTTGCAAAAAAGCAAATAAGGGAGCATCTTCTTGGTTATCCTGCAAACTCGCATCTGCCAAGGCTGCAACGTAAGTCGCATAAGCCATAACAAAGAGGTCACTATTGATTTTCGGAAAAGTCTTCACCTCATGATAATCTTCTATATAACTAAGTCCATCGTCATTGACTTTTAGGAGAAAATGGGCTAAGACTAAAGGTTGAATGACAGGAGCTAGTTTGGATTGGCCGGCGTGTTTGACAAAAAACATGCGCTTGCCTGCCTGTTCTGTAAAGATTTTAACAAGCTTATCATCCTCTCGAAAATTTCGATTGTAAAGTACTAAACCCTGACTCGTAATCGATTGAATCATGCTTCTCTCATGTACTCCTCAAGTCGTTTCATAGCTTCTCTGATGGTTCCCATGCTAGCTGCATAAGATAGGCGAACATAGCCTTCTCCATACTGTCCAAAGGCAGCACCAGGGATAAAAGCAACAGCCTTCTTTTGGGCAAAATCCTTCAGAAAAGCAAAGGAATCTTGATTATAGCCTGCTGGAATCTTAGCAAAGATATAAAAAGCACCGTCCGGCTTGATGATTTCAAACCCAAGCTTAGTCATCTTCTCAATAATGTAGTCCCGACGTTGGATATATTCCTTCTTCATCGGTTCTGCATCATCTTTACCGGCTGTTAAAGCTTCCACTGCAGCATGTTGCGCCATGGTGTTTGCAGCAGTTACCAAGTACTGGTGGCTCTTGATGAGTTGAGCTGTGAAGTTTGCTGGTGCAAAGATAAAACCTAAACGCCAACCTGTCATGGCATGGGATTTAGAAAGACCGTTAATGATAATTGCCTGATCTCTCAACATAGTTCCCAAAGATACATGATTTTCCCCTGTATAGGTCAATTCTGAGTAGACTTCATCACAGACTACGAAAATCTCATACTTACGTAAAACAGCTGCCAAGGCTTCTAATTGCTCGCGACTATAGGTAATTCCTGTAGGGTTGGCTGGATAGTTGAGAATAACTGCCTTGAGCTTGTCACCTTGCTCCAAAGTTGCCTTTTCCAACATCTCAGGCGTCAAAACAAAACCATTTTCAGTTGTATCAATCTCGACAATCTCTGCACCAACTAGATTAACTATTGGCTCATAGCCAGGATAGGCAGGAGCTGGCAAGAGAACCTTGTCTCCTTCCTCCAAAATAGCTGTCAGAGTAGCTGATAGAGCCTCTGTCGCACCAATTGTGACCAAGATTTCATTCTCTGGATTGTAGTCTAGCTGATATTTCTCTTTTACAAAATCACTCGCCGCCTGACGCAATGTCAACAAACCACTCATCCCTGTATAGTAGGATTGATCTTGGTCAATAGCTCGCTTTGCAGCTTCCTTGATATGATCTGGCGTTGTAAAATCTGGTTCTCCCAAGGTCAATCGCAGGACACCAGGAATCTCTGAAATAGCCTGGTCAAATTGACGAATCAAGGATACTTGTATCTTATCTAATTGTTTATTAAAGCGTTTGGTTAAGTCCATATATATCCTCCTTGATCAAAGAACATATATCTATTATACTACAAAAGCTCTCTGACCGCAAAATTCCGTTAATTTACAACCTTATTCCTACTTTCTATTTTACTTTTCTGACAGATAAGATTATAATAAGTAGTATTTATTTTCGGAGGTTTTTATGTCATTTCTATCAAAAAATTGGGCAGGACTGCTAGTCTGTCTAATCATTTCTATCATCTCTTGGGTTTTAGGAGGCTTTCTGCCTGTTGTGGGAGCACCTGTTTTCGCCATTTTTATCGGAATGATTCTCCAGCCCTTTCTCACTTCTTATAAACAACTGGATGCCGGCTTGACTTATAGCTCCAAAAAACTGCTTCAATATGCTGTTATCTTGCTTGGGTTTGGACTCAATATCTCACAAGTTTTCGCAGTTGGAAAATCTTCCCTCCCTGTTATCCTTTCGACTATTTCTATCGCTTTGATTATAGCTTTCTTTTTCCAACGATTTTTTAACCTTGATACAAAGCTAGCTACCTTGATTGGAGTTGGATCTTCTATCTGTGGCGGTTCTGCCATTGCAGCGACTGCTCCTGTTATTCA
>NZ_JADMUH010000025.1 GCF_015546995.1 Streptococcus infantis
AAATGTCAAGATGTTTTAACATTTTTTATTTTTTTATTTTCTTCATCTATTCTAAGAATATTCCTAACTCCAATTTACAGTCTAATCAATCTGAAAAAGGTCAAGTTCTTTTAATCCTATTTTATCTTGACTTCATAAGCTTCGGCTATAGATATACTTTCAGTTATGTTAGACTCGAAGTTTATCCTCTCTTTTCTGCTTTCTTATCACTATTATACCTTAAAGTGGCTAAATCGTTATAAACTGCCTGTTTTTCATGTGGTATTTTTCTACAAATTAGCAACCGAAAAAAATAAAAAGCCATTCCTCAAGGGAACAACTTTCTCACTTATAATTAAAAGTTTCCCCAGCTAACTTATCTGCTAACTTGGGAAAGAGGGTATAAAATTTATGAGCTAAATTTAGCAAGGCTGGGAGATTGAGTTCCCGTTTATTTTTTCCTATGGTTTTGACAATCTTTCTAGCTACTGCATCTGGCTCGAGTAGGAAGCGGTCAACTGATTTTAGATAACTGCCGTCTGGGTCAGCCTGGTCGAAAAACCCTGTACGGATAGGACCGGGATTAACCGTCGTCACATAGACACCATAGGACATGAGCTCAAGGCGAAAAGCATTTGAAAATCCAATAGCCGCAAACTTGGTCGCTGAGTAAAGGCTGGACTTGCCAGTTGCTATCAAACCTGCCATGCTAACAATATTAATGATATGCCCTTTTCGACTATCCTTCATACGAGCTGCAATCAAACGAGCCAGATTCATGAGAGCAAAGGTGTTAACCTCAAACATTTGATGAATGTCTTGATCAGAAATCTTGTCAAAATCTTCAAAAATCCCATATCCAGCGTTGTTAATCAAGACATCAATCTTACCATAACGCTGATAGAGTTCAGCAACTAGTTCCTCTAAGGATTGAACGTCGGTAATATCAATTTCAATCAATTCTGCCTGAGGATGATTTCCGTATAGCTGAACTAGTTTTTCCTTATTTCTACCTAGCAAAATGAGTTGGTCTTGAGGTAAGAGTTTGACTATTTCTTGGGCTAGACCCCCGCTAGCACCTGTAATGAGAATAGTAGACATACTTTTCCTTTCTCAATCTTCTAGATTTCCACTTCTTCCAAGTCTTTGACCACATGGACGTTTTCAAAAATCGTTGTAGCATCTTTCTTAAGCTGGCTGATATCTTTTGAAAGAAAACGGGCGCTGATATGGTTGAGCAAGAGTCGTTTGGCACCTGCTTCTACCGCTACTTGTGCAGCTTGCATGTTGGTTGAGTGGCCATGATTGCGGGCAATTTTCTCATCACCTTTACCATAAGTGGACTCATGGACAAGAACATCTGCATTAACAGCCAGACGCACACTGGCATTGGTTTTTCGAGTGTCACCTAAGATAGTGATAATCTTGCCAGAGCGTGGGGCTGAGATATAGTCTGCTGCCTTAATCTCGGTGCCGTTTTCTAGGACTACATCCTGCCCGTTTTTGATTTTTCCAAAGAGTGGTCCAAAAGGTACACCAGCAGCCTTGAGCTTTTCAGCATCCAAGGTTCCTTCAAGATCCTTTTGCATGACACGATAACCAACACAGAAAATAGTGTGATCCAGCTCCTCTGCATAAACAGTGAATTTATCGGTCTCAAGGATTTTCCCTAGAGAATTTTGGTCAAACTCATGGAAATGAATCTTATAGGGCAAGCGTGAACCTGACACTCGTAGACTAGTCAAGACAAAAGATTTGATGCCTTGGGGACCATAGATTTCCAAATCTGTTTGCTCTTCATTGGCTTGAAAGGCACGGCTAGAAAGAAAACCAGGCAATCCAAAGATATGGTCTCCATGTAAATGGGTGATAAAGATTTTGCTAACCTTGCGTGGTCGAATCGTGGTTTCCAAAATGCGATTTTGCGTTCCTTCTCCACAGTCAAAGAGCCAGACTTCATTAATCTCATCCAAGAGTTTTAGGGCAAGACTTGAAACGTTGCGGGCTTTAGAGGGCTGACCAGCCCCTGTTCCTAAAAATTGAATATCCATTTGCTACTTTCTAATTAATCAATATATAACATAGCGGTGCGGTTTTCCGAGCGATAATAAAGCTTGCCAGAAAAAGCTCTAGCTTCTTGTAGTAAATCCTCTTGGCTATATCCCTTAAGTCGCTTTCTTCCATCTGATAAATTTTCCAGATCTGTCAAGGCTGTGAGATTTTCCAGGCTGACTACTTCCTCTTCACCAATCGCCTTCATGTAAATCTTACCAGACTCCACAAAAACTAGCTGATGGGGAAAAATTTGCGCTATCTCAAAGAGTAATTCATCCGTAATTGCTTCCTCGTTCTCTGAGAAAATGCGACCAAGACCTTCTTTCTCGTAGCAAAATCCAAAGGATTTACCAGATAGATTGAGGCGAATAAAGGGCTTGCTTTCCAAAGCGAAACTTGGTTCAGCATTATAGAGGTTCAGTTCTTGGCTGACTTCTGCAAAATAATCGGTCGCAGCCTCTGGGCTCTTTTTCTGGTAGAGCTCGGCAAAGTAGGCATTCACTACGCTGGGTGGAGGTGTAATGAGAGCTAGTTGCTCCTCTTCAGACCTACCAGCTAAAAGTTGGTCCAGATAGACCTTGTCTAAACTTGTATAGCCACCATACTTGAGAGCTAATGATTTGATATCAGTCATAAAATTCTTCTAATCTCCATTTATTTTTCTCAGAAATGAAGCCTGTGATGACTTCGCCATCATCTTGGTAGTCACGTTCTTCCAGGATAGCAACACTTTCCAAATCATGAATCTTGTAAGACTTAGAAAAAGACACGCGCAGGGTAAATGCTTCAAAAATTTCCTTGATTTTATCTAGCAGTAAAGCCTGCAATTGTTCGCGACTATCTTTAGATTTAGCAGAAATCAGAGCATATGGTGTTTGAGTAGGCGTAAAGTCCTCCACCAAATCCGCTTTATTATAAAGGGTCAAGCGAGGAATATCCTCCATGTCCAAGTCTTTCATGATGGAAAGAACTGTTTTTTCATGTTCCTCATGGTAAGGATTGCTGGCATCGATAACATGAACCAGAAGATCTACATGCTTGCTTTCTTCCAAGGTTGATTTAAAACTCGATACCAACTCTGTCGGTAGGTCTTGGATAAATCCAACGGTATCTGTCAAAGTTACCTGTAGATTGCCCCCCAGATGGATGCTTTTAGTTGTTGCATCTAGAGTTGCAAAAAGCTCATCCGCTTCATACTGGGTCTTGCTGGTCAAAGTATTCATAATAGTTGACTTCCCAGCATTGGTGTAACCAATCAAACCAATCTTAAAGGTACTTGACTCCAAACGTTTTTCTCGAACCGTCGCTCGATTTTTCTCAACCACCTTGAGTTGACGTTCGATATCTGTAATCTGGTTGCGAACACTACGACGGTTAAGCTCCAGCTGACTTTCACCTGGACCACGGGAACCAATTCCCCCTGCCTGACGGCTGAGCATAATCCCCTGACCAACCAAACGAGGCAAGAGGTATTTGAGCTGAGCTAGATGCACTTGTAGCTTACCTTCATGGCTTCGAGCTCTCATGGCAAAGATGTCCAAAATCAACTGCATGCGGTCAATGACCTTGACACCTAAGACTTCCTCTAAATTAACATTTTGTCGAGGTGTCAGACGGTTATTGACAATGACTGTCGTGATTTCTTCTGCGTCCACCATTTGAGCAATTTCTTCCAACTTACCAGAGCCTACAAAGGTCTTAGAGTCGTATTTTTCTCGTTTTTGTCTGTAGCTATCGACTACAACTGCACCCGCCGTCTTAGCCAGACTAGCCAGCTCTTCCATGGAGAGGTCAAAATTATCCATGCCCTGGAGTTCAACACCAATGAGCAGGACTCGCTCCTCTTTTTTCTCCGTTTCAATCATTTAAAAACTCCTCAATCTGGCTTAAAATACGGTCTTTTACACCAGATTCTCCTATCTGATAAAAGGTCACTTGCATGCGATTGCGGAACCAGGTCAGCTGGCGCTTGGCAAATCGGCGAGTCGCTTGCTTGAGACTATCGCTAGCCTCCTCCAAACTCTGCTTTCCACGAAAATAGGGGAAGAGTTCCTTGTAGCCAATCCCTTTAGCAGCCTGCACATCTGGATAATGGTCAAACAACCACTTGGCTTCGTCTAGAAGTCCAGCTTCAAACATCAGGTCCACTCTGTGATTGATACGCTCATAAAGTTGACTCCGCTCATCATCCAGACAAATAATCAGAGCTTCATAAGGACTCTCCTGATTTTCCAAATCTTGAGAAAAATGAGCAATTTCCATGGCACGCATGGCACGACGACGATTAAACTGGGGAACTTCAAGACCTGCTTGCTCTAGGAGTTGGGCTAACTCCTCATCTGAAAAAGGCTCTAGACTAGCACGATAAGCTAAAATGTCCTCATGTGGTGTCTCTCCACCTAAATGATATCCTTCTAGCAGACTTTGGATATAAAGTCCTGTCCCACCAGCGATAATAGCAAGTTTCCCGCGATTTTGAATATCCTCGATGGCTGCCTTTGCTTCTGAAACAAAATCAAAAGCCGAGTAAGACTCGGTTACATCTCTCACATCAATCAAGTGATGAGGGACAGTTGCCTGCTCCTCCAGACTTGCCTTGGCTGTTCCAATATCCAGTCCTCGGTATACTTGTTGGCTATCCCCACTGACTACTTCACCATTGAATCGCTGAGCAACTTCAATGGCTAGGGCAGTCTTTCCAACTGCAGTTGGACCAACAATCACAATTATTTTGCTTTTCATCGTTTTTCCTTGAAAAATTCCCATTTTTTCGTTACTATTATTATATCACAAAATAGACAGGCAGAAAAATGCTATATCTTAAGCTATTTCCGTCTGATTTATAAATAAAAGGAGGAAGACTCATGGCTAAAGGATTTGCTAAAGGTCTCGTAACAGGTGTTGCAGGAACTGTTGCTGCTGTTGCAGGTGCAGTATACGCATTCAAAAAGAAAGTGATTGAACCAGAAGAACAAAAAGCAGCTTTCATCGAAGAAAATCGTAAAAAAGCAGCTCGCCGTCGCGTATCACGCTAATAAACAAAAAGAAGTTGGAATTTCCAACTTCTTTTTATGTTCTTAAATAGCTAGATCAAACTTCAGCTGCGGCTTCACTGGATTATAGTCAACCAACTCAAAATCTTCTGCTTTAATATCAAAGAAGTTAGTCTTGTCTGGTACATTCAAAACCAAACGTGGTTGGCAATTTGAAGGTTCACGACGGAGCAATTCCTGAGCTTGTTCAAATTGATTATCATAGATGTGAAGGTTATTGATAAAGTAGAAGAATTTCCCAACCTTCCAACCAAAGTGTTTAGCAATCATCATTTGAAGAGCCACATACTGCATGGCATTGATATGATGAGCAACCAGCATATCGTTAGAACGCTGAGTCAAGGTCGCATCTAGATAGATTTCCCCATCTACTCGACGGACATCAAACATAGTCTGAAAGGCACATGGAAGAAGGCCATCTGTTTCTTCGAAAGCTTGGTAATCCCAGAGAGAGATGATATTACGACGGTTCCAAGGATTAGCTTCCAACTGTTTGAGGATTTTATTGATGATGTCATGCTTCTTAACAACCGCTCCATAACGCTCACCGATGGTCCCTGTATCTCCTACTTCCCAGTCATTCCAATAGTGGACATTGTACTTGTCATTAAGAACTTCTAGACTATTAGACTGGTCTTGATAGATCCAAAGCACTTCCTTAATAGCTGATTTGATAGCAATTGGACGTAGAGTTGTGATAGGAAATTCGCCCTTTGACAAATCATACTCTGCAAAAGCTCCAGTTACATACTTAGAGTTGGCAACTGTTCCGTCCTTGTACTTGGGACGAGCCTGTTCTGAAAAGACACCTTCATTAAGAATTCGCTCAATATTTTCTTTAAAAATCTTATCTGCTTTTGTCATTTACTCTCTCCTCAATTATTGTCTTAACTAGTATAGCATAAAAAGGTTTTTTCTACCTACTCAGAAAATCAATAGCCTTTTTATATTTCTTCAATCTTTCCCTATCCTTTTCAGTAATAGAAGACAATCTCGATAAATCTGAATTATGTTTTAGATCAGCTAATTTTACTACTCTTGCAAGAGGATTTTTCTTCACAGTTTCCAGATATGTTTGATAATCTTGCTCCTTTTTCTTTGTCAAAACCTGAACAGCAGTAACTACTGTTTCTGGTAAACCAGCTTGTAATAGTCCTTCAGCTGAAACAGGACTATCCTCTATAACATCATGTAGTAGAGCCACTGCTTTTTCTTCTTCAGTATCAACTTGGCTTGCTACATAGATTGGATGTTCTATATAATCTACTCCTGCCTTATCCAGTTGCCCTTCATGAGCTTTCCTAGCAATAGACAAGGCTAAATCAACCATGGATTGTTCTGCAGTATTCATCCAAAACTCCTCCTATCATTATTGAGTTATTACTTTATTCTAACAACTTCAACTTAAAAAGAGCTTGATCAATAACCAAGCTCTTGATTCATCTGCTTTATTGCAATACAAGAGATGCTGCTCCAATCACTCCAGCGTCATTTCCTAGAGTTGCAAGAGCCAATTTCGTTGTTGTACGAACTTGTGGGAAGGTGTTTTCGTCGTAGACTTTTTGAACACCTTGTAGAAGGAATTCTCCCGCAGCTGATACACCACCACCGATAACGATAGTTGATGGGTTTAGGATAGAACCAATATTGGCACATGCAATACCCAAGTAACGTGAGAAGTTGCGGTAAACGATCAAAGCAAGGTCGTCCCCTTCTTTTGCCAAATCAAAGACAGTTTTAGCTGTTACTTCTTCTCCGTCATCAATCAAGCGTTTCAATTCCGCATCGCCTTCGTATTCATCTGCATAACGACGAGTCAAGTTGACAATCCCTGTAGCTGAAGCTACTGTCTCAAGACAGCCTTTTTTACCACACGTACATGCGATTGGTTGGTCAAAGTCAACTGTGATATGTCCAAGTTCACCTGCAGCACCTGCAACACCGTGAAGTAATTTTCCTTCTGCCACGATACCGCCACCAACACCTGTACCAAGTGTCATAAAGACAACGTCTGGTTGGTTTTCACCAGCACCCATCCAACGCTCACCAAGAGCAGCTACGTTGGCGTCATTGTCGATAAAGAATGGAATACCCAAGGCTTTTTCCATTTTTTCTTTGATTGGTTGAAGAGTTTTCCAGTTGAGGTTGTAGGCACCGATAACAGTTCCTTTTTCACGGTCAACCACACCAGGTGAACCCATACCAATTCCACGAAAATCTGCAGCAGACAATCCAAGCAAGCCCAAACGATGTTGAATAGATTCAATCATGTCGTCTACGATATGGCTTCCTTCATCCAAAATGTTAGTTTTGATAGACCATTTTTCTTGGATTTCTCCTTCCAGCGTTAAAATAGCAAACTTGATAGATGTCCCACCAAGGTCAATCCCAATAATCTTTTGACTCATCTTTTTCTCCTTATTCTCAATTGAAAATGCTTACAGTACTAGTATAACAAAATCTGCCAATCAGTGCAAAGGTTTGCATTGATTTCCCAAATTTTTTCTATTCTATGGTTTCCACAAACCAGAGGCGTCTACATAGTAGCGTCCGCCATCAACTCGCTCATTTTTTGCCATTTTACCATCTGATTTGAGGTAGTAGTTTCCTTGCCATGCATTACGAGCATAAGATCCATCTGATTTTAAATAGTACCAAGATTGGTAAGAAGAATCATAAACCCATTCACTCTGAGCCATTTTACCATTTGACTTGAGGTAGTATGCACCTTGCCAAGCATTATGCGCATAAGATCCATCTGATTTGAGGTAATACCAGGCTTTGTAGTAAGAATCATAAATCCATTCATTCTGAGCCATCTTACCATCTGATTTGAGATAGTAACTTCCTTGCCATGTATTGCGGGCATAGGAACCATCTGATTTGAGGTAATACCAAGCTTGGTAATAGTTATCGTATACCCACTCATTCTCAGCCATTCTTCCATCTGATTTGAGGTAGTATGCACCCTGCCAAGTATTTATTACTGGTTTCCCATTTGCAGAAAAATAGTACCAAGATCCATTTTGACGAACCCAACCACTTACAGCTTCTGCACTAGGAGCAGGTGCTGCACTATTTGGTGCTACATTGTTGTTAGCTTGAGATGTACTCGACTTTTTCTCTTTTAAAACACCCTTAGGCGCATTCTTTGATTCACAGGCAATCCCATCATGATCTTTATCTAAAGTAGCAGAATACCCTGGTTCTCCCTTATGAATATCTGCATAACCATTCTCCCAAGCTTCCTTACAGCTTGAAAAATGGATACTTTCATCTGCCACAACTGGATGTAAAAACAAAGCTAGAGCAGGTAAAGAAGCTAGACCAAGTTTTAATAAATGACGTTTGTTCATGATTTCCTCCTAAAATTATAATATTAATCTCGATATTATTTTATCAAACTTATTTCTGCAATTCAAGAAAACTTCTAGTTATTTCTGCAAACTCTTTTGGTTTGGCCCTATTCAGAACATGAGGTCCATCAGGAATAATCTGAAACTGAGAATTTGGAATCAGTTGTTGCAGACCTTTCATAGACTTTAGATTAGGCTTATCCTGACTACCACAGATTAACAAAGTTGGATATGAACAATTCTTTGCAATCTCTCTTAAATCAAGTGTTTTTAATTCTTCAGATACTCCAACTAAAAGCGATTTGTCTGCTCCCTGCTTCTCAAATATCCTTTTTGGGAGTAGTTTAAATATCAGAGATTGAATATAAAAAGGGATGTTTCCCGCTAATTTCAATGGGCAACCTGATAAAACCAAGGCCTGAAGTTTTGGCAGATCGTAACTTGACAATTCTAATGCAAGTGCAGCCCCTAAAGACAAACCGACTAGGACAAAAGGGTCTGTCTCCTCTGACAAGTGCTGATAAATGCGCTTCTTAGCTTCTCGGTAGGTAGCAACTCCGGAAGGAAATAACTCTAGGGCTTCAGAGGGATAATCTGCAAGAAAATCCTGAACTTCTTTCCAGCTATCTGCTGACTGTCCTAAACCGTGTAAAAATATTAGTTTCATTTAGTTCTCCTTTACTGACAACTCATACAAGCCCCTCACTGCATTACAGCCATAGATGACTTCTGCTTGCTTCAAATCTTCTATGGTTAAGACCCTCTCTTCCAGCTGCCCGATTTCAAGTAAATGCTGGCGATAAATTCCTGGTAAAAGACCTAGCTGACTAGGAGGTGTATAGAGCTTGCCATCCATTTTTAAGACCAGATTCCCAATAGAGGTTTCAAGTAATTTTCCATCAGCAGTGTGATAGATGATTTCCTGCTCTCCCACTGTCAAATGTGGTCGGTGTGTCGTCTTAAAGTAGGTAAAGGCCTGCTCCAAATCAGCTGCTTTCTGACAAAGCTTGGCCTGACAAAAACTAGAGCTAAGCGGTGTCAATACTTGTCGTTCAATTTCAATCTCTCCAGATTTGCTGAGACTGATTCGTATCCGATAATCTTGATGGACGCCACAAGACTGGTACTCCTTCTCTATTTTTTGTTTCAAAACTTCTTGGTCAAATGGAAAGGCAAAATAACGACTAGCCTTTTTCAATCTTTCTAGATGTTGCTTTTCAAAGAGCAATTTTTTCTGGCTGATTTTCCCTGTCGTAATCAATTGAAAACGAGGTTGTTTTCGGTAAAGAACAGATGCCTTTTGATGGACTTCACGGTATTCTGACTCCCAAGTGCTATCCCATGTAATGCCTCCACCGACTCCATAGATGGCTTTCTCTCGATGCAGTTGAATAGTTCGAATAGCCACATTGAAAATCCGTCGTCCATTTGGAAGCAAGAGACCAACAGTACCACAGTAGACTCCTCTTGCTTGCGGCTCCAAGTTCTTGATAATTTCCATAGTCGCTATTTTGGGAGCTCCTGTGATGGAGCCACATGGAAAGAGCGAACGGAAGATTTCTACTAGATCAACATCCGGTCGTAACTGACTCTTGATAGTTGAAGTCATCTGCCACACTGTAGAATACTGCTCCACTTGGCATAAACGCTCCACATACTCACTACCAACCTCAGAAATACGATTCATGTCATTTCGCAAGAGGTCCACTATCATCATGTTTTCTGAACGATTTTTGGGATCTTGTTCCAACCAAGCTGCCTCTTTCAAATCTTCAGCATCAGTCAGAGCACGTTTAGTCGTCCCCTTCATAGGACGAGTCATCAATTCACGACCATTTTGTTCAAAAAAGAGTTCTGGACTCATGGAAATCACTGCCATGTCGTCATGTTCAACATAAGCATTGTAACCTGCTTCCTGCTCTACCACCATACGATTGTAGATAGCAAAAGGATTATCACTTAAATGCTGTTTAAGTTGAACCGTATAATTAACCTGATAAGTATCGCCTTGTCTTAAATGATGATGAATCTGGTCAATAGCCTTTTCATAGTCCTCTGCAGAAGTGACTTCCTGCCAGTTTGACGGCAAATCTACGTCCTCATAAGTCAGAGGTATACTTGATTTTTCTACACTTTCATGAACGGTGAAATAGAGGAGATACTCTCCTAACAAGGGACCTGAGTGTACTACTAATTTTTTCTCAAAAGCAGGTGCAGCCTCGTAGCTGACATAACCCACCACATAATAGCCCTGTTCTTGGTAGCTTTCCACTTGAGCTAACAAGTCTGTCACTTCTGATAATCTTCTTGTTTTTAACTCTTTGATAGGCTGGGTAAAGGTGTATCGCTCACCCAAAGCCCTAAAATCAATCACTGTTTTTCTATGCATATCCTAAGTATACCATAAAAGCCAGACCCCAACAGGAGATCTGGCTTTTTTATGATTGATTTAAATATCAAGTTTACTCGACATAATCCAACAAATAACCATAACCCTTTTCTTCCATTTGATTCTTAGGAATAAAACGGATGGATAGGCTATTGATACAATAGCGTAGGCCTCCCTTGTCCTTAGGTCCATCTGTAAAAACATGTCCCAGATGGGAATCACCAGTTCTACTTCTGACTTCTGTTCTGACCATATTATAAGACTTGTCTTCCTTATAGGTCGCAACATCTGGACTGATAGGCTGGGTAAAACTAGGCCAACCACAGCCCGATTCAAATTTATCTTTCGAAGAAAAGAGAGGTTCTCCAGTTGCCACATCCACATAAATTCCTGCTTCAAACTTATCCCAGTAACGATTTGAAAAAGCACGTTCTGTTTGACTATTTTGAGTCACTGCATACTCCTCTGGAGAGAGAAGTTTTTTCAATTCATCGTCACTCGGTTTTGGATATTTACTTGCATCAATAACAGGATAGGCTGCTTGATTGACATTGATATGACAATATCCATTAGGATTTTTCTGGAGATAGTCTTGGTGGTAGTCCTCAGCCACGATAAAATTTCTTAAGGCTTCTTTTTCAACCGCTATAGGTTGGTCGTACTTCTGAGCAACTTGATCAAAAACTTGATTGATGACTTCTAAATCTTTCTCATCTGTATAATAGACACCGGTTCGATACTGGGTTCCCACATCATTTCCCTGCTTATTCTTACTGGTTGGATTGATAATACGGAAATAATGAAGCAAGATTTCTTTTAAAGAGATTTGATTGGCATCATAGGTCACATGAACAGTCTCAGCATGCCCGGTTTGGCCAATCAATTCATACTGGGTTGTTTCTCCTCTACCATTTGCATAGCCAGAAACAGCCTCTGTCACACCTGCTACTCGTGAAAAATACTCTTCTACTCCCCAGAAACAACCTCCCGCTAGATAGATATCATGTAAGTCAGCATCTTTACTTGAATCAGTTTTTTTCTTGGCCTTTTGTCCTTGACTAACTGCTGCCTTCTCGATTTGAGTGGTATCTGTGTAGCTTGCGCTCCTTTTTTCCAAAAGAAATAAAAATCCAATAATAATGCAAATGATGATTCCAATGAATACAATTATTTTTAATTTATCATTCATGATGAGCCTCTAATCTATGCTTTTTAGCGTCTGTAAAATAGTTTCCTTGTCCATAAAACCTGGCTGGGTCTTGACTAGTTTGCCTTCTTTATCGATAAAAGCCTGAGTTGGATAAGAACGAACTCCGTGACTCGCTAAAAGTTGTCCCGAAGGGTCTAGTAATACTGGTAAATCTTTATAGTCCAAACCCTGATACCATTTTTTAAAGGCTTCTTCTGACTGCTCTCCTTTTTGACCAGGAGAAACCACTGTCAAGATGACATAGTCATCACTTGCTTCTTTTGCAAGTTCATCTGTATCAGGAAGACTGGCTAGACAGATAGAACACCAAGATGCCCAAAATTTGAGATAGACCTTTTTGCCTTTGTAATCTGATAGACGATAAGTTTTTCCATCAACTCCCGTGAGTTCAAAGTCTGTAACTGCTTCTCCTTTTTTTACAGTTTGAGAGCTAACTTGCGCTTGTTTGTCTGCATTTTGCTTGTCAGTTTCGCTTGTTGTCTGATTTTTACAAGCCGATAGACAAAACAGACTAGTGCAGACCAATACAGTTGCTTGCCATGTTTTCATCTTCATCACCTTCTTTTTTGTTATATGAATATAGATATTCATTTTGTAGTTCTATTATATACCTACCTTGCTAAAAATACTTGGAATCTGTTTGGAAAATTCTTAAAACCCTTGGGAACCAAAAAACTCTCACCTGCTTAGCAGATGAGAGTCAATTGATTATTTAAAGATAGAAGTTTTAAAGCTATCTGTTTGTTGAAGAAGTTTCTTAAAGAGTTTTTCTTTCAAAGTGACAGTATTGTCAAATTTAACAGAACCATTCTTCAAGCTTGCCTTATCTTTATCAACTGCTTCAGCAAATGCACGCTTCAAGTCTTCATAGCCATTGTATGTTTTACCATCAATTTCAATAGATTGAATTCCTTTTTTAGCGTTATTCACTACTTCTTCGAAGTAAGCTTTCTTCCAATCTTCAAGATTATTGAATTTCCCTTCAGAGATCTTGTTAATGATGAAGTCATCACCTAGAGTCTCTTTACCAGCTTTTTTAGATTCAGATTTTAGCATGTTAGAAGCATAGTTTAGGAAGCCTTTTTCGTAGCCATAGTAACCCCAGATTCTGAAAGTATTGTGTTTAAATGACATGGCTCCAGGAGCCCCTTCACTAGTGTTCCCACCGTAGATACCAGTCATCATCGGAACAGTGACATAAGCAGAATCAAAGTCAGATGGATTATAAACTCTGTTACCTGGGCCACGGTTGGTCATGAAGTTGTTGGTAATGAGGTCATCTACTGTACGTAATGGAATAGCCTTTTCCTCATCACTTAAAGGTCGAACCTTGTCGAATTGGTTCTTGGTGTTATTTCCTCGGTATTGCTTATCAACCTTCTTGAACCAAGCATTGTTTAAATCTTGATTTGCTTTATTGAGGACAGCTTCTCCTTCAAGATAATCTAGAAGCATGAGAGTGTCATTGTAGCCCTTCATGTAACGATCAATTTCGTCACGTGATTTAAGGTTATTTGGATTAGTGTTATACCATTGATTTCCATCATTTGGACGTTCATAAGCCATGTTAAGACCTAGGGCTTTGTATTCACCATTTGGATTGGATACTGATGGAGTTTGCAACATTCCTTGTGCAAATGCTTCAAGATCAGTACCTTCACGGTGTCTTGAGCCACCCAAGTAGACCATACGGTCATTGACGTGAGTCGTTTCGTGGGTAAAGGCTGAAATACCAAAGTCACTAATCATATCCGTCACCATAAAGAAGACAGAGTCATCTTTATATGGATTCGCATAAACGCGAGCCACAGCTCCCATACGCCAGTCAGTCGCATGGTAACGATCTGTAGGTCCATACAATTCACGGATAGGCGCCACATCTTTACCACTGTTTGTATGGCCATAACGGTCAGTACTAATGTCTTTATAATTCTGGTTGTCCAGTACAGGTGTTGGAACCATATTATTGCTCTTCAAGAGCTGATTACGAACTTTATCGATTGATAGACGTGACCAGAAGTCTAGGTAATTCTGTTGCCCTTTTGCAACCTTATCAATTTCAGCTTTGAAGGCATTCCGTTCTGCTTCAGTATACTTACCATATTTCTCAAATGAACTATAAGCCATTGTATTGTAAGTTGAAATCAAGAACATATGTGCATCTTTCAAATTCAAAAGTGGCAAGATCATCTTACCATGCACATCGTTATTTAAACCTTCGTAAGATCTGTGTTTCTTATCTGCAAAATCAGGATTTGTTGTTTTTGGTTCCACGATATAGACATTATCTTTGGTTGCTTTTATAAACCAATCATTCAAGTCTGTATCTTTTGTGAAGAGTTCCATGTTATATTTCAGGAAGTCATTTAGGTTACCAGAAAGAGTATTTTTAGCAACTACTTCACGGAAGGCATCGTGTGTACGAGTTCCTTTGACATAATCTTCTTTTGAACCAATTTCAATCAAACGGTCTAATACACTTACATTCTTACCATAGAAGTCTGGCTTGAACAACATGAGTTGCTTGATATTGAAATCATCAAACTTCACTCCGTAATAACGGTTAAGGTAAGATAGGCCAAGGAGAACCGCTGCCTTATTATCATCAATTTTCTTGATCAAAGCACGTTTAGCAGCTTCATCTGTGTTTAATTGATGATCCTCATTTTCAACCAACTGTTTCACAAATTTAGTAAGATTATCCTTAACTTCTTTGAAGGTTTCTTCAAGATAAAGGTTCTTAATAGCATTAACTTTGTTTGGACCAGTTCTACCAAGGTGCGTGTAGATTGGGTCAGATTGTAATTCCACAGGACTCAATTTTTCAATAATAGCATTGATGAGATTACTACGGTCCTTGTCAACCATGTTCGGAGTATAAACAACTTCACCAAGTTCTGCAATACCGTACTCTTTCACTTGTTTCACTTTTGAATCTTTAGGTGAAATGGTAAAGATATCTTTTGTCTTATCTGCATAGTGGATCATAATATGATCAGCATCAGCTAATTCCGTCACAAAGGTATTGCCTTTCATAGCAGTTACAGACAATATTTCTTTAGTCAAGAGAGGACTTCCTGTGGCTAATTTATTACCTTGGTCTACAATCCACTCTTTATTATAGAAAGGTTGAAGTTTTGCGATATTACGGTAAGCTAGCTCACGAGTCGCGTCATAACTATCAATTGCTTTGTACTGATCGTCTTTGTTTAGACTGTTATTAAGCTTGTCTTCAATAGGTTTGCTGCTAGTAAATTTATCAGCAGTGATTCCCATTGCTTCAATTTTCTTCTCGGCTTCTGCTAGTGAGATACTTGGAATTTTACGTGAATTGTTAAAGGATTTTTTACCTTCACTCACGTCATCAACACTATAATTACGTTTGGTTCTTGAATATGTGAAGTAGTCGTCAGCATCAATATCCGAGTGACCAAACACCATCTCACCTGTTTTGACTTTCATCATAGTGATGTTGTCTTCAATAGTACCTAAGGCCCAGTTGGTACCCAGCAATCCACCAGACTGAACAGCTTCTTTCAGTTCGATAGAACCTTTAGCAACTGAATTTCTTAGGACCCCTTCTGTACCGACCGTGTAGTTATTAGCACCATTTTGAGATGAATAGACTAGTCCTGCAGCTTTTGCTTTATTACCAGTGATCTCAGCATCAACGTATGCTTTCTCAACAACACCCTTCCAGTTTTCACCAAGAATACCAGCTAAATAGCCTCCTCTATTGCCAGCAGCGTGAAGTTTACCGATAAAGGCGACATTACTTACTTTTCCACTACCATCAATTTTATTGATAATACCAGCTACATCATTGTTACCAACAACACTTCCGGTCACTTTGACATTTTCAATAGTTGCATTGTTTTTGATAACACCTGCGATTGGTGCTACTCGATCAACTCCAGGCATATCAATATTGACATTTTCCAGTAAGAGATCCTTAACAGAACCACCTTCAATGTTTCCAAATAATGGTCTAGTGATATTATGAATAGCAAATTTATTACCATCAGTACTTCCTAATAAACCTCTAAAGGCATTGGTTACATAAGATTTGCCAGCTGGTGGTACATTATTAGCATTCATATTGCTACCGAGTTTAAATGTACCAGTAGGATTCGCTTGCATAGCTTTTACAAGTTCATTAAAGTCGTAGTAAACATCACCTTCGTGAGCTTTTGGCTTAGGCAAATAGTGTACATATTCTTCAGTGAAACGATTTTCTGCAGTACGTTGAATCAAATCTGGTGCTTTTGCAGTTACCTTGTAAAGTTTATTTCCATCTACAGTAACTTCTTCGATTTTATCAACAGCTAGTTTCGTAACCTTGTTATCGTAAGTCGTAACTTTTAAGTAGTATGGCTTAACATTCGATGGTTTCTCGGACAAGAGACTACTATCAGTCTCATTACCTTGGTCATCCACACTGATTAAGCTTGTTTCCTTAATATTTTTGACTTCAACTTTTTTAAGGTCGATTCTCAGTGGCTCTTCCTTCAGAACTTCTTCTTCATCACCATTACCACGATCATACACCATAGTCGTCGCAAGTGTATAATCCTTGTAATAATCTAAATCAGCTAATGCTGTCGCAAGATTAGACTCTGAAATAGCAAATGTCTTAATAACTTGATCGCCTTTTTTCAACACTGCTTGAATAGACTTGATAGTCACTCCATCTGGTTTTTTAAGGCTATAAGTTGCTTTTGCACTTCGATTCAATTCTTCTGTATCAACTTTAGTTAATGTTAGAGTAGGTTTTTCTAATTCCTTAGTACCTTTTTTGATAATGTGGTCTTGTGCCTGTTCAAGAACTTCTTCTGAAACAGTAGGTGCATCTGCAGTTTTCACACCCTTGATAGTCTTGTAGACTTTGGTAATTTTCTTCTTACCATTCTTACCTACCTGAGCAACTGTTTCAGTTCCCTTGAGTAGGCTAGAATCTTGTTCTGTTATCGTTTTAAAAGGAACTTCTTCAACAGAAACTTCTTCGGTTTGGCCTTCAATTGGTTTGGTTCCGCGACTGATTTTTTCAGCTACAGGAGTTTTAACAACTTCCGTACTAGTGGTGATAGCTTCGCCAACTTTCTCCCCATCTACAGTTTTGTAGACACGATGTATGAGTTGACTACCAGCTTCACCCTTTTGAACAACACTTTCTTCGTCTGTATAGCGATTAGAATCCGATAGATATTCTGTAGAATATGGAATTGTAACAGTTTCTGTTTCAGTCACAGTTGACTCAGTCACATTGTATTCTGGCAAGCTCGGTTGAATGAGGGGTTCACCTTCGTGTCCTTCTTCCTGAGTCCCTTTAGCTGTTACTTCATCTGTATAGGCTGGGAGTTCCGGTTGGACTGGAGATTCCCCTACATGACCTTCTTCTTGAGTGCCCTTGGCTGTTACTTCTCCTGTATAGGCTGGTAATTCCGGTTGGATTGGAGATTCCCCTACATGACCTTCTTCTTGAGTACCCTTGGCACTTACCTCACCTGTATAGGCTGGAAGTTCTTCCTGGACAAGAGATTCGCCTACATGACCTTCTTCCTGAGTACCCTTGGCACTTACCTCACCTGTATAGGCTGGTAATTCCGGTTGGACTGGGGCCTCGCCTACATGACCTTCTTCTTGAGTGCCCTTGGCTGTACTATTCTCTGGTTGTGCTGGAGACTCTGGTTTGACAGGGGGTTCACCAATAGGGGCTTCTTCTTGGGTGCTCTCTGTTGTTTCTTCACTTGTATGAACAGGAGGTTCTGGTTGAACAAGTGATTCGCCTACATGACCTTCTTCTTGAGTTCCTTTAGCTGTAGTTTCCTCGGTTTGAGCGGGTTGATTCGGTTGAACAAGAGGCTCACTTTCATGAGTTTCTTCTTGTGTTAGTTGACCTGTAGTCAATTTTTCATCATGAGTATTATCTGAGATAGAGACTTTCAAGTCTGCTTCTTTGAAGTAACCAATGTAGTCATACCCATCAATTTGAATAACTCCATTCGCTAAATCCTCTTTACTACATGAAGAGAGTGTCTGATTATAAGATTGTAGGACTTTATTTTCAAAAGCCTTAGCAGTATGAGGAATAAAATAACTACCTCCAAGGGCACTAATTAGTAGGATTCCAACTACCTTATTGCGATGTTTCTTTGATATTAAGAGGACCGCTAAAGAAGCCGTTGCAAAACCGAGCCCCGCTAGCGCTAATTCTTTGTTTCCAGTACTTGGTAACAGCTGGCTTCCAACTTCTTTTTTTCTATAAACAAGATAAACAATATCATCTTGTTCTAAATTCGACGGAAGCTCTCTATGAATAAGGGCTTTTTCAGCTTCTGTCAACTCTTGCTCTGCCAAATAACGATAGTGTACCTGATTTGGCTCACAAACTTCATTAGCCACTACTGGACCAAGCAAGAGGTTGTTAGCACCAAAAAGTACGGCTCCGATGACAGCAGAACCGACTCCAACAGAGAACTTTCTAATAGAATATTTTATAACCTTTTCAATATGTTTCTTTTCCATTTTACAATTTCCTAATGTAATCTTGTGGGTATTGGGCACGCGCTCCTCCAATAAGCTTGGGACGACTAGCAAGTGCAGTTACGTGGGCTTGGCCGATTGATCTCAAAACTGGACGTATCGGGACTTGAACATGTTTGATATGCATCCCAATAGCCGTATCTCCAATATCGAGTCCTGCATCAGCTTTGATAAATTCGACCTCAACTGGGTCTTTCATATAGCGAAAGGCCGCCAATTGACCTGATCCTCCAGCATGCAAAGTCGGTAGAACACTAACAATCTCAAGATTGTATTTGATTGCAACCTCTCGTTCTACTACCAAGGCCCGATTAACATGTTCGCACCCTTGAACTGCTAGGTGGATTCCTCTAGCTGATAAGATTTCTAAGATCCTTTTAACAATTAATTCCCCAATTTCTTGACTAGAGGCTTTCCCGATGTGTCCTCCTATAACCTCACTGGAAGATAAGCCCAAAACAAAGAGAGCCCCCTCATGGAGAGAAGCCTTTGCCAACACATCTTCTAGGATTTCCTCTACCTCTTTTTGTAAATGTCCTTGGTCCATACTTTACCTCGCTTATTTCTTTCTATGATATCGTTTTTTCATTATTTTAGCAAGCTAAGTGACGTAATAGAAAGTATTCATCTATAGTACCTCAATTGAGTTTACAAAAATTATCGTATAGTCTAAACCTAATCAAATCCAAATCTAAAACGAAAAAAACAGAGAATTCTATTTCTCTGTCTTTTTTCAAATACTTCAAACTTTTTGGAGTCCTTGGACGGCATCGTGATTGATGATAACTTGACCGTATTCTTGGAGAACTGAACGGCTGATATCACTATCATCAGCAAATTCACGCATGCGAGCCAATAACCAAGCTGGATAAAGACTTGGATGATCTTCCACATCAACCAAGACTGTTAGATAGTATTGGTCGTTCATTTTGTAAAGTTCTGAAGTCTCCATTTGGTAATCAACTGTTTTCGCAAAAGAAACCAAACTAGTTAAGTCGTCAAAGCGTAGGATGTAGTAGATATAAGGTTCTCTTTTCCCTTCATCCACCTCAGCAATTTCATCAATCGCTGCTTCTTCTTCTTTTTCAACCTGCTCTAAAGATTGAATCGCTTCAATATCTTCTTTGGTTTTCTCTGCCATGGTTTTTTCCAACGTTTTCAAAAATTCATCTGGAGACATTTTTGCTAGTTCATCCATATCAGGAAGGTCTGCCAAGTCCTCAAAATCCAAATTTTGGTCAATCTTAGACTTGGTTACAAAGACGTCAACCTTATCAGGCTTTGGTGTCACTCGGAAGCTAAGCATACCTGTATCCAAGAAACTATCTGGCATTTCTAACTCATCCAGAATGGCATAGAAGAACTCTTCTGTTTTTTCTTGTGGAACGAGAAAGTCTGCGATTTCCATTCCACGATCCATCAAATCTTCTAAAGACATAGTGATTTTTAAAGTCGTATCACTGATTTGTTTCATTTTCATAGTTCGTAACCTCATACTTTCAGTTCTATCTATTATACAAGATTTAAATGATTTTATCAAAAGAATGACGTTGGAATGTTCATTGACATCTAGTATAGAACACTAATTATGATTTAGAATTCTTTGTTATCAAAGATAAAACACTTCACTATGCACTCGATCTAGTTCGTGCTAAAATCAAACGAAGTTAACAAAACACCTATAAAGCTTAAGCTTTATAGGTGT
>NZ_JADMUH010000026.1 GCF_015546995.1 Streptococcus infantis
AATATCGTACCAGGAGTAGCCATCGCAACAGCTCTGATGCCACCTATCTGCACTGCAGGATATGGTTTAGCTAATGGAAATGTACGATTTTTATTTGGGGCTCTTTATCTTTTCTTGATCAACTGTGTCTTTATCATGCTAATCAACATTGTTGGAACAAGAATTTTTATGAGAAAATCTCCCTTAAGTTCATTTAATGAGCTAAACATTAAAATGAAAATTGGATTGATATCCTTGATTATATTATTGGTTCTTCCAGCCAGCTATTCAGCAGTCACTCTGACGATGGATCAAGCACGAAAAGAAGGGATCAAACAATTTGTAGGAAAAGAGTTCGCCAATCATACGGTCATTAATCAAGTCTACAAGTCAAGTAGCAATGAATTAGTCTTGACGGTTGTTGGAGGTCCGATTTCAGAAGAAGAATTAGAAACCATTCGCCAAAAACAAGCCTCTTACGGTATTCAATCTGTTCAATTGAAAGTCAAGCAATTCAACAATTCGGCAAAATTAGATAGTGAGACGATTAAGGAATTTTACGAAAACATTGACAAGTATATCGATCAAAAACTCTCTGAAAAAGATTCACAAGATGACATCGTAAAAGAAATTGAGGCAGACAAGGACTGAGGATAGTCAACTTATCTAACTCATGGAAGCAAATCTTGGGAGGATATCCTATATCCAAAAGTTAATGGATAGAAAGGATTGTTGATGAGATACTATTTGTGGTGGTTTGATCAATCACTACTAACTCAGGTGAAACAAAATAGAAAAAGCAACAACTGAAATAGTTGTTGCTTTTTCTTACTGAAAAATGTTTCTCAGACTGTGATCGTTTTATTTCTCAACACGAGATTTGTTGGCGATATCAGCTAGGATTGCTGCTACAAACTCATCCACTGGGACAGTGTTCGTTTCTTTTTGTCCATAGCGACGAACGTTGACAGTTCCCTCTTCCATTTCCTTGTCACCAACGATTAATTGGTAAGGAATCTTGCTAGTTTGTGAAGCACGAATCTTGAATTGCATTTTCTCATTACGTTCATCCACATCAGCACGGACACCACGGTCACGGAGTTTCTTAGCTACTTCCCAAGCGTAGTCCACGTGTTTTTCGTTAGATACTGGGATGAGGGTTACTTGATGTGGTGCAAGCCATGTTGGGAAGGCACCCTTGTAGTTCTCAATCAAGATCGCTGTGAAGCGTTCCATTGTTGAGATAACCCCACGGTGGATCATAACTGGGCGATGTTCTTCACCATCAGCTCCGATGTATTTAAGGTCGAAGCGTTCTGGAAGCAAGAAGTCAAGCTGGATCGTAGAGAGGGTTTCTTCTTTTCCAAGGGCAGTCTTAACCTGGATATCCAATTTTGGTCCGTAGAAGGCAGCTTCACCTTCAGCTTCAAAGTAGTCAACCCCCATTTCATCAAGGGCAGCACGAAGCATGGTTTGGGCATTTTCCCACATTTCATCGTTATCAAAGTACTTGTGAGTATCTTGAGGGTCACGAAGAGAGAGGCGGAAACGGTACTCGTTTAGGTTGAAGTCTTCATAAACATCGATAATCAACTGAAGAGCACGTTGGAATTCTTCTTGGATTTGTTCTGGAGTCACAAAGAGGTGACCGTCGTTGAGAGACATTTCACGCACACGTTGAAGACCAGTGAGGGCACCAGATTTTTCATAGCGGTGCATCATCCCGATTTCAGCGATACGGATTGGCAATTCACGGTATGAGTGAACGTGGTGTTTAAAGACTTGGATGTGGTGTGGACAGTTCATTGGGCGAAGGACGAATTCTTCCCCATCTCCCATATCCATAGTTGGGAACATGTCTTCTTGGTAATGATCCCAGTGACCAGAAGTCTTGTAAAGCTCTACAGAAGCAAGTGGTGGAGTGTAAACGTGTTGATAGCCAGAAGCCAACTCTTTATCGACGATGTAGCGTTCTAACTCACGACGGATTGTCGCACCATTTGGCAACCAGAATGGAAGACCTTGACCAACTTCTTGAGAAATCATGAAGAGATCAAGCTCTTTACCAAGTTTACGGTGGTCACGTTCCTTAGCTTCTTCACGCATTTGAAGGTAGTTCTTCAAGTCTTTCTTGTCGAACCAAGCTGTACCGTAGATACGTTGCATCATAGCGTTGTCGCTATTTCCACGCCAGTAAGCACCTGCTACATTGAGAAGGTGGAAGATTTGGATACGGCCTGTTGATGGGACGTGTGGCCCACGGCAAAGGTCTACATATTCACCTTGACGGTAGATGGTCAAACCACCTTCATCTTCAGAGTGTTCTTCAATCAATTCCAATTTATATGGGTCGTTCTTGAAGATTTCACGCGCCTCGTCTTTAGTCACTTCTTCACGGATAGATGGGAAGTTTTCTTTAACGATTTTTTGCATTTCTTCTTCGATGCGAGGAAGGTCTTCGTTAGAGATTTGACCAGCTTGGTTATCTGTATCGTAGTAGAAACCATCTTCGATAGCTGGACCGACACCCAAATGAATGTCTGGGAAAAGGCGACGAGCTGCTTGGGCAAACAAGTGTGCAGCTGAGTGACGCAAGATGTCAAGAGCATCTTCGTGATCTGGTGTCACGATTTCGATGCTTCCGTCTTCAGTGATCGCACGAGTAGTGTCGATGAGTTTGCCGTTGAATTTACCAGCAAGAGCTTTTTTAGCTAGAGAATTGCTGATGGATTGAGCAATTTCAAAAGTTGTAACACCAGATTCGAATTCACGAACAGCGCCATCTGGGAATGTAATTTGAATCATGATTTTCTCCTTATAATCTTTTAAATATTTTAGTTATAGTGAAACTCTTTTTGATTTCTTCATCAAAAAAACAAAAAAGCGACATCCAAAAAGGACGTCGCAACGTGGTTCCACCTTCATTTATGTTCCTCAAAAAAGAGGGACACCTCTGATTGGCTCTAACGTGGCCACCGTTTTATGTTTGCATAAAAGTCAGTAGAGTAGTATCAGTATAGTCTTCCTATGCGTTCTCAGCAACCACGCACTCTCTGGTAGAAAGGGTCTAAGTGACTTGTCTCTATGCATTATTATAGCATGATTGTGAGATTTTTCAAGGATTTTGTGAAAGTTTTTTGTTTTTCAGTTTTTGAACCAGATACTTGATAGTGGCACCAATAACTGTACCTAGTAGAATAAGAATTTCATAGGCTAGGAAATAAACAATGATAAATTCTCTGAAAGGAATGATAGTAAAGCCATAGAGTAAGCAACTACCTAAAAGCCAATGCAGTGAAAAACCAAAACGGTAGCTATAAAGAAGTGAAACTATAAAAACTACAATGGGCGAAATGATGAATATATTTAGAAGATAGAGGCCTGTTAAATCAGGATTCGATGATAGTAGTATAAATAATCCATAAAGTGGCCAATAAAAGAAAAATATGACCAGATAGTAGGGGAGATATTGCGAGAATTTACGCATGGTAATCACCTCTCTTTTCAAGCTGTCTACTTAGATATCCTTCCTATAACTATTATAGCACATTTGAGGTATGGATAGTAAATCAGTTGACAAAGAACTTAGTTCTTGGTAGAATAAGAAATGTCGTAAAGACAAATAACTTCTTCTTGGTTACAGGCATGCCAACCTGTCACTCGGATGAAGCCAAATAAAAAGGAGAAACATCATGGCAATCTCAAAAGAGAAAAAAAATGAAATCATTGCACAATATGCACGTCACGAAGGTGATACAGGTTCAGTAGAGGTTCAAGTTGCTGTCCTTACTTGGGAAATCAACCACCTTAACGAACACATCAAACAACACAAAAAAGACCACGCTACTTACCGTGGATTGATGAAGAAAATCGGTCGCCGTCGTAACTTGCTTGCATACTTGCGTAAAAACGACGTTAACCGTTACCGTGAGTTGATCAACTCTCTAGGACTTCGTCGTTAATCTGCTTTATTTTCCACTTACATTGCGTTGTCACCTTACCTCGATATACTCAAGTATAATCTTCGGTTACGGTTCCTAGCACTGTAAGGTAAAATAAACCAGAATGATCTCCCTTCGGGGAGATTTTTTGTTTCACTAACATTTTTGTACAATCTTCGGCTTGTCGTCAAGTCTATAAACGTTTTATCCAGTAAGAATCATGATGCTAAGGGCGCTAAAAATCCGTATGAAAATAGGGAAAGGACACAGTGTTCGATGAACGCAAGGAGTTTCATCTTTTTCACTAGGATTTTAGCCCGAGCTCAAATAAGCTCTCTGACTTCAGGGGGCTTTTTTGTGTGCTTTTTTCTAGTCTTGTTCCTGATTTAGAAATGTGGTATACTAATTATGAAAATTGTCTAAATTTTTAATTTTTGTTAAAGGAGGGTTTCATGCTTTCCAAATTTTCTGGAAGTCATCAAAACCTACGATATTTTTTTCTCCTCGCTTTTTTGCTCGGAGCACTGGGAGTCTCTCTGTTTCTAGCTGTTTCTATGGGTTCAGTTCAAATTAGTTTGAGTGATACTTATCGGATAATTTTGAGTAAGATGGGAGCTCCGCTGGAGATAGGAGACCTTTCGAAGTCGACACTTGCGATTGTCTGGAATATGAGATTGCCACGGGTTTTTCTTGCTTTGATTGTGGGTGCAGGCCTTTCCATGTGTGGTAGTGTCATGCAGTCAACTGTCAACAATCCAATAGCAGAGCCCTATGTATTAGGAATTTCAGCCGGGGCAACCTTTGGAGCAACTTTGAGTATTATTCTTGGATTTAAAGTTATGATTGGTCTAGGATCTTTCCTCGGAGCGATTTTAGCAACAGTTACAGTTCTTCTCATTGCGTCCATGCAGGGTAGGATGACAACTTCTAGCTTAATCTTATCGGGTACGGTAGTGAATGCCCTATTTTTGGCTTTTTCAAACTTTATTATCTCTATTGGGGCCAATGCTGATAGCGTTATGACCATCAAGTTTTGGACCATGGGTTCTTTAGCGGGGACCTCATGGGGTCACTTAACCTTACCAACTATAATCGTGGGAATCGCTTTTTTATTTTTCTCTTCCCAATACCGTGTTTTCAATGCCATGATGATGGGTGATGAGGCGGCTTTGACTTTGGGAATTCCCTTGCGTTTTTATTGGTATCTCTATGTGACGATTGTAGCTGTGATGACAGCTATCTTGGTATCGACCTGTGGGATTATCGGTTTTGTCGGTTTGATTACACCGCATTTGGCGAGAAGTTTGGTAGGTACAAACTACAAAAGGCTTTTTCCGATTGCAACCTTACTAGGCGCCCTCTTTGTCGTCTGGGCAGATGTCTTTGCTCGCGTTTTGATTCAAAATACTGAACTACCAATTGGTATCTTCACAGCCTTAGTAGGTGCACCTTTCTTTATCTACATGGTTGCAAGTAGACGAAGGGAGGTGAGAGTCTGATATGGACTTAATGTGTCAGGATATTCACTTTGGAATCGGAGAAAAAAAGATTCTCAAAGGAGTCTCACTAAAACTGGAGCGCAACCAATTTCATAGCATTTTAGGACCCAATGGCAGTGGGAAGACTAGTTTACTGAAACTCATCTATCGTCAGGAAAAGCCTGATCAGGGCTTGATTTCTCTAGATGGGAAACCACTGGAACAAATGAGCCTCAAGGAAACGGCAAAACAGATGGCCGTCATCACCCAGTTCAATCAACTTCAGTTTGATTGTACGGTTGAGGAGATTGTCATGCTGGGTAGAACGCCCCATCTCTCTTTCTTACAAAAGGAAAAAGAAAAAGACCTTGCCTTGGTTGAGGATGCTTTGGTCAAGGTAGATCTGCTCGAAAAGAGAAATCGTCTCTACTCTTCTCTATCAGGAGGAGAGAAGCAACGGGTTTTATTGGCACGCGCCTTGGCCCAAGAGCCGACCCTCTTGCTCTTAGATGAACCGACCAATCATTTGGATATCAAGTACCAGCTGGATTTATTAAACATTGTCAAACATCTCCATATCAATGTGTTAGCCGTCTTGCATGATATTCAGCTGGCTTGTCGCTATTCAGACTATCTCTATCTGATGAACGAAGGAGAGATTGTTTACCAAGGGACTCCGAAAGAAACCATCACACCCGAGTCATTGCAGGCTGTCTATGGCGTTCAAAGTAAGATTACTTGGACAGAGGATCAGCAAGCTATGATTCACTATTTATAAAAATTAAAAAGGAAAATAAAAACATGAAAAAAACACTCAGTATTTTGCTTGTAACAGTAGCTACCTTATCTTTGGCAGCTTGTGGTAACGCATCTAAAGAAACAGCAACGACACCGGCTACAACAGAAGCTAGTCAAAAAGCTAATACAGAAACCAGCTATCCTGTAACAATCAAGACTTATGATGCTAAAGGAAATGAAGTTGAACAAGTCTTCGAAAAGGCTCCTGAAAAAGTCATCACCAACAACCTCTCAACAACTGAAATTCTACTTGAACTCGGTTTGAAGGATAAAATTGTCGGTATGCTCAATCCTGATAATGCGTTAACTGGTAAATACAAGGATGCTATTGAAGCCATCCCTCACATTGGTGATAAAAAATCTGTCTCACAAGAAACAGTTCTTTCTTATGAACCAGATGCCTTGATGGGACGCAACATGATGTTTTCTGAAAAGTCAATGGGAACCATTAGTGCTTGGAATGAAAACAAAATCCCTGTTTATACGCAAAAAGCTTCACTTTCCACTATCCAACAAGATTTAGGAAATATCGTAGAAGATGTGAAGAATCTTGGTACCATTTTCAATGTCCAAGACAAGGCGAATCAATACGCAGAACAATTACAAGCTAAAATCGATGCGGTTAAAAAAGCTAACCCAGAAACACAGGGTGAAAAGAAAAAAGCTCTGATTATGGTGGCCTACAATGACGAAACCTTTGGTGCCTACAAGTCAGCTCTTCAGGAAAGCTTGCTCAACCAACTTGGTTATACCAATGTCGCAACAGGAACTTCTGGTTTGACCTTGGAAAATCTAGTATCAATGGATCCAGAGTTGATTATCTATGTAACCAGCGATCGTAATCAAAAGTTAGATGAAAAAGCAGTGGATTTGATGAAGGCAAATGCTGTTTTGGAAAATGTACCTGCAATCAAGAATCAAAAAATCATGACTATCTCTTACGATGAGTTGATGGATTACGGTCCTGCAGTGATTGATTCCCTTGAAAAAATCAATGACTTTATCAAGAAATAAGGAGTTTAACTGGGAAGGGATTCAAGTTAGGGTCAGTCTTCCTTCAAACTATGATCCTCAACAAGCCTATCCACTTGTGCTTTTAAATGATGGACAATTGGACTATTTGTCAGACCTATCTCAATCAGTGATTTTGGTGGGTTTGATTCCAGAAAATCGTCTGGATGACTTTACACCCTGGCAGTCTGATGCATTGAAAGAAGGGGCTCCGGATTTTGGTGGGAAGGTAGAAGCCTATCATGAGAAGCTCTTTCAAGGAATTCTAACAACTCTAAAAAAAGACTACTTGATTGATGAAAATAGGATTGCATATGGTGGTTATTCACTTGGTGGTCTTGCTGCTATCTATAGTCTCTATAGTAGTTATCTTCCTGTGACCTGTATCTTTTCTGTCTGTGGTTCTTTCTGGTATCCAGACTTTACAGAATTTTGTAGGGAACATGACCTGATACAGAGTCAAAGTCTTATTTATCTGCAAAATGGTCAGATAGAAGGTGCCAATCATTCCAATCGCCTGTCTAAGGCTCCTGCTTTTGCAAAGGAGCTACATGAACTGATTTCAGAGAAATTTCCCTCGACTTATTCCATATTTGATGCTTATGGCCATCATGAAGCTCTTGACCAACGCTATCATCAGTTTTGTGATTGGCTGAGAGAAGAGTGGAAGCTCAATTAATCTTATAACACTCCTTGTTCAAGGTAACTAGGAGTGTTTCTTATGTATGCTTGGTTGTTAAAATGTTCATGGTATTATTCTTGACGGAAATCCAGTCCCTGTAATAGACTAAATTATGGTATAATGAATAGATAGATAGAATCGAGGAAATTATGTCATTTACACAATTTAAATTTAAGAAATATATAGAAAAAGCTTTGGAGGAGTTGAAGTTTACGACTCCTACCGAGGTGCAGGAAAAGTTGATTCCTATTGTCCTAGCAGGTCGTGACTTGGTTGGTGAATCAAAAACAGGTTCAGGTAAGACTCATACTTTCTTGTTACCGATTTTCCAACAGTTGGATGAAGAGAGCGATAGTGTGCAAGCAGTTATCACAGCACCAAGTCGTGAATTAGCGACTCAGATTTATCAAGCGGCTCGTCAGATCGCATCACATTCAGATGTTGAGATTCGTGTTGCCAACTATGTTGGTGGTACAGATAAGGCTCGCCAAATTGACAAACTGGCAAGCAATCAGCCACATATTGTCATCGGAACTCCAGGTCGTATCTATGATTTGGTAAAATCAGGTGATTTGGCTATTCACAAGGCTAAGATTTTTGTTGTCGATGAAGCCGACATGACCTTGGATATGGGATTCTTGGAGACAGTCGATAAGATTGCAGGAAGCCTTCCAAAAGACTTGCAGTTTATGGTCTTTTCAGCGACTATCCCACAAAAACTGCAACCATTTTTGAAGAAGTACTTGTCAAATCCTGTCATGGAAAAGATCAAGACCAAGACAGTTATCTCTGACACCATTGACAACTGGTTGATTTCGACCAAGGGTAGAGACAAGAACGCTCAGATTTATGAGTTGACTCAAGTCATGCAGCCGTATCTTGCCATGATTTTTGTCAATACAAAAACTCGTGCGGATGAATTGCACAGCTACCTAACAGCTCAAGGATTAAAGGTGGCTAAGATCCATGGAGACATTGCTCCTCGTGAACGCAAACGAATCATGAATCAGGTGAAAAATCTTGATTTTGAGTATATCGTAGCAACTGACCTAGCTGCGCGTGGGATTGACATCGAAGGTGTTAGCCACGTTATCAACGATGCTATTCCACAAGACTTGTCCTTCTTTGTTCACCGTGTTGGACGAACTGGACGTAATGGTCTACCAGGTACAGCCATCACCCTCTATCAACCAAGTGATGACTCTGATATTCGTGAGTTGGAGAAATTAGGAATTAAGTTTGTACCTAAGGTTGTTAAAGATGGAGAGTTCCAAGACACTTATAACCGTGACCGCCGTGCCAATCGTGAGAAAAAACAAGAAAAACTGGATATCGAAATGATTGGCTTGGTCAAAAAGAAAAAGAAAAAAGTCAAACCAGGCTATAAGAAGAAAATTCAGTGGGCGGTCGATGAAAAACGCCGTAAAACCAAACGCGCAGAAAGTCGTGCCCGTGGACGTGCAGAACGTAAGGCTAAACGTCAAACATTTTAAACATCAGACAGTAAAACCAAGTGGTTTTACTGTTTTTTATAGTTCAACATTGGGATTGTCAGATTTCATAAGTAGAAGATATTGGGAATCTTAAAATCTAATCATAACATTCTTTTATTTTTCTGAAGTTTATAATATACTTAAATTAAAAGTAGATTGTAGGAGAAGATAAATGAAAGATTTTAAAAATTTTATTGCTGGGATTGGTGAAATAAATGTTATTGCTTATTTGATATATGTGTGTACCGGTCTCGCTCCTCTCTTTCATATATTGATTATTGGTTCAGAAGTGACTACTGGAAAAATAGTTTTAACCATCTTAGGTATACTTTACGTTATCCTTTTAACGATTGCTAGAATTTATCGAAAGTTTTTCTGGTAAGAATCATCATGAAATATTAAAATCCCGTCAGAAATTTGAACTGCACCCCAAAAGTTAGACAGAAAAAATCTAACTTTTGGGGTGTTTTATTATGAAATTGAATTATGAAGATAAAGTTCAGATTTATGAACTAAGAAAGCAAGGACAAAGCTTCAAACAGCTTTCGAAAAGATTTGGAGTGGATGTTTCTGGTCTAAAGTACATGATGAAATTAATTGACCGTTATGGCATAGATATCGTCAAGAAAGGGATGAATCGTCATTATTCTCCAGAACTAAAACAACAAACGAATTAAAGTCAAACTAAAAGGACTTAGCCCTGTGCAATACAGAACTAAATCCTTTCAATAATTATTTGTCCAACTTTTGGGGGTCAGTACAGCTTTCCTTTTTGGTATAAAATATGTGCTTTCTATGACTAGGCAATTTTCTTAATCGAAAAATTACGAAATAGAAAGAGAGATTTCAAATCCATGCATCCATTCGGATTTTACTACGATGTCGATTTTTAAAGCATCTGCTAATTGTTTGACAAGATAGAGACCCATGCCTGTTGATTTTTTCCTTGTCTCTCCTGAATCACCTGTAAATCCTTTTTCAAAGATATGAGGGAGGTCGCAAGCTTTAACTCCACACCCATTATCCCTAATAATCAGGGTTTTGCGCCCCTTGTCACTTGACATAGAAATCTTGAGTTCTGGTTTGTCAGAGCTATATTTAAGGGCGTTGGCTAGTATTTGAGACAGGATAAATCCAAAACTGCGTTGATCGGTGTAGCAGGTTCCTTGTATGTTTTCTAACTTAATCGTAAAATTCTTTTCTTTGAGCAAGGGATCAAAGTTCTCCAAAAGATCTTGGATACACTCTTCTAGGTCAAGGTCTTCAAATAGAAAATCATTTTTCTCACTTTTCACCCTGTAGTAGAATAAGATCTGTGATACATTTCCTTGGATTTGATTTTTCACATAGTCCAATTTAAAAGCAGTATCCTCAGGTAGTTGGTCACTTTGATTGTCTAAAAGGAGGGAAAGAAGCGATAAAGGAAGTTTAATCTCATGCGCCCATTTTTCAACATAGTCCTCGTACTCGGCTAGTAATGAGTTGAGTTTTCCTATTTGAGCCTGCTTTTGATAAAGTGTATCTGCTATTTTTTCAATGCTTTCTTTCTCTGAGGCACTTGATAAATTCAATAATTCAAGCTCAGTATCGATCTTAGGATTGGCTATGAAGGCTTTATAAGCAGCGGCTTTTTTTCTTTCTTTTCTTATAAGTAAGAAAGATAGGATGAAAAAAAGCAGGACGGTGGCTAAAATATAGAGAAGGATGAGAGCTTGAAACATTCTCACATCTGAAAGCCAAAGCAGGACAGCTGTAAATAGATCAAATGCTAAGAGAACAAATAACCAAGGCAGATAACTAGCTAGATATTTTAGATTATGTTTCATCTGGACTTACCTCTTCTAGCTTGTAACCAATACCTCTGACGGACTTGACTTTAAGGGCAATGCCAACCTGTTTCATCATCTTTTTCAGCCTTGCAATGTTTACTTGTAGGGCATTTTCATCGATGAACTCAGTTGTATTCCACAGTTTCATGCTTAGTTCTTCTTTTGTGACGACAGAACCAGTTGCCACTAATAAGGTTTCTAACAATTTCCCTTGGTTTTTAGGGAGTAAAATCGAATGTCCGTTGATATAAAGAGTATAGGTATTTCTATCCAGCAGGAAATTATCTTTTTCAAGCAAATTTTGTCTACCTTCATAGCGTTTCAAGATGTTTTCTATACGAGCCAAGAATCTTTCTTTCTTGAAAGGTTTTGTTAAGTACTCGTCAGCCCCTAATTTTAGGGCGTAAATCTCATCTTTTAGTTGTTCACGGGAGGTGAGAACCAATATGGGCACAGAGCGTTTGGACTTGAGATTCTTACAAATGTGGAAACCTGTTTCTCCTGGCAAATTCAAATCTAGTATGATTAAATCCGTATCGTATTGCAATACTTGCTGGCTTGTATCTTTGAAGTCAGTCAACTTATCAACTTGATAACCCGCATTCTCTAACAAAATGACAATTTCATCTCGAATCAAGGTTTCATCTTCAATAACCAGAATATGCTTCATACCGGCTCCTCCTTTTCCTATTTTATTCTACTTTATTCACCTCTTTTGGGTTCCATCAATGACAACAAGTACTTGTTGCTATTTTTCTTTACAATTCTTATATAGATGACTTCAAATCCAGCTAACAGCAGTATTATCACCATGGCTGTGATAAATTTCTGCCCCATGGCCATTCTTGCACTGGCTGGTAATATTCCTGTGAGGAGGGAGCTCACTCCGAAGCTACTACTGATAAGTGCAAGGGCTATTGGTAGACCAAAATACCAGTTGATTTGCTTTTCTGACGATTTACAAAGAGTTTCGTAGTTGGCTCCAAGATGGATCAAGGTTTGGTATCGTCTGTAGGATTGTCTTTGTCCCATCAAAAACTGAACGCCAATGATTGTATTTGCCACAACAAGGAAGATGATAGCCAGATAGATGGTGATATAGCTGGCAGAGATAATGTAAAATAATTGTCTTCCCATATTTTGTATATAGCTTTCATAGCCAAGAGAGGTTTGATTTAGCTTTTCATTGGTATCTGAGATAGCCCTCATCAGGCCTTTTTCCTTGACTAGCTCAGGAGCTAAGATACCGCTGACATAGTTCGAGTATCGACCGTCTGTATAGTTCATAAAGACTTCATCTGGGACTATGAGGGCAACAGAGAGGGTGATTTCACGATCCGTTACAATCGGTAAAGACTGAACCTCTCCAATCAATTTTACATCATTTCCCATGACTTTGATTTGAGGCTTTGTCTTTAGGACAGAGTTGACGAGACTTTCATCTGGCAGAAAATCTTTCCCCATATACAAATATGCTTCCTTACTAGTTAATTCTAGAGGAGGGAGATTGGCAACCTTTCTAAGTTCATTGTATTCGGAAACTGGTATGAGGTGGGAAGTAGTAGACTGTTTAAATCTTTGGAGCAAAATTTCCTTGTTCTTGCTGTCTTTTTGCTTTTTCAACTCCTTGATAATCTCTTCGAAGGACACGGACTCGTGTTCTTTAGGTTTGCCTACTTTAATTTGCAGAATCTTTGAAAACTGTGATTCTAGTCCAGCAGCTTCAAGCTCTTTTTTTACTGTACTTACATCAAGATTTTCATCTGTATCCTGCTTGCTATCTCTAAATGTATAATCCAATACGTGGGTTTGATTGCTTGAATTGCCACTTGCAATGGCAACACCTGCTCCAAAGAGGCACAAGGCAGAGAAGATTAAGAGGGAGCAGATGGCCAGTATAGTTGAGCGCTGGATAACTAATTCCTGAATCTGTCTAAAATTATAGGCATGAAGTTTTCGATTGTTTCCAAGCTTGACCAAAAAGTCTATAAATAAACGCATACCAAAGAAGAGGAGGATAGTTCCTAGAGTCCCCAAGAAAACAGTGATGCCCATGGTTATGACACTCTCCCAAGCTCGTCCACTCATCCCCAAGTAATAGGCTGTTCCTAGAAGCAAAATTCCGAGGACAGAAGCAAGAAGGTATACCCCCTTGGGGAGTAGTTTCTTCATTCCAGAGGGTGAATAGGCAAGCAGGTTTCCGATTTCCATATTGGCCGTCTTTGCACTTAAAAGGACAAAAACAGCTAATTTTACGGCTAGGAAGCCGATGACTGTATAGAGTAGAGCTGTGGTAGATAGAGAAAATTGATGTTCAATAATCCCTAGTCCCACAATTTTAGCGGTTATTAGGCTGATTAGTTCTGAAATCAAGATAGAAATTGGAAGGCCTATTCCAAGGGCAAGGACACTGTTTCTCAAATCCTCGAGTAGGAGCAACAAGAACAGTTTGCTTCTTCGCATCCCTAGCGTTAGATAGACACCAAATTCATGTTTTCTCCTTTCCATCTGCATACTGCTTGCGAAGTAGACTAGAAAAAAGAGAATAAAGAGGGTTGCTACATAAAGAATGGGAATCATGCTAAAGAGTTTATTTACAGCGTCACTCTCTATTTGTTTGAGAAAGATCATCACATCTTGATGGGACAAAGAAAGGATGATGTAAAAGGAGATAATAGAAAGAACCATGGAACTGAAATACAAGCCATTATTCTTTCGATCCCTCTTGCTATTTCTTGAGACTAATTTAGAAAACATTGCCATCACCTCCAGCTAGGGCTGCCATGACCTTTAGTATTCTGTGGTAAAAATCTTCTTGACTTTCTCTTGGATAATCGCGTCGAATTTCATGGAATAGTTTTCCGTCTTGGATAAACAAGATGCGGTTGCAAAAGCTGGCAGCGACTGAATCGTGGGTCACCATGAGAATGGTGGTTTCTTCCACTTGATTCATTTCGGATAATTTTTGCATCAAAATGGTCGCATTTTTTGAATCCAAAGCTCCTGTGGGCTCATCTGCAAATACAATCTTAGGGTCTAAAATCAAGGCACGCGCAGCAGCTACCCTTTGTCGTTGACCACCTGATAATTGAGATGGGAACTTATCCAGAAGTTCAGAAATATCTAGATATTGGGAAAGCAATTTTAACCGAACCTTGCTTTCGTTGGCATCGACCTTGTGCAAAGACAAGGGGAGTAAAATATTTTCTTTGGCTGTCAGATTGTCCAAAAGCTCAAAATTCTGGAAGAGATAGCCAATTTCCTTGCCTCTATAATCTGCTAATTGACTACCTTTTAACTGACCTAAATCTTTTTCTTGCATTTGAATGGAGCCGTCAGTTGGTTTGATGATAGTAGCGAGACAGTTAAGAAGGGTTGTTTTCCCAGAACCACTGCTCCCCATAATCCCTAAGAACTCACCTTTGACAACTTGAAAAGATATACCGTTCAAGGCTTTGGTGATATTCGGCTCTTTTCCATAATACTTTTTTAATGATTCTACTCGTAAAATTGTTTCCATGTGAAACACCTCCATCTTTTGTTACTTTCATTATAATATGAATCAGAGTAGAATAACACTTACGGATGATGTAAGAAATCTTTATCATTAGGTTATTGGAGCTATACTTACTATATTATAGCATGGTTTCAAGGATTTAAAAAGAGGAGTTGAGAGTCGAGAAATTATCCTAATATTGAAATTATAAAAAATAATACCACTGTAGTCCATGCTCCAGCAGTATTATTTATTATTTTATAGGAAACTTTATTCCCACTCAACGGTTGCAGGTGGTTTACTTGTAATATCATAGACGATGCGGTTGACATGGTCAACTTCGTTTACGATACGAACAGAGATTTTTTGGAGAACTTCCCAAGGGATCTTAGCGAAGTCAGCTGTCATACCATCGATAGAAGTGATAGCACGGATAGCGATGGTGTAGTCGTAAGTACGTCCATCTCCCATAACACCTACTGAACGAACGCCAGTGTTAACAGTGAAATATTGCCAGATGTCGCGGTCAAGGCCAGCTTTAGCGATTTCTTCACGCAGGATAGCGTCTGATTCACGAACTGTTTCAAGTTTTTCTTCAGTGATTTCTCCCATGACACGGATAGCAAGTCCTGGTCCTGGGAATGGTTGGCGCCATACGATGTGGTCTGGCATTCCAAGTTCAGTACCAAGTGCACGAACTTCGTCCTTGTAAAGAGTGTTGAGTGGCTCGATCAGTTCAAACTGCATGTCTTCTGGGAGTCCACCAACATTGTGGTGAGACTTGATGGTTTGAGCAGTATCCGTACCAGACTCAATCACGTCAGTATAAAGAGTTCCTTGAGCAAGGAATTTCACATCTGTTAGTTTGCTTGCTTCGTCATCAAAGACATAGACAAATTCGTTACCGATAATCTTCCGTTTTTGTTCAGGATCAGATACACCAGCCAATTTATCAAGGAAACGTTTGGCAGCGTCTGCTTTAACGATGTTGAGACCAAACTTACCACCAAGCATATCCATAACTTGGTCAGCTTCCCCTTTACGAAGAAGACCGTGGTCTACAAAGATACAGATTAATTGATCGCCGATTGCTTTTTGGAGAAGAACCCCAACAACAGAAGAGTCAACACCACCAGAAAGTCCGAGAAGAACACGTTTATCTCCAACTTTTTCACGGATTTGTTTGATTTGCATCTCGATGAAGTTATCCATAGTCCAGTCACCTTTGGCACCACAGATATTTAAAGCAAAGTTACGCAAAATATCATAACCGTGAACTGAGTGGCGAACTTCTGGGTGGAATTGGATACCGTAAATTTTCTTATCAGGGTTTTCAATAGATGCATAAGGACAGTCTGCAGAAGTTCCAGTACGAACAAAGTCAGCAGGAATTTCCGTTACAGCATCCCCGTGACTCATCAAGACAAGTTGCTCATCTGGAGTACCCGCAAAAAGAGCTGATTCTGTGTGAGTCAATGTTGATTGACCGTATTCACGGTTACCAGCGTCACCTGCAGGAACAACCTTACCACCAAGTTTGTGAGTCAATAGCTGCATACCATAACAGATTCCCAAAATCGGAATACCGAGTTCAAAAATCTCTGGGTCAATATCAAACGATCCTTCTTCGTAAACAGAGTTTGGACCACCTGAAAGTACAATCCCGATAGGATTGATAGCACGTACTTCGTCAGCCGAAATCTTGTGACTTTTTAGTTCTGAAAAGACACCAATCTCACGGATACGACGTGAGATGAGTTGGTTGTACTGGCTACCATAGTCTAGTACGATGATCTTTTCGACATCTTGCAAATCAGTTGAAATGTTGCTCATCTTTTCCCTTTCTTCAAAGAAATATCTTCTTGAATATTCTATCATAAAAGGGTTAGAATTACCAACTAAACAAGTGCGGTTTGACTTTTCCCTATGAGTTACGGTACAATGGAAAAAATAAAGAAAAGAAGTGATCAAGCATGTTACCAGCTTATATGAAAATCCACGACCAAATCAAGAAAGACATTGATGAGGGAAGTTGGAAAATTGGGGAAAGACTTCCAAGTGAGCGAGACTTAGCAGAAGAATTTGCCGTTAGCCGCATGACCTTACGTCAAGCAATCTCTCTTTTGGTTGAAGAAGGGGTTTTGGAACGACGTGTAGGTAGTGGGACCTTTGTTTCAAGCACACGTGTTCAGGAAAGAATGCGTGGAACAACTAGTTTTACGGAGATTGTTAAAGCTCAAGGTAAAACTCCGTCTAGTCACTTGATTTCTTATCGTCGAACCATTCCAAATGAGCAAGAAGTGGCTAAATTAGGTTTACTGCCAACTGATAATATCATTCGTATGGAACGTGTTCGCTATGCGGATAAGGTTCCTGTTGTCTATGAAGTGGCGTCGATTCCTGAGAAATTTATCAAAAATTTCAAAAAAGAAGAAGTAACCAAGCACTTCTTTCAAACCTTGCAAGAGCATGGTTATCGAATTGGTAAATCTCACCAGACCATATACGCACGTTTAGCAAAAGAAAAGATAGCTCATTACTTAGAAGTTGAAAAAGGGCATGCTATTTTAGGTTTGACTCAGGTTTCTTACTTTGATGACGGAACGGCTTTTGAGTATGTAAAGAGCCAATACGTTGGAGAACGGTTTGAATTTTATCTAGAAAATAATTAGTTTATAACATCACTCTTAGAGTAGAAACTCATCTACTATAGGAGTTTTTATTTGGTTATTATTAGAAAACATTTTCCTAGTAAGAAAAATAGCAATCATACGAGTTTTTTTTAAAGATTCGTGTTATAATAGTTAGGTTATATGGTCCCGATAAGGTGGTAGAAATTCATTGCGAATAGTTTTTCTATCAGTACTTTGTAACTCTATAACGAATATTTTTTAAGGGGGGACATTTTTATGTCAGAACGTAAATTATTCACGTCTGAATCTGTATCTGAGGGGCATCCAGATAAGATTGCAGACCAAATTTCAGATGCTATCTTGGATGCTATTTTAGAGCAAGATCCAGAGGCGCACGTTGCTGCTGAGACAGCTGTTTATACTGGTTCAGTACATGTTTTTGGTGAAATTTCAACCAATGCCTATGTCGATATTAACCGAGTGGTTCGTGATACTATTGCAGAAATCGGTTATACCAATACAGAGTACGGTTTTTCTGCGGAGACGGTAGGAGTACACCCATCCTTGGTAGAACAATCACCAGATATCGCTCAAGGGGTTAATGAAGCCTTAGAAGTTCGTGGAAATGCGGATCAAGATCCACTTGATTTGATTGGGGCTGGAGACCAAGGTCTCATGTTTGGTTTTGCGGTGAATGAGACAGAAGAACTCATGCCATTGCCAATTTCTTTGAGCCACAAGTTGGTTCGTCGTTTGGCAGAGCTTCGTAAGTCTGGTGAAATTAGCTACCTTCGTCCAGATGCCAAATCGCAAGTTACTGTTGAATATGATGAAAATGATCAACCAGTGCGCGTGGATACAGTTGTTATTTCAACCCAACATGATCCAGAAGTGAGCAATGAACAAATTCATGAAGATGTGATTAACAAAGTTATCAAAGAAGTGATTCCAGCTTCTTACCTGGATGATGAGACTAAATTCTTCATCAATCCAACAGGTCGTTTCGTTATCGGAGGTCCTCAAGGGGACTCAGGCTTGACGGGTCGTAAAATCATCGTAGATACTTATGGTGGTTACTCACGTCACGGTGGTGGTGCCTTCTCTGGTAAGGATGCCACTAAGGTTGACCGTTCAGCTTCTTATGCAGCTCGTTACATTGCAAAAAACATTGTTGCTGCAGGTCTTGCTAAGAAAGCAGAAGTGCAATTGGCTTATGCCATTGGTGTAGCTCAACCTGTATCTGTCCGTATCGATACTTTTGGTACAGGAACAGTAGCTGAAAGTAAACTTGAAAAAGCAGCGCGTCAAATCTTTGACCTGCGTCCTGCAGGAATTATCCAAATGCTGGACCTCAAACGTCCGATCTACCGTCAAACAGCGGCTTATGGACATATGGGACGGACAGACATTGACCTTCCGTGGGAACGTTTGGACAAGGTAGAAGCCTTGAAAGAAGCCGTTAAGTAAACTAAAAAAAGATTGGTCCTTAGACCAATCTTTTTTATGTTAAAAATTAGTTATCCAGGGTTTTTACAAAAGCCCAGTTTCCAATAGATTTTGTTCCGTATTCTAACATCGTCGAATCTAGTAATTCATACTTGTTTTTTTCATAGAAGCAAACATTTTTTTCAGTACTAGTAATCAAGCCCAAGCGTTTGCAGCCTTTGGATTTAAGATAAGGTTCAACACCTTCTTGTAGAAAAGCACTCCCGATTCCTTGGTTTTGACTAGAAGCGCTGACTCCCAACATCATCAAATACCAGTCAAAATTTCCTGATCTTTTCAAATGCTGTTCGGAACGTTCCACCAAATCAAGATATTTCAAGAGATTGCGCGGAGTAATAAAACGGAAAAGCTTGGCAATACCATTCAACAGATAAGATAGGATGGAAAAATCCTTTTGTTGTAAAAGTGCGATAGCCAGGATTTCCCCATCTCGTTCAGCAACTAGACAAGTCTCTCCTTTGATGTAAAGTCTGGTCAAAAGGCTATACAACAATTCTAAGAATGCTGGGTAATATTCTGGTTTCTTTAAATCATCTTTGATAAGAGTCATGAAAGGGTAGTCCATAAAGGCACCAGCCAACACTTTTCCAATTTTTTGATATTCATCTAGCCTGGCTTCTCTGTATACTATTTCTTTCATATCAAACTCCTTCATTAAAATCTCTCTATCTATTATAACGAAATTTCTCACATTTTTCGATTGAAATGTGA
>NZ_JADMUH010000027.1 GCF_015546995.1 Streptococcus infantis
TCCTGAGCCAGGATCAAACTCTCATTAAAAGTTTGAGTTCTCACTCATTTCTGTCACTGACAGATTTATTGTTTTTTTCATTGTTCAGTACTATAACCTTAAGTTATAGTGCCCTGCACATTGGTTCGTCTTGTTCAGTTTTCAAAGGTCTTTGTCACTCATTCTCTCAAGCGACAACTATATTAGTATATCACAGCATCTAATTGTTGTCAATAACTTTTTCAAATTTTTTTCAACTTCTACTGCAATACACCCATAGTCCGTACGGGATTCGAACCCGTGTTACCGCCGTGAAAAGGCGGTGTCTTAACCACTTGACCAACGGACCGTGAGCTTGTCAACTCTTTCTATTATACCTACTTTTAGATTCTTGTCAACTAGTTTGATTTGTTTTTTCTGAAATTTTTTACTGGTTTTCATAGATTAGTTTTTATAAATAAGAAAGAGAGGGTATAATAGTATCCTCTCTTGTATCTCGTCTACTAATATTTTAGTTTTCTTCAGCCATTTTTGATTTGACTTCATCATATGATAGGGCACGTGATTCCTCTTCTACTGATTCAGGCATTTTCCCTGTTTCGTAAAGAGATTTGATTTGTGTACTATCCAATGTTTCATATTTCAATAATGCTTCTGCAATTAATTTATGCGTTTCACGATTTGATTGAATAATTTCAGCTGCTTTATTACGTGCTTCATTCAACAATGCCCGAACTTCTTCGTCAATTTCATAAGCTGTACGCTCTGAAATAGATTTTTGTGGAGTTTGAGCACCAAACATTGCATGATTTCCTTCGTATTGAACAGGTCCAAGTTTTTCACTCATACCATACTCCGTAACCATTGCACGCGCCATTTGTGTAGCTTGCTCAAAGTCGTTTGATGCACCTGTTGTTTGGACATTAAAGATGATTTCTTCAGCAACACGTCCACCCATCAAACCAGCTAATTGTTCTTTCATATCTTCTTTAGACAGCAACATTTGATCTTCTTTTGGAAGAGCAATCATGTACCCACCAGCTCGACCACGTGGAACAATTGTTACTTTATGAACGACACGCGCATTTGATAAGACTAACCCTACGATAGTGTGCCCGGCTTCGTGATAAGCAACCATTTCACGTTCTTTTTGGGAAACAGTTTTATCTTTCTTAGAAGGCCCTGCAATAACGCGATCTTCTGCCTCATCAATATCAGAAGCATCAATGACTGATTTGTTACGACGGGCAGCAACCAATGCCGCTTCGTTCAATACATTTTCTAAATCAGCACCAACAAAACCTGGAGTTTGTTGTGCGACTAACTTCAAATCCACATCTTCTGCTAGAGGTTTATTTCTAGCATGGACTTTCAGAATTGCTTCGCGTCCTTTAACATCTGGACGACCAACCAATACTTTTCTGTCAAAACGACCTGGACGAAGAAGAGCTGGATCTAGAACATCTGAACGGTTCGTTGCCGCAATGACAATGATCCCTTCATTTCCTTCAAAACCATCCATTTCAATCAAGAGTTGGTTCAAGGTTTGTTCACGTTCATCATTACCTCCACCAAGACCGACACCACGTTGGCGACCAACGGCATCGATTTCATCGATGAAGATAATAGCTGGTGCTGCTTTTTTAGCGTCCTCAAAGAGTGAACGTACACGGCTGGCACCGACACCGACGAACATTTCTACGAAGTCAGAACCTGAAATACTAAAGAATGGTACTCCAGCTTCTCCTGCTACTGCTTTAGCAAGTAATGTTTTACCAGTTCCCGGAGGTCCCTCTAAGAGAACACCAGCTGGGATACGAGCACCTAATTTTGTAAAGCGTTTTGGATCTTTCAAGAATTCAACAACTTCAACAAGTTCTTGTTTTTCTTCCTCAGCTCCTGCTACATCTGAAAAGCGTACTTTGATATCTTCCTTATTAGCAGCCTTAGCTTTACTGCGTCCAAAGCTCATCGGATTGCGTCCACTATTTCCTCCCATATTTCCCATCATAGAAAATAGGAAGAAGAATAAAATGGCAAATGGCACTACCGAAACTAGGATGTTAATCCACATACCACTTGAGCTTTCGTGCTTGACCTCAACTTGTGTTTGGTGTTCACCAGCTAGTTTTTGCAAATCTGCTACAGTAGTATCCGATGGAAGAATAATACTTGTAAATTTTTCTACTTTTGTTGCAGAAGGTGTGAAAAACTGAATACCTGTTTCCGGTTTTTCTGTTTTAGCAGTTTTATAGACACCAGACACTTCAATAACACTACCACTTGGTTGATAGGTTATTTCTTTTACATTGTCATTAGTGATTTCCTGCACCAATTCTGAGTATTTAATTTGTTGACTATGCCCTGCAGCCCTTCCAGCAAAGAAGTACTGGAATCCCGTTACTAGCAAGAAAATCATCAATAAATAAAGAAATGGATTTTTTATAAAACCATTATTTTGTTTTTGCATTCAACAACTTACCCTTCTATTTTGAGTAAACTTCCTCTTTCAATACGCCTACATAAGGAAGGTTACGATAATTTTCATTATAGTCTAAACCATAGCCTACAACGAATTCATTTGGAATTGTAAAACATGTATAATCTGCTTCAATTTCTACAGTACGTCCTTCTGGTTTATCCAGCATAGTAACAATCTTAACAGACGCTGCTTCTCTAGCAGTAAACATATCTCTCAAGCTTTTTAATGTTTGTCCAGTATCAATAATATCTTCTACAAAGACAATGTGTCTACCTTTAACATCTTGAGTGACATCTTGTTTGATATTGATGACACCACTACTTACAGTTCCACCATGATAACTAGAAACCATCATAAAATCCATTTCAAGATGAGTGTCGATATATTTGACTAATTCTGCCATAAAAGGAATAGATCCTTTTAAGATTCCAACCAGAATTGGATTCTTACCTTCGTAATCTTTTGTCAATTGAGCACCTAACTTCTTAGCTGCTTCTGTAATTTCATCTTGCGAAATCATAATTTTCTTGATGTCTTGTTCTAACATGATTTTACCTATCTATTTTTTCTATATAAAGTACAGTGTTCATTATATCATTTTTCATTTTTATACTCAAATCACTGAGTTCAATTCCTAAAATTGAACAAATCTTTCCGAATTGCTCAACAATAATCGCATTTTTTCGTTTTTCTGCAGGAATTTTTAAATCAATAAAAAGTCGCCTTACTTTTTTTCGATGACCATTTATTATCAAATAATCACCTGGCTGTCGATGTCGCAAAATCAATGATGTTTCACGGGAAACATTTATTTGTTGAACATTTTCACCTTTTAGAGGAATTCCAAATGAAAATAGAAAACCTTTATAAAAAACTTGATTTTGATAGTTTAACACACACTCACTACTATTTTCATCAGACTTTGGTCTGATTTTACTAATTTGAAAGTGCTGGTATTCTTTTATAAGTTCATAACCATTTTTTATATTATGGCGATATTGACTCTTAGTTTTTAAAATATGATGAATTTCTTGAAATTGTTCTCTTGTTACATTTAAATCAGCAAAACGACGAAGGTATTGTTGTAGTAAAACTCCTTGCGTTGCTTCACTAAAAGATAAAAACTGAGTTAAATCTTCTACATCAACCGCTTGAGATAATTCAGCCAAAGCAATTTGATAGTCAGAAACTTCTTTTCCAAACTCTAAAATTGCTTTTTTTACCTGAACATTTTCTTTTTCTAACTGTGGCAGATAGAGGTTGCGAATACGATTGCGAAGATAGTGATTTTCTTTATTCGTTGAATCTTCAAAATGCTCAATTTCAGGAAAATCCTTCTTATAAAAAGACAACAAAGGACGAATCAACTCTCCCTTATCAAATATTTGTCTTTCTTTAATAGCTGATAAATGTTGTAGTCTAACACCTCTAATCAATCGCATAAAGATTGTCTCAACTTGATCATCTGCATGATGAGCTGTTACAAGAGCTGTAGATGAAGTTTTCTCCATCACTTCTCTAAAGAATTCATAGCGAAATTGACGAGCATTCGCTTCTGAAAAATCTCCAGTAAAACAAGCTACATAAATTGGAACTCCAGCTTGTTCAGCTAATTTTCTTAATTCATTTTCTTCCTTATCTGACTCTGGTCGTTGTTTATGATTTACATGAGCTAAAAACAATTCAATACCAAGTTCTTTTTGATAGGTCAAAAGAAGTTGAAAAAGAAACATCGAATCCAATCCACCAGACAAGGCCAGCACAACTCTTGAATGCCCTTCAAAGTAACCTTTTTCTAGAAAATGATTTAAAAAATCGCGGTCTCTCATTTTAGGACCTCGTAGACATCCTTAGCAATTTTAGAAATAGTATCGTAATCAGAATTTTTGGTAAAGATTGAAATAACGAAAGGAGAATCTGTATAGACTATTCCCACATCGTGTTTAAATTCATCTGCATCCCCAATTTTATGGGCTACCTTAGCAGAAATATTCTTAGCAATCCGCTGATTATCAAAAGATGTTTGTGAAAGAGATTCTAAAACAAAACCATTCTGATTGTAAATAGATTCCATAACTTGACCAGCCATTTTAGCTGAAGCCATCTTATCTGTCACATCCCATTCCTCACCTGCGATAGTAGTCATCTCTTTTTTAAAGGCTTCATCTGATTTATTCGTAATATAATAAGCAAGAATATTATGAGCTACATTGTCAGATTCTTTTGCAGTTTTTGTGATTAAATCTTTGATTGTGTATTCTTTATTGTCCGCTGTTTTAGGAAGACTTCCGCTTCCTTCCGGTTTATAAGAACCAGGGAAATCATTAACTTCGGAAACATACTTCAATTTCGTGTCAAGTTGGTAATCACCTTGATTGATTTTTTCCTGAACAGAATAAAGATAAGGTAATTTCATAACACTAGCAGCGTACATTTTTTTATTTTCATTAATGCCAGCTTCCTTACCTGTACTCAATTGTTTAATATAAATAGAGAACTGTTCATTTTGATAATTAGCAGATAGCAACTCTTGTACTTTCTGAATACGATTATCATCATCGGAAATATAATCCGTCGAAATCCAGCCTGTTTGCTTGATATGTAAGAATTCACGACCTTCAGCAAAAATAGACATATCTGCTTCAACTTCTTTATAAGGCGCTAAAGTAGACTTTAATTCTTGTTGATCATAAGGACTATTATAAACGACAAATCCTGGTTCTAACCATACTCGTTTAGAAAAATCGTTTACGATAGAACTATCGTATAAAAGTCGTTTATCAGCCATTACAAATTGATTATTTGACAATTTAAAGACAGGCTGTCCTTGTTTATTTAATCGCCATTCTAAAACAGATAATTTTGTTTCTGCATTTACTTTACCCGATTCATTAATCAGGTCTTCTGTAGAATAAACTGGCGTCTCACCATAAAATTTTGGAGATTCTATAATATCTTGATAATAAAAATGATATGGAGTATGAGTTAAAGAATAAACTTCTTGTTTTGGAATGATAACTGGATTCTCAGTGCTTACTACTTGAACGCTTTTTAGGAAAATAGGAAGTAGTAATATCACTAAAAATTTACGCATTCTTTTTCCCCTCTTCTTCTTGTAGTCGTAACAGATGATTCTTTTGAGCTAACTCATCTAATTTTTCATCTGACTGACTTAAAAATTTTTCGATAATATCTAATAAATTTTCCATTTCGCATTACCTAGGAAGTAAGTCCGGAATTGTATAAACTTCCTCCCATGTTTTTGAATAATAATATTTTGCACGGGAATATTTAGCCGCATAGGATTCATCTTTTAGCTTAGTTGCTAAACTAGCTTCTTTATCCTTTTCATCGCTCAAGTCCTGATATTGTTTTTTCAAATCAGCTAGTTGTTGGCGACGTGTTAGTAATTGTTGGTAACTTTGTGCTAAATTGTAAGTTGGTAAGATGAATAGCAACATAATCAAAATCAAAACCCAACCCATAAAACGATTACGTTTTTGACGTTCTTCCATCATGTACTTACGTCGTTGGTGTTCATTTTGAATAAATGAATTATTCATTTGGACTATTTTTTTATACATCGTCTTCTACCCTTGTTTCACTGATAATTTCATACATTCCAGCTGCATCTTCTTTTTTTGTGCTATCTTTCATTTCGAGCACCTTTACAAGCAACATTTTATTTCCAAAACGAATTTCAACCTGATCATTGATTTTTAAATCAGTTGAACTTTTAGCAAGGATACCATTTACCTTGATTCGCCCTTTATCTGCAACTTCCTTAGCTACCGTACGGCGTTTAATAATTCGTGATACTTTTAAATATTTATCTAATCTCATCTTATAATACCTCAAATTATTATTGTACCATTTTTATCCCTTTTATAGAAGAAAAAAGGTAAGCCCTAATGTGACTCTTTTAAGTCTTTTATCTTCGCTAACGATTCTCCAAAGGTTAAGAGTCCTTCTAAAATCTCATAGTCTTTTTTATTTCGAATATCAAAAACAACTTCGATTAAACCTTGATTTTCAGAAATATTAGCCTTCAAATTTGTCTGAGAAAGAGCCTGGAAATAATCTTGTGTTAAAAATAGTTGTTGGGATATCTTTTCAAATTGAATGACAAGCTTATTATTTCTTCTTTCAACACGATTGACAAAAACTTTATCAAGATAAGCTTTAGCTAATCCAATTTCTAAGAGATAGGCAACTACATCTGGATACTCACCAAAACGGTCAATTAACTCATCTTGTAATTCTTCATAGTTGACACGGTTGTCAATTTGACGAATTCTCTTGTAAATCTCAATTTTATGTCGTTCATCCGAAATATACTCATCCGGAAGATAGGCATCAATTTGTAGAATTAACTCAGCATTACCTTTTTCACGTTTCTTAGCAGTTCCATTTTTCTTAGCAATTGCTTCTTCCAGTAATTGAGAATAGAGTTCAAAACCAACAGAATCGATAAAACCTGACTGCGAACTTCCCAAAAGATTACCCGCTCCACGAATGGATAAATCGCGCATAGCGATTTTGAAACCAGAACCCAATTCAGTGAAACCTTTAATTGCCTCCAATCTCTTCTCAGAAACTTCTGTCAATGATTTATCTGGTCGATACATAAGATAGGCATAAGCAATACGATTACTACGACCAACCCGACCTCTTAATTGATACAAGGTTGACAATCCCATATGGTCTGCATTTTCGATAAACAAGGTATTGGCATTTGGAATGTCTACTCCTGTTTCAATGATTGTCGTGGTTACTAAAATATCATATTCACCTTCAATAAAGTCAAGTAGTGTATTCTCCAAACGAATTTCACTCATTTGACCATGAACAAAACCAATAGAAGCTTCTGGAATCAGTTCTTGTAACTCTGAAACCTTCTTTTCAATCGTGTCAACTTTATTGTAAAGATAGTAAACCTGACCACCACGATCAATTTCTCTCAATACAGCATCTCGAATGACACGATCATTCTGTTCAAGGACATAGGTTTGTACAGGATATCGATTGGTTGGGGGAGTTTCGATGACAGATAAATCTCGAATACCTAGCATAGACATATGTAGAGTTCGAGGAATTGGTGTAGCTGTCAAAGTTAAGACATCAACCTTCTTTTTTAATTCCTTCAAAGCTTCCTTATGTTTGACACCAAAACGTTGTTCCTCATCGATGATGATCAATCCTAAATCAGCAAATTCAACATCTTTAGATAAAACGCGATGAGTTCCTATCAAAATGTCTACTTGTCCTTTTTTCAATTTTTCAAGTGTCTCAGTCTGCTCTTTTTTACTTCTAAAACGACTCAAAACATCTACATTGACAGCAAATTGCTCAAATCTTTCCTTGAAATTACTATAATGTTGCTGAGCCAAAACTGTAGTAGGTACTAAAACAACAACCTGTTTATGATTATTGACAGCCTTAAAAGCAGCTCTCATTGCTACTTCTGTCTTACCAAAACCAACATCTCCAACTAAAAGTCGGTCCATCGGTTGAGGAGCTTGCATATCCTTCTTAATTTCTTCAATACTTCGAAGTTGATCTTCAGTTTCAACATAAGGGAAAGCCTCATCAAAAGCAACCTGATCTTCATCATCTTTTGAAAATGCAAAACCTTCAAGTTGACTCCTCTCTGCATATAACTTAATTAAGTCATCTGCAATGTCTTCAACTTGATTTTTAACTTTTTGCTTAGCTTTTTTAAAACGTCCATCGTTTAATTTGTTTAACTTTGGAGCCTTACCGTCACTTGAAACATACTTAGATAAGGTTTGGATTTGTTCTACAGGGATAGAAATTCGATCTCCATTTTGATATTGGATACTTACATAATCTCGGTGAATCCCTTTGATTTCAATCGTTTCTATTCCTAAATATTGACCAATCCCATGAATTTGATGAACAACATAATCTCCTTTTTGTAGTTCACTGTAATCTTTTAATCGTTCAGCGTTGCTAATATTTTGTCTGCGATACTTGCGTTTAATCTTCTTTTTAAAAATTTCATATTCAGTGATGAATACAAGATTCTCATCTACAAAATGAAAACCATGACGAAGATTTCCTTCAATAAGGTTGACAGATGCTTTACAGACTTCATTTCCATTACTATTATCAACGTTAATGCCATATTCATCAAGAATCGTTGACAATTTCTTTAGTTCAGTTTTGCTACTTAATTGAAGAACAATCGTATACTTCAATTTTTTATAACGTTCAATTTCTTCTTTCAGAAAAGAAAACTGATTAAAGAACTCCTGCATTGGATATTGATTAAATTGATAAAGATGATCAAATTTTAGATTTCCAAGACCCTTTTGAAAATTCGAAAAGAAACTCGCTGGTACATATTTTTTTAATTGACTTTCTACATCAGAAAAATATTGTAAATTTGACACAACTTTACTATTGTGTAAATCTTCTGTCAAGTAACTAGCTGTTTCCTTATCAAAAACATCATACTGATTGATAATTTTTTGAAAATCATCAAAGATAATAGGAACTTGATTCAAATAGTCTATCAATGTCCACTGTTTTTTATAAAAAACAGATAAAAACTTGCGAATATCTGCATGAAGAACTTGCTCTTTCGTACAACTAAAAACTTCTTCTAAGTAAGACTTTAAAGTTGGAGAAATAGCTTTATCAATCTCATGTTCTAAGAATTTTTGACCACGATGATAATCTTCATCAGTTAGCAAAATATCACTAGCTGGATAAATCAAGACTTGAGATTGACTATCTTTTGATAATTGAGTTTCAGCATCAAATTCTCTAATCCCATCAATCTCATCACCAAAAAATTCTATTCGATAAGGAGATATTTGAGAGGTTTCAAAGATATCCAGAATATCTCCTCGAAGACTAAACTCACCTTGACTTTGAACTTGTGTAACTTTTTTATAACCAAGAGAAATCAAGTGATTTTTTAGTTCACTTTGTTCACATTCTTGGCCAATTTCAAGCTTTAAAATACTATTATCAAAAACTTGAGGATCTGGTAAAAATAAGCGACTAGCTGCTAGGTTACAAACTAGTATTCCTTTTTGAGATTTATCTCTTAGAAAACGCAAGGCTTCAACTCTTGAAAAAATCTTTTCTTGAGACGATACTAAAAATTCTACCATTGGCGAATCATCTACTAAGAATGGATAAACTAAATCTGAACCTAAGATGGAAATTAAATCATTGACCAGACGTTCAGCCTCTCCATAAGTCGAAGTCATTACTAAAATTTTGTCCTGATTTTTTGCACTACTTGCAATAGCCAAAGACTTTCCTGAACCAGAAAGACCTAATAGTAATTGTCTTTGTTTGAGAGATAAATGCTCATTCCATGAATGTATCTGCTTATTCTCTAAAAAGAAATCGATTAATGACATTTCTTTACCCATTATATTTCTGCATTGTTTTTTCAAAGTTATTCTCTTGTAAATAATAGTTTACAGCATCGTCAACCTTGTCAATAGACTGTAAAATCCCTATATAGTCATCCTTGTCAAATTTACTCAAAACATGGTGAACAACAGACATTCCTTTTTTAGGTCTACCTATACCAATCTTTACACGATTGAAAACCTGTGTGCCAATATGTTGAATAATTGACTTGATACCATTATGACCGCCAGCTGATCCTTTAGCGCGAAGTCGAATTTTTCCTACTTCCATGTCAAGATCATCGTAAATAATCAGTAAATCTTCGATATCTAAACCATAGTAAGTTAATAAAGCATGAACTGCTTTCCCACTTTCATTCATAAAAGTAGTGGGTTTTACCAGATAAATTTTTTCACCATTAAGGAAAAATGAAGCTAATTCAGCTTGGAATATTTTATCGTGTGTAAAGGATACATTCTGTTTTTTTGCTAGTTGGTCAATCAACATAAAACCAACATTATGTTTTGTCTCAAAATATTTATCTCCTGGATTTCCCAATCCCACAAGTAATTTTGTCATTTAAATTTCCTTTCAAAAGCCAAAAGGGCTGGAATTTTTTTCCAACCTAATTGACACTATTAAAAATGTTGATTATACGTTAAAGCGGAATTCCATAATATCGCCATCTTGAACGACATATTCTTTTCCTTCTTCACGCAAGCGTCCAGCTTCTTTTACAGCCTTTTCAGATCCGTATTTAATCAAATCATCATAAGACATAGTTACTGCACGAATAAATCCTTTTTCGAAGTCAGAGTGGATAATTCCAGCTGCTTGAGGAGCTTTCATACCACGTTTAAAGGTCCAAGCACGAACTTCTTTTTCACCAGCTGTGAAGTAAGTTCCAAGTCCTAATAGATGGTAAGCTGCACGAGTCAACTTATCCACACCTGATTCTGTCAAACCAATGGCTTCAAGAAACTCTTTTTTATCTTCATCGTCTAACTCAGAAATTTCTTCTTCAGCACGCGCAGAAATAACCACTACCTCTGCATTTTCTGTTGCTGCAAATTCACGAATCTGCTTCACATAATCGATAGAGTCTGGGTCTCCAACAACATCCTCATCCACATTCGCTACATAAAGAACTGGTTTCGTGGTCAAAAGGAAAAGACCTTTAACTACTTTTTGTTCTTCATCTGTGAATTCAATCGTACGAGCTGATTTACCATCTTCAAGAACTGGTTTAATCTTTTGGAGAACGTTAAATTCTGCAACTGATTCTTTATCTTTTTGCGTACGTGCCATCTTTTCCACACGCGCATAGCGTTTATTAACAGATTCTAAGTCAGCAAGAATCAATTCTAGGTTAATGGTATCAATATCTGCTAATGGATCTACAAAAGCATCTTCACGACCTTGCTCACGCATGACATTTTCATCATCAAAGGCACGAACTACATGGACAATGGCATCAACTTCACGAATATTGGCCAAGAATTTATTCCCAAGACCTTCTCCTTTTGATGCACCTTTTACAATCCCTGCAATATCTGTAAATTCAAAGGTTGTTGGGACTGTCTTCTTAGGAGTAATCATTTCAGTCAATTTTTGTAGACGTTCATCTGGAACTTCTACCATCCCAACGTTTGGGTCAATAGTTGCAAATGGATAATTTGCAGCCTCTGCTCCTGCTTTTGTAATTGCATTAAATAGGGTTGATTTACCAACGTTTGGCAAACCCACGATACCTGCTGTTAAAGCCATAATTTCTCATTCTCCGTTCACATTTCAATCTTCAATATTATAACACAAAAAGGGAAAACTTGCTAACCCTCTAATTCAGTGTTTCTAGTCGATGATTTTATTCATTTTTCTTTCAAAATCATAGCGACTCATCATGACAACATGATCACAATTACTGCATTTTATTTTGATATCTGCACCTAAACGTGTAATTTCCCAACGATTGGCTTTTTTACCTGTAGACTTGATTGTACAAGCGTGTGGTTTTTTCATTTCAACAAAATTTCCAACTTGATACATACTACTCTCCTTTTCATATTTCTGATTATATCATAAAAGAGGTGAGCTAAGCTCAACCTCTTTCCATTAATTTGTACGAACTGGTGTAATCAGTTGCATGAAATCTTCATCTGTATCAGCTGGTACCAAGGTAAATGGACGAACTGCTGAAATGAAGCTGATTGTTACCTTTTCACTATTCAAAGCTTTTAGTGCTTCAATCAAGTAAGTTGGGTTAAAGCTAATAGTTAAATCTTCACCAGATACACTTTCTGTATCGATTTCTTCGTTTACTTTACCAACTTCTGGAGAATTTACATGAGCTGTAACTACTCCTTGTTTGATTTCTAATTTTACAGTTCCATTTTGAGTAGCACTTGATAAAAGACGTGCACGTTCCATAGATTGACGTAGATTCACAACATCAAAAGTCGCTGTCGTATTAAAATCTGTTGGAATCAGACGATCTGTATCAGGATAATTACCTTCTAAGAGACGTGTATAGAAGCTAATATTTTCGCTTCTAAAGAGAATTTGGTTGTTTGCGAAGAAAATCTCTACTGTTTCGATATCGTCCGTAAAAACAGCTGAAAATTCGCGTAGAGAGCGACTTGGGATGACAACATCAAAATTATCACTATTTTTTTCAAGTGTCAATTTCTTCTGACTGAGACGGTGAGAATCTGTCGCAACTGTTTTCAATTCTTGATGATTACTTAGGACAAAGTGTACACCAGTCAAGATTGGACGGCTTTCTTGTACACTAGCAGCAAAAGCAGTTTCATTGATAATTTTCTTAAGAAGTTTCGTTTCAAGAATTAGAGGATTACTTGCTGCAATTTCCTGAATACGTGGATACTGTTCGCTGTCTTTTCCTTTCAGAGTAATTTCTGATTTTCCACTTGTTAGTACAATTTGATGTTGTTCAATTTCTTTAAAATCAAGAGTCACATCTGGAAGACTAGAAACAACATTGATAAAGAAAGAAGCTTCTAAAAGGATAGAACCTAAAGAGTTAATCAAAAGACCTGCATTTTCATCTTTTTGAGAAATGAAGTTTTCAATTGAAATTTGACCATTAGATCCAATTAATGTAATTCCTTCGTTTGTCACATCGATTTTGATCGTTGATAAAACAGGAATAGCATTTTTAGAACTAATAGCACGTTTTGTAATATTTAATGATTGCAGGAATAGATTTTTGTTAATTGAAAAATGAATCATGGAATCTCCTTTATTTATTTTTATTATTAGAAGGTTAATAGTAATAGTAGGCTGTGTGAAATTTGTGGAAAACCTAGTTTAGTTTAGAAAATTTAAGAAGTTACACTTGTTTAAAAGATGTGTATAAATTAGTAAAAATGTAAACACTTATCCACAAGTTATTTGATTTTCTTTTTGATGGTTTCGATTTCTATACGTAATTTATCATCAGTTTCAATCATAGATTTGATTTTTGCATGAGCATGAATGACTGTTGTATGATCTTTTCCACCAAATTCTTTACCGATTTTAGGAAGGCTGTTATCAGTCAGTTCTCTAGCTAGATACATAGCAACTTGGCGAGCTAGAACAATATTCTGAACACGTCTAGTTCCCTTCATCTCTTTAACGCTAACATCATAAAATTTTCCGACTTCCTCTTGGATTTTTTCAATTGGAATGACGATCATGGTGCTGACGCTTTGTTTTCTGGCACGTATAGCCTCAGATGCAATATCCACAGTTATAGTGTTGATTTGCTTAACTTTAGCCATGAGACTAATATCTTTAAGGGCACCTTCTAATTCACGTACATTTGAATCAAACTGGCCAGCCAAATATTCGATTGTGTCAGGTTGAAAATGATAATCTAAATCCTCTGTTTTACTATTTAGGATAGCGATACGAGTTTCAAAATCAGGTGGAGTAATGTCCGTTGTTAATCCCCATGAGAAGCGCGTGACAAGTCGTTCAGGTAGATTTTCTAGTTGTTCTGGCCTACGGTCACTCGTTAAAACGATCTGTTTATTATTACTGTGAAGTTTGTTAAATGTATTGAAAAATTCATCCTGAGTTTGCACTTTATTTCCGCTGAGAGATTGAATATCATCAATAAGAAGGAGATCTAGACTTCGATAGGTTTTTTTAAAATTATCCATATCATTGAGTCTTAAATGATCTAAAAATTCATTAATAAAACTTTCAGCAGGAATATATTTTACAAGCGCATTAGGATTTTTTTTGAGAATTTCATTCCCCAAAGCATTGAGCAAGTGAGTTTTCCCTAGACCAGGTCCTCCATATATAAACAGAGGATTATAAGTTAGTCCAGGATCTTCCGAGACGGCTAAAGCAGCAGACTTAGCCCAAATGTTTCCATCACCTTGGATAAAATTATCAAAAGTATAGATGTCTCTTAATCCTGTTTCTGAATAGGGTATAGATTTTTTAATTTCTTCCTGTTGATGATTACTGTTTTCAACATTGCTTGCTATATCGGAGGTATTAGAATCTTCTTTAGTCAATACATATTGAGCTTTTATTTCAGTGTCATAGATTTGAAAACCGACAGCTACAATAATATCATTGAGTTTTGTACTCCAAACCATTTCCATTTCAGATCTTGGCAAAAATATGGTAGCTACATTTCCCTCAACCTTTATTAATTCAGCAGGTGTTGCGTAGAAATCAAACATTGATCGTGTCAATCTCTCTTTAGCTAAGTCTAAAATCTGATTCCAAAATTGTTTTTCTTTCAACAACAAACTCCTCCTTTTCTAAATGGTGTAATCTTAAACACTATTTTATCACATAGCAAGCAATTTTTCCACAACTTGTGAAAAACAATCCACAATGTTTAAAAGATTTATCCACAAGTTGTGGATAAAAGGTATAAATTTTGATTTTACTGATTTTTCCTCTACTAATTTAGTGGATAAGTCTGTGATTTGAGAAAAATAAAATAACAGCCTTATTTCAGGCTGTTAATAAAACGTTGGTACTCTTCTTGATTATGAAAAGAAATGGTTATTTTCCCAGCTTCCTTCTTTTGGAGGCGAATCTGAACATCTAATCCCAGTAATTTTTTTAAATTTTCTTCTTCTTCTTTGATAAAGTGATCTTTTTCTTTGCTTTTCTTCTTATTTTTTTCTTCTTTAAGTAGATGTTCTACCTGCCGAACTGATAAATCCTCTTTCCGAATGCGATTGAGTAAATTTTTTTGTTCTTTCAAAGGTAGTTGGATTAGAAGTCTAGCATGTGCTTGAGACAATTTTCCAGTTTCTACTTCTGTTAAAATAAAATCAGGGAGCGTTAGCAATCGAACAAGATTAGTGATATAAGGGCGTGATTTCCCCATTTTTTCAGCAATGTCTGCATGAGTATATCCTTTATCAATTAAAGATTGATAAGCTTTTGCTTCTTCAATCGGATTTAAATCTTCTCGTTGTAAATTTTCAATGATTGAGTGAACCATCATTTCCTGATCAGATAATTTTTTGATGATTACAGGAACTTCTGATAGACCAGCTTCTATCGATGCCCGATACCGTCTTTCTCCAGCTAGGATTTCATATCCGATAACTGGAGATTGACGGACAATAATGGGTTGAATTAAACCATTTTCTTTAATAGATTGGGCAAGTTCTTGAATTTTTTCTTTTGAGAATTCTTTACGAGGTTGATAGGGATTTTTTTGAATATCACTGATACGAATTAATTTGAATTCTTCCATATTTCTACAGTATCACATCTTTGATATTCTGTAAAGTAGGTTTACAAATATGTAAACTATTGATTTAAATCACTTGTACTCTTATCTAGTTTGATTGTAGTTTTTTCTTCTTTACCATTACGGTAATAAGTTACAGTTATTTCATCTCCAATAGAGTGACTGTATAGCGCATTTTGCAATTCAGTAGTAGATGAAATCTTGGTATCATCTACTTTTGTGATGACATCATACTGTTGTAAATGTCCATTTGCAGGCATGTTCTTTTGAACAGAACGAACAGCTACACCAGAAGTAACGTTGTCAGGAAGTTTTAATTTTTGTAGATCGGCAGTGCTAAGGTTTGTCAAATTAACCATGTGTATACCAAGAGCTGGTCGAGTTACTTTTCCATCTTTTTCCAACTGTTTGATAATATTCTTAACATCATTTGCAGGAATAGCAAAGCCAAGACCTTCTACGGATGTTCCACCATTAGAGGCAATTTTACTTGATGTAATACCGATAACTTGTCCCTGGATATTAATCAAAGGACCTCCAGAGTTACCAGGGTTAATAGCTGTATCTGTTTGGATGGCATTTGTTGAAATAGCTTGGCCATCTTCAGATTTCAAAGAAACGTGTCTGTTCAAGCTTGATACAATCCCTTGTGTAACTGTATTTGCATATTCTGAACCCAAAGGACTACCGATTGCGATAGCTGTTTCCCCAACAGATAATTGACTTGAGTCACCAAACTCAGCTACTGTAGAGACCTTTTCTGAAGATATTTTTACTACTGCAATATCAGAATAGGTATCAGAACCAACAATTTCACCTGGTACTTTTGTTCCATCTGCTAGACGAATATCAACTTTTTTAGCGCCACTAATAACGTGAGTGTTGGTTACAATATAAGCATCATCCCCATCTTTTTTATAGATGACACCAGAACCTTCACTGTTGATTTGTTCAGTATTTGAATCTGTATCAGTATCATCAGTTCCAACAAAGCCACCTTGAGAGTTTTCTGAATAAGTGATAATCGATACAACTGCATCTTTAACTTTATCTACAGCCTGTGTGGTAGAATTTTCATTTTTCGAAGCAGTCTGAGTGACTGCTGCACTATTTTGTTCTCCACTTCCCTGCTTTTGGTTGAACTGAAGAACAGCCAAACTTCCTAATAGACCACTAAAAAAGCTAATAAGAATAACTAGTAAAAGTTGTCCAATTGTTTTTGAAAACTTGTTTAAGTTTTTCATAGAATCCTCCATATTTGATTAATTAGTGAAAGTATAAAATTATTAACTTAATCCTAGCTTAAAAAAGTTTAAGTTTTTAACAATCTGTGGATAACTGATTAAAACTTGTGAATTTATTGTGTTTTTTACCTTTTTCATTTGTGAATAAGCTGTGAATAGAATGCGATTATGATAAAATAGAAGCATGAAAATAAAAATTGTAACAGTTGGAAAACTAAAAGAAAAGTATCTCAAAGATGGAATTGCAGAATACTCTAAAAGAATATCACGATTTGCTGCCGTAGAAATGATTGAATTAGCTGATGAAAAGACACCAGATCGTGCCAGCGATTTAGAAAATGAAAAAATCTTGAATTTAGAAGGAAATCGAATCCTTTCCAAAATTGGGGATAGAGAATTTGTTATCGTTTTGGCTATTGAAGGGAAGACCTTATCTTCTGAAGAATTTAGTAGCCAATTAGAACAAGCTTCTATTAATGGTTATTCAACTTTAACCTTTGTTATTGGTGGGAGTTTAGGGCTCTCTCATCAAGTAAAAAAGCGTGCGAATCTATTTCTTAGCTTTGGTCGTTTAACTCTACCACATCAATTAATGCGCCTCGTTCTTATAGAGCAAATATACCGAGCTTTTACTATCCAACAAGGTTCTCCATATCATAAATAGGATTGACTATTCTCGATTATTTTGATAAGATAAACTAGTTAGGTCTCATAGCTCAGCTGGATAGAGCATTCGCCTTCTAAGCGAACGGTCGCAGGTTCGAATCCTGCTGGGATCATACACTAGTTGTAACGCTGGGGAAACCCAGCGTTTTTTGTAAAAAATGACAGTTCAGGTACAAAAATGTGCAGTTGAGAATGAATTATTTTAAAATGAACTCCGTTTTGTATAATAGGCTTGTAAGTTAATTTACAAGAAAAAACAATAAAGGAGAATTTAATATGGAAAAAACAGTTAAATTAGAACAGTTCAAAAAACTTACAGAAAAAGAATTACAGGAAATTCAAGGTGGGGATAAAAGATTAACTTACTTTATTACTAACCTTTTTCCTAAAAGGAAAAAATAGAAAACATTGTAGATTATAGGGAGACATAATGGATTTATTAAAAATATTCATAGTT
>NZ_JADMUH010000028.1 GCF_015546995.1 Streptococcus infantis
ACTGGAAATTTTATATTAAATTTTATTATTTATTATATTTTTAAAATTAGTTATTGGAAAATCAATCGTGTTAGGATTTATTATTCTATTTGTTTGTGCTATACTTTGAAGTATATAAAGACTATTGAATACAGGACAATAAATTAATGACTTATAAATTTTTACTCTTTGACCTCGATCATACCTTGCTTGATTTTGATACTGCTGAGGATGTCGCTCTAACGCAACTTCTAAAAGAAGAAGGTGTTGAGGATATCCAAGATTACAAAGATTATTATGTACCTATGAACAAATCACTTTGGAGGGATTTGGAACAGAAAAAAATTACAAAGGCTGAGTTAATTAACACACGTTTTTCAAAATTGTTTGCTCATTTTGGCATTGAAAAAGATGGTTCCTACTTAGCAGAGCGCTACCAGTTTTTCCTATCAAAACAGGGACAGACTTTCCCAGGTGTGGAAGATTTATTAAAATATTTGATACATCAGGAATATGAACTCTATGCTGCGACAAATGGAATTACCTTTATTCAGACAGGCCGTTTGGAACAATCTGGAATTGCACCTTTTTTCAAGGAAATCTTCATTTCAGAGCAACTCCATACCCAAAAACCAGATGCTGAATTCTATGAAAAAATAGGGGCCCGAATCCCTAACTTTGATAAAAATCATGCCCTTATGATTGGCGATTCTTTGTCAGCCGATATTCAGGGTGGAAATAATGCTGGCATCGATACCATCTGGTATAATCCTCATCATCTGGTAAATAAAAGCCTAGCCCAGCCAACTTATGAAGTCGACTCTTATCAGGCTCTGCTAGAACTCTTAGATAAACTGTAAAAAGTGGTTTCCATAGCCACTTTTTGCTATAATAGAGGCAGTAAGAAAGAAGGAATAGATAACGATGTTAAGGGCAGAACTTTCTCTTTATGAACCATTGTATACACTAAAGGAAGTTGATCAAAATATCTGGATAGTAGATGGTGATTTGATTCAAATGGACATGAAGATCTTCAAACTTCCTTTTCAGACACGTATGACAGTGATAAAGTTAAACGATGGAAAACTCTGGATTCATTCTCCTATTGCGCCAAATGAGGAGCTCTTTACTGAACTGGACGCTTTGGGCAAAGTCGCTTACCTAATTTCACCCAATAAGATTCACTACGCCTATATTTCCGATTGGAGAAAAAGATATCCTCATGCGCAAGCGTGGTCTAGTCCAGGAGTTGAAGAGAGAGCGAAAAGTCAGAATGTCAAGGTAGAATTTGATGCTCCTTTAACAGATATGGCTCCTGACCTATGGTCTGATGAGATTGAACAGCTTGTTTTTAAGGGAAGTTCTGTCATCAAAGAGGTGGTGTTTTTTCATAAATCAACTAAAACACTTATTTTAACAGACCTTATAGAGAATTTTGAACCTGAAAAGATAGCTAGTCCAATCCGCAGAAGATTCTATCGTTTAGCTCGTGTAACAGCTCCTGATGGTCAAACTCCTATTGACTATCGGATGACTTTTATAGGAAGGCAAAGGGAAGCAAAGGTTTCCTTTGCCCGTATGTTAAACTGGAAACCGGATAAGATCATTCTTGCACATGGTTTATGCTTTTTTAAAAATGGTACGGATGAATTAAGACGTGCCTTTAGATGGATACGATAAAGGAGAGAAAGCTATGCAACACTCATCTTGGCACGCCTTGATTAAGGAGCAATTACCGGAAGGTTATTTTGGGAAAATCAATCACTTTATGGAACAGGTTTACGCTCAAGGAACTGTATATCCACCTAAGGAGAAGGTTTTTCAGGCTCTTTTGACGACTCCGCTGGAAGAGCTTAAAGTGGTGATTCTTGGGCAGGATCCCTATCATGGGCCTGGTCAAGCTCAGGGCTTGAGTTTTTCTGTACCCGATGCTATTCCAGCGCCACCTTCCTTGCAAAACATTCTCAAAGAACTTGCTGATGATATTGGAGTTAAGAAATCCCATGATTTGACGGCTTGGGCTGAGCAAGGAGTCTTACTTCTAAATGCTTGCTTGACTGTCCCTGCTGGCCAGGCAAATGGTCATGCTGGGCAGATATGGGAGCCTTTTACTGATGCCGTGATTCGGGTTGTCAATAATCTAGATAGGTCAGTGGTCTTTGTACTCTGGGGAGCATATGCACGTAAGAAGAAGTCCTTGGTTACCAACCCTCACCACTTGATTATCGAATCAGCCCATCCAAGTCCTCTTTCTGTTTACAGAGGATTTTGGGGTTCCAAGCCTTTTTCTAAGGCCAATGCATTCTTAAAAGAAACAGGACAAGAGCCAATCGATTGGCTTAGATAAGGAGATAATATGCCTCAGTTAGCGACAATTTGCTACATTGATAACGGAAAAGAATTACTCATGCTCCATCGCAATAAAAAACCAAATGATGTCCATGAAGGAAAATGGATCGGTGTAGGTGGAAAGTTAGAACGCGGGGAAACTCCACAAGAATGTGCTGCTCGTGAGATTTTAGAAGAAACTGGTCTAAAAGCAAAACCAGTATTAAAAGGAGTGATCACCTTTCCAGAGTTCACACCGGACTTGGACTGGTACACCTATGTATTTAAGGTGACTGAGTTTGAGGGTGAGTTAATTGACTGTAATGAGGGGACGCTAGAATGGGTTCCTTATGATGAAGTTCTCAGCAAGCCGACCTGGGAAGGAGATTATACCTTTGTCGAGTGGCTCTTAGAGGATAAACCCTTCTTTTCAGCCAAGTTTGTCTATGATGGTGATAAATTATTGGATACACAAGTGGATTTCTATGAGTAAAGGAGTATAGATATGTTACTAATCAAGAATGGCCGTGTAATGGATCCAAAGTCTGGTTTGGATCAAGTTTGTGATGTTTTGGTTGATGAAGGGAAAATTATAAAAATTGCATCACAAATTAGTGAAGAAGGTGCAGAAGTCATTGATGCAACAGGCTTAGTTGTAGCACCTGGATTGGTAGATATCCATGTTCATTTCCGTGAACCAGGTCAAACACATAAAGAAGACATTCATACAGGTGCTTTAGCAGCAGCTGCAGGTGGTTTTACAACTGTCGTTATGATGGCTAATACCAATCCAACTATCTCCGATGTTGAGACTTTAGAGGGAGTTCTTCAATCAGCAGCCAAGGAAAAAATTAACGTTAAGTCTGTGGCTACAATTACCAAAAACTTTAATGGTCAAGACTTAACTGATTTTAAAGCCCTTTTAGAAGCAGGGGCAGTTGGTTTTTCTGATGACGGAATTCCTCTTGAAAGTAGTAAAGTTGTCAAGGTAGCCATGGAAAAAGCTAAAAAACTCAACACCTTTATCAGCTTGCACGAAGAAGATCCTGGTTTAAATGGTACGCTTGGTTTTAACGAAAATATCGCTAAAGAGCATTTTCATATCTGCGGTGCAACAGGAGTTGCAGAGTATGCAATGATAGCACGTGATGTCATGATTGCCTATGCGACCAAGGCTCATGTTCATATCCAGCATTTGTCTAAGGAAGAAAGTGTTAAAGTTGTAGAGTTTGCTCAAAATATGGGAGCAAACGTAACTGCAGAAGTTGCTCCACAGCATTTTTCGAAGACTGAAGCTCTGCTTTTGACTAAAGGAAGTAACGCTAAGATGAATCCACCTCTTCGTTTGGAATCAGACCGTCGTGCTGTCATTGAAGGTTTAAAATCTGGAGTCATTTCTGTCATTGCTACTGACCACGCGCCTCACCATGCTGACGAGAAAAATGTTGAGGATATTACCAAAGCGCCATCAGGTATGACAGGCTTGGAAACTTCTTTGTCACTAGGTTTAACCTATTTGGTGGAAGCTGGCGAGTTGAGTTTAATGCAATTGTTAGAAAAAATGTCCTACAACCCAGCAAAACTTTATAACTTTGAAGCAGGTTATCTATCAGAAAACGGTCCAGCGGATATTACAATTTTTGATGATAAAGCGGACCGAATCGTGGATAGTCATTTTGCTTCCAAAGCAGCGAATTCACCATTTATCGGTGAATCTTTGAAAGGGCAGGTCAAATACACAATCTGTAATGGACAGATTGTCTATAAGAACTAGGTGAAATCTGCTCTTTCGAATCATTAATTAGAGAGAGACGATATGTACCCAACCCATCATTTTAAAGACAAATTTATCTTATTTCTTAAGATTTTCTTTCCAATTCTAGTCTATCAATTTGCCAATTATTCCGCTTCTTTTGTCGATACGACCATGACTGGCCAGTATAATACCATAGATTTGGCTGGGATATCAATGGCGACTAGCTTGTGGAATCCTTTCTTTACTTTTTTAACAGGTATTGTTTCTGCCTTGGTTCCTATAGTTGGACATCATTTGGGGCGAGGAAAGAAAAATGAAGTGGCTTCTGATTTCTATCAGTTTCTTTATCTTTCTCTTGGCTTATCCATTTTTCTATTTGCTTTAGTTTTTCTTGCTGCACCACTAATTCTAAACAATATGGGGCTAGATGCAGCAGTAGCAGATATAGCAGTTCGGTATCTATGGTTTTTAGCAATAGGGATTATTCCCCTCTTACTTTTTAGTGTTATTCGTTCATTATTGGATGCACTTGGATTAACAAGGTTGTCCATGTATTTGATGCTTTTATTGCTTCCTCTCAATAGTGGTTTTAACTATTTATTGATTTATGGTGCCTTTGGTTTTCCTGAGTTGGGAGGAGCTGGAGCAGGACTCGGGACCTCTATGGCCTATTGGGCCTTGTTGGGTATATCTATACTAGTCCTTCTTAAACAGGAAAAATTGAAAGAACTGCATTTAGAGAAACGATTACCCTTAGACGGCGATAAAATAAAAGAAGCAATCAAATTAGGATTACCAATAGGTGGGACTGTATTTGCAGAAGTTGCTATTTTTTCAGCTGTTGGCTTGATTATGGCGAAGTTTTCATCATTGATAATAGCTAGTCATCAGTCTGCCATGAATTTTTCATCTCTCATGTACGCATTTCCTATGAGTATTTCAACAGCAATGGCGATTGTTGTTTCTTACGAAGTTGGAGCCAAACGTCTAGAGGACGCTAAGAAATACATTAAAATTGGACGACTATCAGCTATGGCATTCGCAATTTTAACGCTTTCCTTTCTGTATGTTTTTAGAGAAAATGTTGCCAGTCTATATGGTCATGATCCAGAGTTCATTCAATTAACTGCAAGTTTTATGACTTATAGTTTGTTTTTCCAGTTAGCCGATACATTTGCGGCACCATTACAAGGGATTTTACGAGGTTACAAAGATACTGTCATACCTTTCTACCTTGGTCTCCTCGGATACTGGGGAGTTGCTATACCTTTGGGACTGATTCTAGATTATTCAACAAAACTCGGTGCATATTCTTATTGGATAGGTCTTATTGTAAGTTTAGTTGTCAGCGGATTACTTTATCAGTGGCATTTACAAGTTATTATGAAAAGATTTAAATAATTTGTTGAAAATATCCATGGAAATCAGTTTGTGAAATAGCCATTTTACGTAAAGAAAAGTCTTGATTTCATTGACTTTTCTTTTTTTATATTGTGAAAAAATATCAAGCATAATATTTGACTCTAGTTAACCTATAAGTTAGAATAGAACTATAGGAAAGAAATTAAACTTAGAAAGGCAAGATTATGTCAACTTTAGATAAAAATCTTTTGCTTGAGATGTTCCGTAAGATGGAAGAGATTCGTCGTATGGATTTAAAAATTGCTCAATTAGTAAAAAAAGGTAAAGTGCCAGGTATGACTCACTTTTCTGTTGGTGAGGAAGCTGCAAACGTTGGGGCTATGTTAGCTCTAAACGAAGATGACCTCATCACCTCAAACCACCGTGGTCACGGACAAGCCATTGCTAAAGGAATCGACCTTAATGGTATGATGGCTGAAATCCTTGGTAAGTATACTGGAACTTGTAAAGGTAAAGGTGGATCAATGCACATCGCCGACCTTGATGCAGGTAACCTTGGTGCTAACGGTATCGTAGGTGGCGGTATGGGGATTGCAGTAGGTGCAGCCCTTACACAACAAATGAAACATACTGGAAAGATTGTTGTCTGCTTCTTTGGTGATGGAGCGACTAATGAAGGTGTATTCCATGAGGCTGTTAATATGGCTTCGATTTGGAATCTACCTGTTATTTTCTACTGTATCAATAACGGTTATGGAATTTCTGCCGACATTAAGAAAATGACAAATGTCAAGCATATCCATGAGCGTAGTGCTGCTTACGGTATTCCTGGAATGTTTATTGAAGACGGTAACAATGTTATCGATGTCTACGAAGGATTTAAGAAAGCAGTTGACCATGTTCGTTCTGGTAAAGGTCCTGTCTTGATTGAAAGTGTAACCTATCGTTGGCTTGGTCACTCATCATCAGACCCTGGTAAATATCGTACACGTGAAGAAGTCGATGAGTGGAAGAAGAAAGATCCAATCGAAAACCTTCGCAAGTACCTTGTTGAGAATAAAATTGCTAGTGCAGAAGAACTTGAAGAAATTCAAGCACAAGTTAAGGAAGCAGTGGAAGCATCTGTTAAATTTGCTGAAGAGAGTCCATTCCCTCCACTAGAATCAGCATTTGAAGATATATACGCAGACTAAGGAGAAGTAGAGAAAATATGGAAACTAAATTAATGTCTTTCCGCGATACCATTATCCTTGCAATGTCTGAGGAAATGCGTCGTGATGAAAATGTGCTTTTGATGGGTGAAGATGTCGGAGTTTTCGGTGGAGACTTCGGGACTTCTGTAGGTATGCTTGAAGAATTTGGGCCAGAACGTGTACGTGACTGTCCGATTTCTGAAGCTGCTATCTCAGGTGCAGCTGCTGGTGCAGCCATGACAGGACTTCGTCCAATCGTTGACATGACTTTCATGGACTTTTCTGTTATTGCCATGGATAATATTGTCAACCAAGCAGCTAAAACTCGTTACATGTTTGGTGGTAAAGGTCAAGTGCCGATTACAATCCGCTGTGCCGCTGGTAACGGAGTAGGTTCTGCAGCACAACACTCACAATCATTGGAATCTTGGTTCACTCATATCCCAGGATTGAAGGTTGTAGCTCCAGGTACACCAGCTGATATGAAGGGACTTCTTAAGTCTTCAATCCGTGACAACAACCCTGTTATCATTCTTGAATACAAATCAGAATTTAACCAAAAAGGTGAAGTTCCAGTAGATCCAGACTATACTATCCCACTTGGTGTCGGAGAAATCAAACGCGAAGGAACTGATGTAACTGTAGTAACATACGGTAAAATGCTTCGTCGTGTCATGCAAGCAGCTGAAGAATTGGCTGAAGAAGGGATTTCAGTAGAGGTAGTTGACCCACGTACTTTGGTTCCACTTGATAAAGACATCATCATTAATTCAGTTAAGAAGACTGGAAAAGTAGTTCTTGTCAACGATGCCCACAAGACAAGTGGTTTTATCGGTGAAATTTCAGCTATTATCTCAGAATCAGAAGCATTCGATTATTTAGATGCACCTATTCGCCGTTGTGCAGGTGAGGATGTACCGATGCCTTACGCACAAAATCTTGAAAATGCAATGATTCCAACAGTTGAAAGCATCAAAGATGCAATCCGTAAAACTCACAACAAACAATAATACATAAAATAAATTATGCAAACAAAACTTTTTTGAGATACTTTTTGTATCCAAGTAAGTTGAAAAGTTGCGACAGGAGAGAGTCGGGTCGATATTAACCGACGAACGACTTAGTAAGTCTACTAGGTTGACCGCTTAACAGCGGCAACCGTAGTAACTTGAGATACGTTTCGTATCCAAGTTACTTGTAGAGTTGAACTCGGGCTAAAGTCTGTGTGAAAAAGATAAACTTTCATAGAAACTAAAGTTTCTTCGTCAAGTTTTCTATTTTCACTTTGACTTTTAACGCCCTTTGCATCATGTAATTGAATTCGGACGGAGGTCTGTGAAAAAAAGATAGATTTCCTTGTGTTCATCGAACACATCGTCAATCTCCTATTTTTTCATTGCCCTCTTCGTCCTTAATATCTTAGTATAGAATAGGAGAGGTCATGGCTGATGATAAGCTAAGAGCGACTCCTGCAGCTAGAAAATTAGCGGATGATTTAGGAATTAATCTCTACGATATTTCTGGCTCAGGCGCAAACGGTCGTGTCCACAAAGAAGACGTGGAAACATTTAAAGACACTAATGTGGTTCGCATTTCACCACTTGCAAAACGAATTGCCCTTGAACATAACATTGCATGGCAGGAAATCCAAGGAACTGGTCATCGTGGCAAGATTATGAAGAAGGATGTTTTAGCTTTCCTTCCGGAAAATATTGAAAACGATACGATTAAGTCACCTTCTCAGATTGAAAAAGTGGAAGAAATTCCAGACAACGTGACACCTTATGGAGAAATCGAGCGTATTCCGATGACTCCTATGCGTAAGGTTATTGCTCAACGTATGGTTGAGTCTTACTTGACTGCTCCAACCTTCACGCTTAACTACGATGTCGATATGTTTGAAATGTTAGCGCTTCGTAAGAAAGTTCTTGATCCAATTATGGAAGCAACTGGTAAGAAAATCACTGTTACAGATCTGCTTTCACTTGCGGTTGTTAAGACACTGATGAAACATCCATACATTAACGCTTCTTTGACTGAAGATGGTAAGACAATTATCACTCACAACTATGTCAACCTTGCGATGGCGGTTGGTATGGATAATGGATTGATGACACCTGTTGTCTATAATGCAGAAAAAATGAGCTTGTCTGAGTTGGTAGTTGCATTTAAAGACGTTATTGGACGTACCTTGGATGGTAAACTAGCTCCTAGCGAATTGCAAAATTCAACCTTCACAATTAGTAACTTGGGGATGTTTGGGGTTCAATCATTTGGTCCTATCATCAATCAACCGAACTCAGCAATCCTTGGGGTTAGCTCAACAATTGAGAAACCTGTTGTAGTAAATGGTGAAATCGTGATTCGTCCAATTATGAGTCTTGGTTTGACAATTGACCACCGTGTCGTAGATGGTATGGCTGGTGCTAAGTTTATGAAAGACTTGAAAGCTTTAATTGAAAACCCAATCTCAATGTTGGTTTAAAGTATTTGTTTTAGAAATATAGATAGAGGAAGTAAGATATGGCCTTAGAAGTAATTATGCCAAAAGCCGGCGTGGATATGACAGAAGGACAAATCGTCCAATGGAATAAAAAAGTCGGAGAATTTGTAAAAGAAGGAGAAATCCTTTTGGAAATCATGACTGACAAAGTCAGCATGGAATTGGAAGCAGAAGAAGACGGTTACTTGATCGCTATCCTGAAAGGGGACGGCGAGACTGTTCCTGTTACTGAAGTTATCGGTTATCTTGGTGAAGAAGGGGAAAATATCCCAACAGCTGGAGCAGCAGCACCAGAAGCTAGCCCAGCACCTGCAGCAAGTGCTTCAAACGATGATGGTAAGAGCGATGATGCTTATGATATCGTTGTTATTGGTGGAGGACCTGCTGGTTATGTTTCTGCCATTAAAGCAGCTCAATTAGGTGGTAAGGTTGCTCTTGTTGAGAAATCTGAACTTGGTGGAACTTGTTTGAACCGTGGATGTATCCCAACTAAGACTTACCTTCACAATGCTGAAATCATTGAAAATATCGGTCATGCAGCAAATCGTGGTATCGTAATTGAAAACCCTAACTTTACAGTTGATATGGAAAAACTTTTAGAAACTAAATCTAAAGTTGTTAATACTCTTGTTGGTGGTGTTGCAGGACTCCTTCGTAGTTATGGAGTTGATGTTCATAAGGGTATCGGTACTATTACTAAAGATAAGAATGTCTTGGTAAATGGTTCTGAATTGCTTGAAACTAAGAAGATCATCCTTGCTGGTGGTTCAAAAGTAAGCAAGATTAACGTTCCTGGTATGGAATCATCTCTTGTTATGACTAGTGATGACATCCTTGAAATGAATGAAGTACCAGAAAGCCTTGTGATCATTGGTGGTGGAGTTGTCGGTATCGAGCTTGGTCAAGCCTTCATGACATTTGGTTCAAAAGTTACTGTTATCGAAATGATGGATCGCATTGTCCCAGCAATGGACGCAGAAGTATCTAAGAACCTCCGTTTGATTCTTGAGCGTAAAGGTATGACTATCTTGACAGGTACTAAACTTCAAGAAATTATTGAAGAAGATGGTAAACTCCGTATCAAGGTTGAAGGAAAAGATGATATCATTGCAAATAAAGCACTTCTTTCAATCGGTCGTGTTCCAGACCTTGAAGGAATCGGAGAAGTTGAGTTTGAGTTAGACCGTGGTCGTATCAAGGTTAACGAGTACATGGAAACTTCTGTTCCTGGTATCTATGCACCAGGTGATATCAACGGTACTAAGATGTTGGCTCACGCTGCCTTCCGTATGGGTGAAGTAGCTGCTGAAAATGCCCTTAAAGGAAATCACCATGTTGCTAAATTGAACTTGACTCCTGCAGCTATTTACACACTTCCAGAAGTAGCAGCAGTTGGTTTGACTGAAGAACAAGCTCGTGAGAAATATGATGTCCAAATTGGTAAATTCAACTTTGCCGCAAACGGACGTGCAATTGCATCAGATGCTGCTCAAGGATTTGTTAAAGTCATTGCAGACAAGAAATATGGTGAAATCCTTGGTGTTCATATCATTGGTCCTGCTGCTGCAGAGTTGATCAATGAAGCGTCAAGTATCATCGAAATGGAAATTACTGTTGAAGAAATGCTTAAGACAATCCATGGACACCCAACATACTCTGAAGTTATGTACGAAGCATTTGCTGATGTTCTTGGAATGGCTATCCATTCACCTAAGAAAAAATAAAAATAGATAGACTAGACTGGAATTATTTTCCAGTCTCTATCGTATTAGAAGGTATCTTATGAAATACATTATCAATCATTCAAACGACACTGCTTTTAATATCGCTTTAGAGGAGTACGCTTTTAAGCATCTTCTTGATGAAGATCAAATCTTCCTTCTTTGGATCAACAAACCATCTATCATTGTAGGTCGTCACCAAAATACGATTGAAGAAATTAACCGTGACTATGTTCGTGAAAATGGAATTGAAGTAGTCCGTCGAATCAGTGGTGGTGGAGCTGTTTACCATGATTTGAACAACCTTAACTATACCATCATTTCAAAAGAAGATGAAAACAAGGCCTTTGACTTTAAGAGCTTTTCTACTCCAGTTATCAATACCTTGGCTGAACTTGGTGTTAAAGCCGAATTTACAGGCCGTAACGACTTAGAAATCGACGGTAAGAAATTCTGTGGCAATGCCCAAGCCTATATCAATGGCCGTATCATGCACCATGGTTGTCTTCTCTTTGACGTGGATTTGTCAGTCCTAGCTAACGCACTTAAAGTGTCTAAAGATAAGTTTGAATCAAAAGGGGTTAAATCAGTCCGCGCTCGAGTAACTAATATTATCGATGAGTTGCCAGAAAAGATCACTGTTGAAGAATTCCGTGACTTACTTTTGGAATACATGAAAAAAGAATACCCTGAGATGACTGAGTATGTATTCTCAGATGAAGAATTGGCTGAAATCAATCGCATCAAAGAAACTAAGTTTGGAACTTGGGACTGGAACTATGGTAAATCACCAGAGTATAACGTCCGTCGTGGAACTAAATTCCCAAGCGGTAAGGTTGAAATCTTTGCTAATGTTATTGAGTCAAAAATTCAAGACATCAAGATTTACGGTGACTTCTTTGGTATCGAAGACGTAGCAGCAGTAGAAGATGTCCTTCGTGACATTAAATACGAACGTGAAGATGTTCTTAAAGCCCTTCAAACCATTAACTTAGGTCGTTATTTCGCGGGAATTACTGCAGAAGAAATTGCTGAAGCTGTTGTTGAATAAAGTAAAAGATATCCATTTAACATGGATATCTTTTATCTTAGACTTGATATTCAAAAATAATGAGAGTAGAATAAAGAGGAAATCTGAACAAAAAAGGGGATCATATTCGATGATGAAAATTCCAGTGGAAAAACTTGGTCTATTTGAACAGTTAGATCGTATAGTAGTGGCTTTTTTTAGCAAACAACAACCTTCAAGTCCATATGATTTGAATATCAGTATTACACAAGAACACCTTGACCAGAAAAAGCAAGAGCTAGAACCATTAGGCTATCAAGCTGTCCAATTACCATTAGGAATGGCTTTAGATAATATCATTCAGCAACCTCATTATCAAAATTTAATCATTGGTGGACTTGCTCCAGACGAAATTATAGTCAGCAAAGAAGAATTAATGCCTTTAAAAGATATTGTGGACAGTTTTTGTATTATGTACGCTGCAGCGAATAACAGACTGGAAAATAGCAAGGCTTATGAATTAATGAAAGATAAGACGGTTTATTTTATTGGTAAACTATTTACAGATATTCCAAAAGCCGGTGATGAAATTGCTTATTTAGGAATTGATCGAATGGCGGGCGATGGTACACCATATGAAGCTGTTAAATGCTTTCTAACGGAAGAGAGTGCAGAGAAATTCAATGATGAAAAAAGACCGGTCACCCCTGCAAACTTGGCCTATCTAAAATCATTTTGGGGAAAACCAGTTATTATTGAGCCATACCGTAATTATTGGATCGAATTTTTATAAAAGAACAAAAGAAAGGCTGGGACAAAAATCCTAGCCTCTCTTTTGTCTTTGGATTGTCGAGCAAGACGCAGTGGTTGAGTGAGCTCTACTACGCTAATTTCATCAGCTTTTACAGCCCTACTCAACTGTGCGGAGGTGGGACGACTAAATCGAATTCTAACGAATGACCGATTTCTGTCCCACTCTCTCTTTTTCTAACACTTGATATAATACATAATTTATATTATGTATCTCACAAACTATCCAAGGCATTTTTCTGTTCGTCGTTTACGATGTGCGTATACAAGTCTGTTACTTGTGTGCTAGCATGTCCTAGCTGGTGGCTGACCAAAACCTGTGATTTGGTTGCATCATAGAGACGGGTTGCAAGAGTATGGCGCAGTTTGTGGGGAGTTACGCGGACTTTAAAGTCTTCTGAATACTTGGCCACCATCTTTTCAACACTAGAAGCATCAATCCGGTTTGGAACACCTCGATACAAGGTTAAGAAGAGCGCAGTATCGGTCTTCTCTGTCTTATAACGTTTGTCTCGAATAGCAAGATATTGCTCTAAATAGGGTTTAGCAAAGGCAGCAACATTGACTGAGTCTCGTTTTCCACCTTTTCGAGTGACGTCAATCACCATCATCTTAAGATTGAGGTCTCGAAGATCTAGGTTAACTGCTTCAGAAAGACGGACACCAGAGGCAAGAAGGAGTGCAATAATGGCTAAATCTCGCTCTTTATTCTTGTTAAAGGACGATAAGGCTCGATTTGAGAGAGTTTTAGGGTATTCCTCATCTATATAATTCAAAAATCCCTCTGTTTCATCACCTAAAAAGAGCTTTTGCTTGATATTTTCAGCTCGAGCAGCCAAAGTTTCTTTCTTTTTCTTAGTAGCAACCTTCTTCATGACATTGCGATAGAAATAAGGTTCACCTTGTTCATTTTCAACCTCCTCAGTCAAATACTTATAAAGGCTAGAAAGTGCCGAAAGGGTACGGTTAATGGTTGTTTGAGAAACCCCGTTTTTCGTCGTATTGGCATTGAGCAGAGGACGTTCACGCAAGTAAAGAATGAAGGATTCCATGTCTTTCTTGGTCATGTGCTCCAGAACGTCTAAGGGAATATTAGGCATGGTGTCAGCATCTGATATACCAGATTCCAAGACCCAGGTGAAAAATCGATCGTATTCCTTTAAGTATTCGTATAAGGTCGTAAAACTATATGGAACGGCCAGTTTTGATTGGTAATATTCTAATACATACCAAGGCATGACCTGTTTGAGTTTATCAATCCGTTCTAATAAGATCTCGCGTTTCATGTTTTTCTCCAAATCTTTCTATACTATTAGTATAGCATACCCATATATATTTTTCAAGAAAATTATAGTTTTTCGGAAAGATGTCATAGGTTATATATGCAATATCTAAATCTTTAAAACCATAGGTTTAGTAACCAAAAAATTTTTTTAGAGCTAATTATTCTTAATTATGTACTATATTTAAGTGAAAACTAAAAGTTTTTCAATTGTACATTCATACAAAAACACGGCTCATGCATCATGGCCGTGCTATATTTGACTTAAACTAGTTAGCTAATCTCTTACTTAATTTAAATCAGACTTTTACTTTCTATTTTGGATTTCCCATAAGGTCTCCTAACTTCATATTGAATATAGGACTCCTGAGTTACTTCGATAAAAAAGTTAACTACAGAAACAACGAAATTAAATTTGTTTTTTGAGTTAAAATGATGCGCACATTTAGAATAAAACAAGTATTAAACTTACTACAAGTTTAACATAGCGGAAAAGAGGTGTAAAGAATAAATACTCTGAAAAGCTTGTATACATTTTAGATTCGTTCACAAGTATGTAAATATTGTAAAACAATTTCAAAATGTGGTAGACTAGATATGAATTTTGATGGACGATAATTAGGTCAGAAAAAAGGTTACAGATGGAAAGATTAGTTTTTATCGGAATGCTAGTTTTCTTGGCATTTGTGTTTATTGGAATATTGTTTTGGGTGCGTTATAGAATGAAGAACACCTTTGAGAATGGTGTTCCAGTGTACGATGCCCCAGCAAATAATCAGACTAGGACGAGTAAGCTAAGCGCAGGAGAGTATGCAGTGCACATAGTTTTAATACTAATTAGCGCTGTAATTGCCTTTAAGGTCATGGGCATGTTCCGTCATGGGGCGGCGCCAATTGGTGCTGCTATAATCACGCCTTCTATAATGGCGCTTTTCAATGCACGAAGGAGAACCGGGAAATCTTGGATAGGTATCGTTGCAGTGCTTATGGTATTCGTGTTTTTGATGTTTGTATATATAATTATAGGTCTACCTGATAACGCACCTCCACTTAAAATTGACGGAACTGAAATTCATCTTACAGAGACTAAGATTTCGGATTTGATAGACAAGGGGTTTGAAATTTATGTGTCAAATGGTAGACATGATTATCCTAATTATAACGAGCTTTTGACAACGGGAAGCTATACTAAATACCAAGGAACTGAGGTTAGTGTACCAAACGGCTTTAAGTCATATGACTCAGCAGTTACGCGATCTACCTATCTTCTTGTAAAGAAGAATGTAGTTCTCGGATGTATAGGTGTTTACGGAGATAAGAGAAAGAATACGGAGCTGAAGGACTGTGTAGTTACGCAGGTTTGCTTTGATTCTGAGTGCACAGCTGTTGCCCAAAAATATGGAATCTCATATAATATAGATGGTATAGATTTGCTAAAGAAGCTTGACGAAAACGAGTTCACGAAAGTATTTGGGAAAAAAATATGGCTGACTCCAAGCGAGCCAAGAGATGAATATTTGGGTCATTATGGCGTCCAGTGGGGAGCAGGTAACAATGAATTCTTTTGGAATCATTATTTTATGAATTTAGGCCTTGATTCGAATAATGATATAGTTAATTTTAATTTTAGTTCCAAGATTGCAGCTGAGCGATTGGAAAATTAGCAAGGATACTTAGATAAAATGAAAAAGAAAAAAACGCTAAACAAGACAAAGTATGCCATTTATCTTCTTGTTGTCCATCTTATATGCATACTTTTCACTATAAGCAAAATAGTGATACCTTCATGGGGTCAATGGTTAGAGACGACACGCTTTCTTTGGACAAGCTTTCCCATCTATGTATGTATACTAATAGCCATTTTTCCAATGGCATGTTTTTGGCCATATTTAATTAGTGCAGATTATAAGCCGGGTACATCAAAGACAATACTTGCGACTTTCGGTCTAATAGTAGGTAACGTGACTCTGATTTTGATATATACGACTATTTTGCACAAGGTATTATAGGTATAAAAAAATCCCTTTATAGGGATTTTTTGATTGCTTCAAGTGGCTCGTCATATTCTTCAAATGCTGGAACCTCTGGGTGATCCTTCTTGATTGATTCGGTGCTTCTAAACAAGAATCCTTGTAGGTGTCTCCTTGAAAGAAGTCGGTTTAATCGACGGTCAAGGCAGTTGATGACTTACTAGAAAATTGTTCTCAACCCTATGTTTTAGCTGATTTAGCTTATCTTAGCTATGAACTCAGAGAACAGTTGAAACAGAATGGTTACCATTTTCAGAACTTTGTGCTTTTTTTGATGTCGAACAAACACTAGCTAGAGGCTTAATGAGATTAACTAGCACCACGAGTAAAAAATCTATATCTTACTATCAATAAGACCTTAAATGAGAAGCAAAAAATGTACAATTGAACCACTACTTCTTCTGCACCTATTAGAGTAAAAATGTACAAATCAATTCCTTAAATCAGATGATGTTATGAACTAGAAAATATACAAAATAACACTTCAAAATAATGTACAAAACAAAAATAAAGTACACTCTTTAAAGAATGTACTTTATGCTTCAAATTCAGTTGTATCAATGGTTTAGCACTTGTTAAGTCAATTGTACATAAACTTT
>NZ_JADMUH010000029.1 GCF_015546995.1 Streptococcus infantis
CAATAAAATCCAAATCAACAAACTGATTTGGATTTTTAACTCTCTATTAAATGTTCAAAATTATTCTAAATACGATTTAATAAGTTTTATACTTAACTTTGCTAGTCATTACTAGATAACACGATGCAACAATAACAATAATTCTGATTAGATACATTCCGTAATGGTCGTCACTCATAGTCAATTGAGAAAATACATTAATCATTGAATGTGTCATCACACAAATCCAGAGATTTTTTGTTTTTAAATAAAGAGCTGAAAGAATAAACGAATTTGTCAGCAACCCAAATAAAAAAGGTACTATTTGAAGGATGGCTATAGAACCATCTATATAAAAGAACAATAAATGCCAAATTGACCATATGATAAATGTTAAAATTGTCGCTTGAAAATAGTGGAACTTTTCTTGTAAAAGTGGCTGAAATACATATCTCCAACCAATTTCCTCCAAACCGCCAAATACAATAAACTTGAAAAACATCAGAAAAGGAAGATACCAGATAAATTGTACGATTTTCCCCCCAAAAAATAGAAAAGAGAAATCAAGAATAATAAGAAAAAATGCTAATAAATAATGTTTGTAACTGGTCTGAATGTTAAAAAAATCTTTTATTATTTTCTTTAAGTCAATCTCATAATAGCAAATGGCAACAATGCTACCCCATAAGGCTGTAGAGATTCCACCAATCATTACTCCGAAAATATTTACTAGAACAGAATGAACGCCATAATGATTGCAGAAAAATACAACTAAACAAACTAACAATAATTGACTAAAAGTCCCAAGTAAATAAACTGCAAGAGCTTTATTTCTACTCATATCATCTCCCTTTGGTTATAAAAAACAGTCAAAAGAGTTACATTTTGTGCATAAATAAAATTATGTAATAAATATATTTATAATCTTTTTACTCCTAAATTTACATAACTTAAATTATGTTTTTATAGTAGTAAATCTTTCACTTTTCCTATCTCACTTTTTGGAATCACGAGATGAATCATATCACCTAGATACATCCTTGTAGATCCATTAACTGTCTTACTTTTCCCATTATGTACTTGGGTTGTGATGAGCACATTATGAGGTAAATTGAGTTCATGTACTTGTTTACCAGCTATTTTATCTGAAACTGGAATTTCAATTAGAGTAACTTCACCATCATCAGTTGCTGATTCAGGTAACATTTTCTCAAGCATGGCTTCGTAAACAGGTGCTCCTTTGAGCATATCCATGACAATATAGGCAACTAAAGTCACCATGCCTAAAGGCATAAGATTTCGGATGTCACCAACCATTTCAGTTACAAGTATCATAGCTGTCAAAGGTGCTTTTGAGATAGCACCAAAATACCCACTCATTCCAAGAATCACAAAGATAGGAAATTGCTGTTGGCTAGCAAGGCCAAGATTGACACAAATAACACCTACTAAAGCACCCAGTAAAGAGCCTAAAGCTAAAATTGGTAAGAAAATACCACCTGGTAGTCCACTTCCGTAACTAATCATACTCCAGATAAAACGAATGATGAAGTAAAGGAAGAGAATTTGGAAACTATAATCTTGTTCTGTTAAGGATAAGACAACCTGATTGCCCCCACCAAGTATTTGAGGTAGGAATATTCCCACAGGAATAATCAGGATAAAAGCAAAAATTGGATGATAAGCTTTGTCAATGTGAACCTTTTTCCCAATCCAATCATAAACTTTGCCGACATTCAGAACCGCTTTCTCATAAAGAAAACCTGAAAAACCAAGAAAAATCCCCATAAGCAGATAAATCCAATACTGACTCAAACTCATGAGAGGGATATTATCTGGCATATCCAGAACGGGTGTTAAGCCAAAGATGAGAAGGGAAACAAAGTTTGCTACTAGACTAGCAGCCAAGGTAGAAACCCAGAAGAATCGTGAAAAATGGTGATAGACTTCTTCTACTACAAATAATAACCCCGCAATCGGTGCATTAAAGGCTGCAGCAAGACCAGCCGCAGCTCCGCTAGCAATCAAAGAACGCTCCTCAACAGGGCTAGACTTGAGCCATTTGGCAATTCCTTTTCCTCCAGCGGCACCTAGCTGAATACTGGGCCCTTCACGACCAAGCATGAGCCCACTCGCAATTGCCAAGATACCTAGAATGTATTTCTTCCAGAGGACACTCCACCAATTGAGAGACATGAGACCTTTTAACTCCGCTTCAACTTGAGGAATACCAGAACCTTTAATATCTTTTTCTGAACGTGTTAATTTGGCACTAAGTAAGCAAATGAGGATATAAAACAATAAAATAATCAATAGATTCCGTATCAGATTCTCTTGGTCTTGATAAAATCCTTGAACGATATGAAAGCCTTTTTCAATCAAAAATCGAAATGATCCGACAATAATTCCTACAACTAATCCGACAATAATACCTCGCCCTACTTGAGCTAAGATTGTACTGGACGCGAAGGCAAATTCTTTCTTGGAACTAAGTATTTCCGATTGTTCCTCCATAATTCTCTCCTTTAATTATCTTTTACTAGTTTCTGAAACGATCGTTTTAATCGGTTCAAAACTGGTGCGATGAATAGGTGTGACACCGTGCTTTTCAATTCCTACTAGATGCTTAGCAGTTCCATAGCCAGCATTTTGAGCAAAATCATAGCCTGGAAATTCTTGGTCATAGTTAGCCATGATCTTATCTCTGGTAACTTTAGCTATAATCGATGCTGCTGCAATAGATAAGGAGTTGGCATCTCCTTTGATGATGGATGTCTGAGTGATTGGCAAGTCCAATTTCATAGCATCAATCAAGAGGTGCTTTGGTTGAGGATCAAGCTGATAAATAGCTTCTTTCATGGCTAGTTTCGTCGCTTCGTAGATATTGACTTTATCAATGACTTGATTGTCCATAATCCCGATACCGATTGCTAGGGCATTCTCTTTGACCGCCTGAAAAATCTCCTCGTGTTTTTTCTTAGGAATTTTTTTGCTGTCATTTAAACCTTTAATTTTACAATTTTGAGGTAAAATCACTGCAGCAGCCACTACTGGACCAGCTAGCGGACCACGTCCAACCTCATCTACACCTGCAATTAGGTTAATCCCTTGAATGTAAAGCTCTTTTTCATAGCTAAGCATAGCTTCTAAGCGAAGATTTTCATCTATTTCTGTTTGGATGGCCTTTTTACGCTTTTCAATTTCCTTTTGGACACCTGAACGAGAATCTTTTTCAAATTCCTTAAAAAAGGGACTTTCAAGTTCTCTTATCTTTGCTAATTCTTCCTTTATTTCTTTAATCGTTGCCATTGAGATCATCCAATGTATCTAAGGTATAGTTACCAAGTTTTCCATCACGAACTTCTTTAACAAAGAGATTGTAAAAACGATCGTAATCATCACGGAAACCAAGGATACGCGTCATATCCATGATAATTTCTGGAGCCTCATCGTCCAAATTCATTTGTTTGAAACGTTCTTGAAGCTTTTCAGGATAATGCGTTTTAAAGTAATTGAGGCCGAAAATCGTTACCTCATCCATTGGAAGCAACTGATCCTTGATTGCTCCAGTGAGTGCAAGTTTAAGAGCAACAGTTTCATCTTCAAATTTTGGCCAAAGAATCCCTGGAGTATCCAAGATTTCAAGATCCTTATTGGTTTTAAGCCATTGTTGACCTTTTGTCACACCAGGTTTATTACCAACTACAGCAATTTTCTTACCAGCTAAACGGTTCATCAGAGTCGATTTACCAGCGTTTGGAATCCCGATAATCATGGTACGCAAGGTTTCGATTTGAATACCACGTTCTTTTTGACGAGCAATCTTGTCTGCCATGAGTTTCTTAGCAGCATCCGTTACTACTTTTACTGTTATTTGTTCCTTAGAGTTGATAGCAAGTGTTTGAATTCCTTGTGATTCAAAGTGCTGACACCACTCTTTTGTTAATGCTGGGTCTGCAAGGTCTGCTTTGTTTAGAATCAATAGCCTTGGTTTGTCCCCGATGATTTTAGTCAGCATCGGATTTTGGCTAGACAAGGGCAAACGTGCATCTACTAAAACTGTCACAAAATCAACAAATTTTAAATTTTCCTGGACCTGACGTCGTGCTTTGGACATATGCCCAGGAAACCATTGAATAGTTGCCATTTTATTTCCTTTTCTTCATACAAACTTATTCTATAAAACATAGATGATTACTGACTATTTTACCATATTTTGGCTAATTTTGCAGATGAATGATGTCTTTAAAAAAGGGAAATCCCCCTTTACCATGTGGGAAAGAGGGATAACATTCTTATTGTTGAACAGCTTGCGCTGCTGTAATTAGAGTTAGTTTGTAAACATCGTCAGAGTTACATCCACGTGAAAGGTCATTTACTGGTTTGTTAAGACCTTGCAAAACTGGTCCAACTGCAGCAAATCCACCTAGACGTTCTGCCATCTTGTAACCAATGTTACCTGCTTCAATACCAGGGAAGATGAAGACATTAGCTTGTCCAGCTACGTTGCTTCCAGGAGCTTTAAGAGCTGCAGTTTCGGGAACAAAAGCTGCATCAAATTGCAACTCACCATCAATTTCAAGGTCAGGACGCAAGTCGTGTGCGATTTTAGTAGCTTCCACTACCTTATCAACACTTTCGCCAAAACCTGAGCCTTTAGTTGAATAGCTAAGCATAGCAATCTTAGGTTCGATACCAAACATTTTTGCAGTGATAGCTGAGTTAATCGCAATTTCAGCTAGGGCTTCAGCATCTGGGTTAATGTTGATAGCACAGTCACCAAACAAGTAACGTTCACTACCACGGACCATGAGGAAGGCACCTGATGTACGGCTCACATTAGGACGAGTCTTAATGATTTGAAGAGCTGGACGAACTGTTGAAGCTGTAGAGTGAATAGCTCCTGAAACCATACCATCAACCAAGCCCATATAAACTAACATAACACCAAAGTAGTTAACATCGTTGATGAGTACTTCTCTCGCTTCTTCTTCTGTCATTTTTCCTTTACGACGTTCAACAAGTGAAGCTACCATATCTTCAAATTGAGGGTAATGTTCTGGATCAATGACTTCGTAACCCTCTGTAATTCCTTCGATTTCGAGATAGATTTTAATCTTATCAGGGTTTCCTAGGAGTACAGGGATAACTTCTGTTTCTTTAACCAAACGCTTCGTTGCTTGTAGGATACGTGGTTCTTCACCTTCAGGTAGAACGATGCGTGCATTTTTACCAACTAGGTTGGCTTTCAAACTTTCAAAAACTTCCATGAGTTTTGACTCCTTTTAAGATAAATTATTATTTGATAACTGTGTAATAAGTGTGTCGAAATCATCCGGCAGCGGGCATTCTAGCTCTAACTGCTCTTCTAAGAAAGGATGATAGAACGATAAATAATGACAATGTAGAGCCTGGCGTTGGATGCCATGTTCTAAGCTTCCCCCATAAAGATCATCTCCGAGTAATGGAAATCCAATATGCGAGAAATGAACCCGAATTTGGTGGGTTCTTCCGGTGTGGAGACGAATATCAACTAAGTGAATATTCCCATAAGATGCCACGATTTGATAGGACGTATGGGCATATTTTCCACCCTTTGCTACTCGTCGAGTGATAATAGAATCTTCATCTCGGGCTATCGGAGCTATGATTTCTCCCTGAGGTTCCAGATGACCATCTCCCTTGATTAAGGCATAATAACGCTTTTCAATAGCCTTTTTTTGCAACTGTTTATCTAATCTGGCATGCGCATAGCCGTGTTTAGCAAAAAGCATCAATCCAGAGGTATCTCTATCAAGCCGAGTCACAATATGAACCTGCTGATTCTCATAGTTTTGTTTTACATAGTAACCTTTGATAAAGTTGGCAATGGTATTGGAATGATTGACACTAGGGATTGAAGCGACTCCAAAGGGTTTGTTGATAATCAAGAAATGATAATCTTCAAATAGAATATCTAGAGGATAATCAATTGCTTCAAGTGTCTCGAATCCTTCCTCTGGCGGAATATCAATGACGACTTCATCTCCGATATCTAAGAGATAGGTTGCATTCTGCGGATGCCCGTTTACTCGAATATCACCACCTCGAAACTTAATCTTGGCAAGTAACCCTTTTGAAACTTCATGTTTTTTCAGAAAGGTTTTGACCTTGACATGTTCGTCGGCAATAAACTGAAACCTCATTCGTCCACCTCACCAATAAAGGCATCTTTGACACGATTCCAAAAACTGGTGTGGCTTGGCGTGGCTACAAAATGAATCTTGTGGTGATCAATCTGATACTCTATTTTCTCAATATTTCGGAAAGAATAAATACTATTATCGATTGAGATTGTGTGATAGTCATTTCGAGTCGGTATTAGTTCTATCTTGTCTTTTTTAGGAACAATAATTGATGAACCAAGTGTGCGGTAGATTCTATTGTTCAAACTAGCAATTTCGGCCAATTGTAGGGCCTCTATGGTCGGGTGCAGTACTGCTCCACCAAGTGATTTATTATAAGCAGTACTTCCAGTCGGTGTTGAAACTGTTAGGCCATCACCACGAAAACGTTCGAAGGGAACATGGTTAATAATGACATCAGCAACCATAGTTCGATCCGCTCGACGAATGCTAGCTTCATTTAGCGCTCGGAAAGATTTGACTTCACCATTTTCAAGAAAGATTTTAACACTTAAGAGTGGATAAGAAACTCGAGCTCCATTATCCAACTGTAAATTTGTGACTAATTGATCCAACTCAAAATCACGATAATCCGTATAAAAACCCAAGTGACCAGTATGCACCCCAACAAAACGAACCTTATCGAGTTGGTTCTCATATTTATGAAATGCAGACAGTAACATGCCATCTCCACCAATAGAGATAACGATGTCTGGATTCTTATCATTCAGGATAAAATTATTCTTTTTTAAGCGATCTTTTAATTCAAAAAGAACCTTTTGACTCTGAGGTTTACGGTTGGCAATTAGGTCAATTCGTTTACCTGTATTCTTCATCGGTATCGTCACTGTTTCCTACCCCGTCATTTAATTTTCTGTGCAAAGGATCAAAGAGTGCTTGCGCTTCCTGGATATCAGCACGTATCTTACTCATTTCTTCGTCTAGCTGATGAGAAATTCTAGCGGTAATCTCAAGCCTTTCTTTGATTTCTTCCGGGAAATCTCCTTGATATTTATAATTGAGAGAATGCTCGATTGTAGCCCAAAAGTTCATAGCCAAGGTACGAATTTGAATCTCAACTAGAATGGTTTTTGCACCGTAAATGGTATCAACCGTATACTCAATAATCACATGGTAAGAACGATAACCCGATGCCTTTCGATGAGTAATATAATCACGTTCTTGAACAACTCTCATATCCTGTCTTTTACGAAGAATAGAAACAACCTCGTTTACGTCGTCTACAAATTGAACCATGACACGTAAACCTGCAATATCTTGCAAATCTTGTTCGAGTGTATCGTAGCCAATACCCCGGCGTGCCATTTTTTCTTTGATACTTTCAATCGGTTTCACCCGACCTGTGACAAACTCAATGGGAGAATGGCGGTTTTGTTTTCTATATTGTTTTCGAATTCCTCGGAGTTTTATTTTTAGCTCTCCGACAGCTTGAATGTAAGGATCTAAAAATTCTTCCCATTCTGTAATCATATAACTATTACATCCAATTCTTTAAGCAGTTTCATTCATCTAGTTTTTGATTTTCTCATGAAAATCATATACAATAAATACAATGCTTATTATACCATAAATCGCTTTCAAATATAAAGAAAAGGTTGAAAAAATGAAACATTTAGAAATTGAAATGAAAACACTTCTCAGTGAAGAAGAATATAACCGATTGCAAGCTCAATTTTTAGAAGTCACACCAATTACACAAAAAAATTACTACCTGGACACACCTGATTTTTATCTTCGCCAACATAAAATCGCTATGCGCATTCGTACCTTCGATACAAGCGCTGAATTGACCATTAAAATCCCTCAAGAGGTTGGAAATATGGAATACAACCAAGCGCTTACTCTTGAGGAAGCTAACGATTGTCTCGAAGAATGTAAACTCCCTCAGGGGATGATTATGGAAGAACTAAAAAGTCGAGGACTCTCACCAAATGGTTGGGCTGTTTTGGGTTGTTTAACGACTGTTCGCTACGAAAAAGAAACAGCTATTGGACTCATGGCCCTTGATCAAAACCATTACTTCGATATTGTTGATTATGAACTTGAACTGGAAGTAGAAAACAGCGACCAAGGTAACCTTGATTTTCAAGAGTTTTTATGTGCGAATGAAATCCAATATAAGAAGGCTCCTTCAAAATTAGTGAGATTTATAGAAAATATGAAAAATTACTGAAATAATCTTCTTTTTTTGATAAAATAGAAGAGATAAAAAATAATTGAATCTGCGAAGGAAAACACTTTCCTTAAAATTTATTTTTTCGCTGATTCACATAGTTTATAGAGGACGGTTTATCAATGTCAGATACAAAAAATATGAAGCTTTTTTCACTTTCATCCAATCATGAAATTGCTCAAAAGATTGCAGATGCTGCTGGTGTTCCACTTGGAAAAGTATCTTCTCGTCAGTTCTCTGATGGCGAAATCCAAGTTAACATTGAAGAAAGTGTACGTGGATATGATGTTTACATTATTCAGTCTACTTCTTATCCCGTTAGCAATCATTTAATGGAACTTTTAATCACGGTTGACGCTTGTGTTCGCGCTAGTGCAAACACAATAAATGTTGTTATGCCTTATTTTGGTTATGCACGTCAAGACCGTATCGCTTCTTCTCGCGAGCCTCTTACAGCTAAACTTGTTGCTAATATGTTGGTAAAAGCTGGAGTTAGTCGCGTACTGACTCTTGATCTTCATGCTGTGCAGGTTCAAGGTTTCTTTGATATTCCTGTAGATAACCTCTACACTATTCCACTTTTTGCGAAACACTACTGCGATAAAGGTCTGACTGGTTCAGATGTGGTTGTTGTTAGTCCTAAAAACTCTGGAGTAAAACGTGCTCGTAGTCTAGCAGAATATTTGGATGCTCCGATTGCAATTATTGATTATGCACAAGATGATTCTGAACGTCGCCAAGGTTACATTATCGGTGATGTTGAAGGTAAGAAAGCAATCCTGATCGATGACATTCTTAACACTGGTCGCACTTTCTCTGAAGCTGCTAAAATTTTAGAACGTGATGGAGCAACAGAAATTTACGCAGTATCTAGTCATGGCCTGTTCGTTAACGGTGCTGCGGAGTTGTTGGATGCTGCTAATATCAAGGAAATTCTGGTTACAGATTCTGTATCAACAGAAAGTAAAAAACCTCAAAACGTTCAATACATCACTGCAAGCGAACTGATTGGTGATGCCATGGTTCGTATTCATGAAAGAAAACCAGTTAGTCCACTATTTAAATTTAAATAGAAATTAGGTGAGTTTTTGATTTATTTAGATAATGCTGCTACGACACCCATGTCATCTGCAGCTATCTCAGCAATGACTCAAGTCATGCAGGAGACTTATGGCAATCCTTCTAGTATTCATGGTCATGGGCGTCAAGCAGGAAAATTATTACGTGAAGCCCGTCAAGAGTTAGCAGGTATACTAGGTACAAAGCCCCAACACATTTTCTTCACTTCTGGTGGTACAGAAAGTAATAATACAGCTATTATCGGCTACTGTCTTCGTCATCAAAATCGCGGAAAACACATTATTACTACTGCTATCGAGCATCACGCTGTGCTTGAACCAATTGAATATTTGGTGGAAAATTTTGGGTTTGAAGTGACTATTTTAAAACCCGACAATCTAGAAATCACTGCAGATCAAGTAAAAAATGCACTGCGTGAAGATACTATTCTCGTTTCAACTATGTATGTTAATAATGAAACAGGTACTCTTTTACCAATCGCTGAAATTGGTCAGATTTTAAAAGGACATTCAGCAGCTTATCATGTAGATGCTGTTCAAGCTGTCGGAAAGCTAGAAATTCTTCCTGAAGAACTAGGAATAGATTTCCTCAGTGCTTCTGCTCATAAATTTCACGGGCCAAAGGGTATCGGTTTCCTATACGCTGCATCTACAGATTTTGATCCTTACCTACACGGTGGAGATCAAGAACAGAAAAAAAGAGCAGGTACAGAAAATCTTCCTGCAATTATAGGTATGGTTGCAGCTCTTAAGGATGATATCAATCATCTAGAGATTAACTTTAGTAAAGTTCAAAAACTACAGGAAGTTTTTCTGACTGAAATGGCTGGAGCAACCTATTATCTCAATCAAGGTAAAGAGCAACTCCCTTATGTCCTAAATATCGGATTCCCGGGACAACGCAACGATCTACTACTACTTCGTTTAGACCTTGAAGGTATTTCTGTTTCAACAGGTTCTGCTTGTACAGCTGGTGTTGTTCAGGTCAGTCATGTTCTTCAAGCCTTCTACGGAGAAGACTCTCCTCGCTTACACGAGTCTGTACGCGTCAGCATTTCACCTCAAAATACAGAACAAGAAATGATAACTCTTGCTAAAACTCTTAAAAATATCATCGGAGGATAAACTTAATGGCATTTGAACAAACGATTAAACTTAAAAATTGTCGTTACGAATACACACTTAGTCCAACTGTTAAAAAATTTACGCTTAAAGATAATACTTTTTTTGAAACTAAAGTTGGGAACTATGAATTAACGCGTCTACTTGAAAAAGTTCCAAATAGCGGAGAAGGATTCCAACTTAAGATTATCATCAACAAAGACTTAACTGGTGTAAAAATCAATATCACTGATAAATTTGGTCTACGTTTAGTTGATATCTTCAAATCAGAAGAAACTCATATCCACCAAGAGAAATTCTACTTTTTGATGGATAGCCTGGTTGAACGTGGCGTATTTACAAAAAGCGAAAGATAGAAGGTCATTATGTTTCGATTAACTTACAAGGACTCCTATCAAGTAGAGCGTGTGCAAGAATATGAAGACTATGAAGCCCTTATGCTCTCTCTATCGGGTTGTGTAACTCTCCCTGATACTACTCATATTACTTCATTAACACATGATGGAGTTGAAATCTATCAAGGACTTCTAGGTGACCTCTACCGCTTTTTAAGGACTTACCACGAAACGAAGATAAACTAAGATTTTTTCTTAGTTTTTTTTCGTTATTGTTGCAATTTTCACAAGCTTTCTATAAAATAGTAGATAGAAAGGTTGTGATTTTGTGAAAGAAAAACAGTCCGCTATTCCTAAAGCAACAGCAAAGAGACTTTCTCTCTACTATCGTATTTTTAAAAGATTTAATGCTGAGAAAATTGAAAGAGCTAATTCCAAACAAATTGCAGAGGCAATTGGAATTGATTCTGCGACGGTTCGTCGTGACTTCTCTTACTTTGGCGAACTTGGAAGACGTGGCTTTGGCTATGATGTCAAAAAGCTCATGAACTTTTTCGCTGATCTTTTAAATGATAATTCTATTACTAATGTTATGCTTGTGGGTATTGGAAATATGGGGCATGCCCTTCTCCACTATCGTTTTCATGAGCGCAACAAGATGAAAATCATTATGGCATTTGATCTAGATGATCATCCAGAGGTCGGCACTCGAACTCCTGATGGTGTTCCAATCTATGGAATCTCTCAAATTAATGAAAAAATTAAGGATAGTGATGTGAAAACAGCTATTCTTACTGTCCCTAGTGTTAAATCACAAGAGGTTGCTGAACTTTTGGTCGATGCTGGTATCAAAGGTATTCTCAGTTTTTCACCTGTTCACCTACATCTTCCTAAAGACGTAGTTGTTCAGTATGTCGATCTTACAAGCGAACTTCAAACTCTCCTCTATTTCATGCGTAAAGAGGATTAGAAAGCGTAAGTATTTATGAATAAACCAGTTATTGGGATTACAGGAAATGAAAAAGTTCATCCAGATGATGAGCTTATGATGAGTTATGCGGCCAAAGGCTTTGTTGAAGGGGTTAAGGAAGCTGGAGGTATCCCCATTATCCTACCGATCGGTGATGAAGAAATGGCCAGTTACTACATTAGTTTAATTGATAAGCTTATTTTAACTGGTGGGCAAAATGTTGATCCTAAATATTATGGTGAGTCAAAAGCTATTGATAGCGACGACTACCACCTTCAAAGGGATATTTTTGAACTAGCACTTATCAAAGAAGCTATTAGACAGAAAAAACCAATTTTTTCTGTCTGTCGTGGTACCCAGCTCTTTAATATTGCCATGGGTGGAACTCTTTATCAAGATATCGAACATCATTGGCAGGACACTTCTGCTGAGTATACAACTCAGAGACTTGTTACTGAGCCAGATACTATTCTTCGAGAAATCTATGGGGAAATCTCCCATATCAACTCTTTCCATCATCAGAGCATTAAAGATTTAGCTCCGAATCTAAAGGTTGTAGCACTTGACCCTAAAGATGGTATTATCGAGGCTGTAACAACTACGGATGGTTTCCCTTATCTCGGTGTTCAATGGCATCCAGAATTTCTCTTTGAAAATCGCCCCAAAGATAAAACGCTTTTTGACTATGTTGTCAATGAATTGTAAAACCTGTATATGATGCAGGTTTTTTTATATCATATCCGTCTTCTCACGGTAACTAAAATAATCCGAATGTGAGACGATAAGATGATCCAATAAGACCAATCCCATTAAGTCGCATGCTTCTTTAACAAGTTTTGTTACATGGTCATCATTAGGACTAGGAACTACTGCTCCTGATGGATGATTGTGAACCAGAATCACAGATGTTGCCATGTGCTTTATGGCAAAGTGGAGAATTTCCCTTGGTTCAGCAATGCTTCTCGTGGCAGACCCGATAAAAATAGTCTGCTGATGAATAATTTGATTTTGAGTATTCAGATAGAGCGCCACTAGGTGCTCTTGTTTTTTATCTCCAAGCTCAGCTTGCATCTTTTTAGCTAACTTTCGACTACTAAGGATACTCTCCATTTCCACTGTTTCGCGTTTATGAATGCGATAGCCTAGCTCTATCACAGCTTGTAGTTCAATTGCCTTAACACGTCCAATACCTGATAGAGTCTGCAATTCCTGTAGGCTCATTTTTTTTAAATCTGTTAGGCAAGTTAGGTTATTTAAAACCTTCTGTGCTATTTCAAAGACATTGGCCTGTTTCGTTCCTGTCCTTAGTAATATTGCCAGTAATTCTTGATTGCTGAGTGCTTCTACTCCCTCTCTTACTAATCTTTCTCTCGGTAAGAGTGAATCTTCTTGAAATGAAATACTATACATAAAAATCCTCCTCACTTTATTATTCGTGAGAAGGATCCTTAATTCGATAAAAACCAGTTATTTTTAGATTTTTTCAAGCGCAAGTCGCAAATCTTCAATCAAATCATCGACATTTTCAAGACCGATTGAAAGACGGATTTGATTTTTAGTTACTCCTGCTGCTTCTAGATCTGAGTCAGACAACTGAGCATGTGTTGTAGTTGCGGGGTGAACTACTAATGATTTAGCGTCTGCTACATTGGCTAAGTTCGAAAAGATTTCCAAGTTGTCAATCACTTTACGTGCTTCTGCTTCTCCACCTTTAACGTGGAAAGTAAAGATTGAGCCAACACCTTTTGGTAGGTATTTTTCAGCCAAGGTATGGTAAGGACTATCTGGAAGTTTCGGATAGTTGACCTTTTCAACCTTTGGATGGTTCACAAGGAAATCTACGATTTTCTCAGCATTTTGAACATGGCGTTCAACACGAAGAGAAAGAGTTTCAAGACCTTGTAAGAGCAAGAATGAGTTAAATGGTGATAGCGCAGCTCCCATATCGCGAAGCAATTGCACGCGAGCAACAACGATAAAGGCTGCAGCACCAACATCACGGGTATAACTGATATTGTGGTAGCTTGGGTCCTCATCGACTAATTGAGGGAATTTCCCTGAAGCAGCCCAGTCAAATTTACCGCTATCAACGATGACACCACCAATAGTTGTCCCATGACCACCGATAAACTTAGTTGCTGAATGAACTGCAATGTCAACACCGTGTGAAAAGACATTGATAAGATATGGTGTTGCAAAAGTATTGTCTGCAACCAAAGGAATCTGGTGTTTATGAGCAATTTCAGCGATTTTTTCGATATCAGGAATGTTGATAACAGGATTTCCCAAGGTTTCAATCAATACAAGTTTTGTATTGTCTTTAATCGCTGCTTCTACTTCTTCTAGATTATCAATATCAACAAAAGTTGTGGTGATTCCATAACGAGGAAGTGTTTCTTTCAAGAGGTTAAAGGTACCACCATAGATGGTTGATGCTGCAACGACGTGGTCTCCTGCGTGGGCTAGAGCTAAAATTGTGTAGGTAATAGCTGCCATACCTGACGCAGTTGCAAGTGCACCTACACCACCTTCAAGAGCTGCGATACGCTCTTCAAAGGCTGAAGTTGTAGGATTGGTAATACGAGTATAAATATTACCAGCCTTTTGAAGAGCAAAAAGTTCTGCACCCTCTTGTGTATCTTCAAACACAAAAGATGTTGTTTGATAAATAGGGACAGCACGAGACTTGGTAGTAGCGTCTACCACTTGTCCTGCATGCAATTGTAGGGTTTCAAATTTAAATTCACGAGTCATCATCAGACCTCCAAAGATTTCATCAAATTAATTGTATCATCTATGACAGTCAGTTACAAATACAACTTTGTTATATATTGGCATAAGCAATAGCTATGGCTATTATTAAAATTGTAGAACTTTTTTCAGATAGTTTAAAAAGTTTGTTTTCGCTTCTCCCATACTTTATAATGGATAAAAAGGAGAAAACTATGTCAGAAATTACTCATGAAATTGATTCAAACTTCGCTGGTCGTTTAAACATTTTGCGTGCTGGTGTGCTCGGAGCCAATGACGGGATCATTTCCATCGCTGGAGTTGTTATCGGGGTTGCCAGTGCAACCAGTAATATCTGGATAATCTTTCTTTCAGGTTTGGCTGCCATCTTAGCGGGTGCCTTCTCTATGGCTGGAGGTGAATATGTTTCAGTATCCACTCAAAAAGACACTGAAGAAGCCGCTGTAGCCCGTGAGCAATTACTTTTGGATAAGGATATTGAGGCTGCAAAGAAATCTCTCTATGCTGCTTATCTTCAAAATGGTGAGTGTGAAACTTCAGCACAACTATTAGTCAATAAAGCTTTTCTTAAAAATCCACTTAAAGCTTTAGTTGAAGAAAAATACGGAATTGAGTATGAAGAGTTTACCAATCCTTGGCATGCTGCAGCATCTAGCTTCATCGCTTTTGTTCTTGGTAGTTTACCACCAATGCTTTCCATTACCATCTTTCCAAGTGACTATCGAATCCCTGCTACTGTTTTTATCGTTGCGATTTCTCTATTGATTACAGGTTATACCAGTGCCAAACTTGGGAAAGCCCCAACTAAAACAGCTATGATTCGTAACCTTTGTATCGGTCTTTTAACCATGGGAGTGACCTATCTATTGGGTCAGTTGTTTAGTATTTAAGATAAAAATTGATGCTGAGCAAAAACTAGATTAAAAATAAAACCACACAGTGATTTCAAGCTTGAATAGCATCAAGCCGAAAGAAATACTGTGTGGTTTTTGAATAGTAGCCTTTTAGAGTCTAAACTACTGGCCAATTTTGCTAGATTTATAGTCGTGAAGGTGAATCCTAACTCTGTTTAAATGGCCTATTTGCCTCTAATACTCAATGAAAATCAAATAGCAAACTAGGAAATTAGCCACAGGCTGTACTTGAGTACATCAAGGCGACGCTAAAGCAGTTTGAATTTGATTTTCGAAGAGTATTAATTATAAACCATGGCATGAGAAAGGTATTCTGTAAGAAAAAACTGCACTGGTCCTCTGAAAAATCAAATGATGCAACAACTGCTCAATTATTGATAAACATAAATTGATGATGCGATGGACCTAACTTTGTATACACACGATGCAAATAAGTAAAATGAATGTCATTGTCTTCTTCAGGACTATTTGTAAGTTTTATCAACTAAAAAGCGCGATTATCAAGATAAGATATTAGAATTAAAAATTGACTTTTTTCTATCAAAACAGGCAAATAAATCG
>NZ_JADMUH010000002.1 GCF_015546995.1 Streptococcus infantis
TAATAATTATATGGTACAAGAGAAGACTTAAAGTTAACTTAACCTATAATTTTTATTTTTTTGCTAGAGATTTTAACTACTACCAGCCAAAGCAGAAAAGTTAGGAGGCAGATACTCACCACTATTAAGTATGTTTCTTCCTTTGTTATAAGGTTCTGCCAATTAAGCCGGATTCCTAATTTTTCTTGAAACTCTTCTAATAAGCTACTATTCCCCATAAATGTAGTTTCTAATTGCTCCTTCATTAAGACCTGTCTATAGAGAGAAGCAAGATAGGTAGCCGGTGTGCACTTCATGAGAACTTGAGCGAAGTTAGGAAGAATTCCCATTGGTACATAAGTTCCTACTAAAAATCCTGAAACTGTACCTACAATTGTAGCCAATTTACCCAGACTATCTACTGACTGGAAATGATAAATCAAGAGTACATTTACCAATGTTGAAAGGAGACTACTTAGCAGCATGATTAAACTTATTTCAAATAGCTTACTCATAGCTGGAATTTCTTGAAAATAAAGGCTCATAACAATAAGCATAAAGGCTTGCATAACAAAGGAAATGATAAGGCTACTAATAAGATAAGACAGTTGCAAGCCCCAGCTCCCTAAGTCTGTCAAAAAGAGATCCTGATCCACTTGATTTTCACGATCTTGTACCATCTGGGTCAAAGCTGTAAAACTGGTTGTAATCCCAGTCACAGCCAAGGTTCCACCCATCAGCCAGTTATTTAATAGACTCTTATTATCAGGAAGTTGGGACCAGGCATCCATCAAATTTTTCTGCAAAAAAATGATATAGAGTAGAAAGGAAATCAAAGCTCCCAGTAATGAGAAAAAGACTCCTGAACGATTTCGAAAATACAACAAAAAATCACGTTTTAATAAGGCTAACATTAGCGCACCTCTCTTCCTGTAAGGGCTATGAAGGCATCATCCATAGTTCCTGGACGAAATTCAAAGCTAGCAATCTTCTCACGAACTTGGGTCAAATAATCAATAGCTTCCAATTGGCTCTTAGGATAAAGACTATACTCAAACTCATTTTCCTTTTCCACAGGCATATTTTTAGGTAAGAATTTCTCCACCTGCTTGTCTTTAAAACAAATTTTTAAAAGATTGGAAGCGTACTCACTTTTAATTTCAGCAGCAGAACCTTGGGCAATAACCTTTCCATGATCTATAATATAAAGTTGATCTGCCTCATCTGCTTCATCCAGATAATGAGTCGTTAAGATAATAGTCATCCCTTCATCTCTTTGTAGACGATACAATAAATCCCAAATGGATTTGCGAGTCTGAATATCTAGTCCAGTCGTAGGCTCATCTAGAAATAAAATATCGGGATTGGATAGGAGAGCCCGAGCAATGTCAACTCGACGTTTCTGTCCTCCTGATAAAGTTCCATAAAGTTGTTTCTGAAAAGCAGTCAACCCTAGTTGATTGATTAAATCTTCCACACGACCACCTTTAATCCCCTTATACTGCTGGGCGCGAATGGCTAGGTTTTCTTTGACCGTCAACTTTTCATCCAATACACTTGCTTGAAAAACAACTCCAATCCTAGTATTGGGCGCATAGATGATTTGACCATTAGTTGCTCTTTTAAGTCCGATTAACATTGAAATCGTGGTCGATTTGCCAGCTCCATTAGGTCCTAAGATTGCGTTAAAACTTCCTTTTTTAAACTCTAAATTTATATCTTTTACTGCTGTATGGTCTCCATAGTTCTTAGTGAGGCCTTTTGCTTGTAAAATCATATTTCCTTCCCCCTTTTTACACCTTCAGTTTAACAAAAAGGAAAAAGAAAAAATATAGTTTGGTACTATGTGGTCGAAATGGATGATTATGTGGTCAATTCCACCTTAAAACTTCTGCATTTGAACATAAAAAAAGCCACCTGATTTGGTGGCTTCTTTAGGGAGATTATTATGAAAAAGAAAAGTTTAGGATTTCTATTAAATAAAGTTAGGAGGTCTTTACTTAATGATTACATGATACATGAGTAAACTTAAAGTTAACTTAAGATAAAAGAATTATTTTAATTTTTTTCGATCCACCCAAATCATTCCTGTACAATCATAAGTAGATAAGGTTTTAAACCCCAGAGAACGGTAAAAACCCAAGGTTTTTTCTGTCTGTTCAGTCGCTAGTTGTATTTGGTAGGCATCCTTATAGTCAGCTAAGGCTTCTTTCATCAAGTTACTACCAATTCCTTGGCGCTGATAGCTAGGCAAAACAATCAAATCCTGGACAAAAACCGATGAAAAACCGTCTCCAACCAGACGCACTAAACCAACGATTTCCTCACCATCACGCGCAAGATAAGTCGTTAGCGAATGAGACAAGGCCTGCTCTAACATCTGTGGCTGATTGGTATAGTTTGTCCAACCAACTGCCTGATAGAGATGTAAAACGTCATCAATTGAAACAGAGGATTCTTTTGTAAATTTTATCATAGTAGAACCTTTCTAACATTCTCTAAGAGATTTCAACTGTTGCCCATTTTCATCAAAATTTTCAGGATGCAACCACGCTTCCAAGCGAGCTTTGACTTGAGCCCAGTCCTTATCGATCATGGACAACCAATCCGTATCTCTGGTGCGACCTTTATAGATAACAGCTTGGCGGAAGGTTCCTTCATAGACAAAGCCCAAACGTTCTGCTGCTTTTCTAGATGAAAGATTGAGGGCATCACACTTCCACTCATAACGTCGATAATTGAGCTCTTCAAAGACATAACGGGCTAGCAAATAGTGAGCTTCTGTTCCCATCCTAGTCTGTTTGAGAGCTGGAGAAAAGGTCACCGCGCCAACTTCAATGGTGCGATTGGCTTGGTCAATACGCATGAGAGAAAAAGTCCCCAACGCCTTTCCAGTCACTTTATCGATAATCGTATAATAGAAGCGATCCTTGCGCTCAATCATCTTCTTTAAAGCGACGATTAATTCTTCGAGATTTTCTACTGGTGGTTGAAAGAGATAGGTCCACATGTCACGAGGGCTATCTGGGCCATAAACAGCTAACAAATCTTTCGCGTGCTTTTCCACCGATAGAGCTTCTATAATCGTATATCGCCCTTCTATCCGTACAAGTGAAGGCAAAACTCCAGGTGTATCATCTACAGGTTCACCAATCATCTGACCGTATTCATTTACTGGCATAGCTTTCTCCTTGTCTCACACTTATAAGTTTAAAGATGTGAATAGTATATCACATCTCACAGGTAATCTACAAAAAATCCTCCAGATTATGGAGGATTGATCAAATATGGAAACGAGTGAGTTAATGCCCCTTGTGCTTCTCTCTACGTTTTTGCTGTTTGCGTTCGAATTTCTCTTGTTTGAGCAATTGTTTTTGGACACTAGATTGATGTTTTGAAATCTTTTTCCTTTCCTCATACTGCAACTGCAATAGTTCTTTCGACTTGGAAGAAACTTTCTGCTTTACTTGTTTCTTCACAGCTCGCTGTAATCGTTTAGGATTCTTGATTTTTACATGTTGCTTAACTGTAGTTTCTGGACTAAAAGATAATTGAGTAAACTGAGTCTGTAAAATCTCTAGAATTTCATCATCTTTTGGCTCCTTACCAAATGTCACACGACAAACTTGATAAGTTTCTCGATACACTTGTTCGAACAAACCATGCCAAAATCCATCTTCAAAATAAACTGTCAATCCAATTGAAATTGTTTCCACGACAGCACCTCCTTAAATCTATCCCTAAGAATGGACAACCAAGGAGGAAGGTTACTGATAGGCTTGCCTACGTCTGGACTACCAACCAGAACTGTGTTTTTATCTTAGTTGGAACTATTATAGCATATAGCAATACAAAAATCCTCCAGAACTTAGCTCTGAAGGACTTTTAAATTTATTTCACAACAATATTTACAAGCTTGTTAGGTACACTAATCACTTTCACGATTTCCTTACCATCGATCTCTGCTTTGACTTTTTCGTCAGAGAGAGCAACTTCTTGCAATTCTTCGCGTGAAAGATCTTTAGCGACCATGAGTTTAGCACGGACTTTTCCTTTGATTTGAACGACGATTTCAATTTCGTCTTCAACCAATTTGCTTTCATCCCATGTTGGCCAAGCTACGTAAGAGATAGACTCGCCTGTTGCTGCCACTGTTTGCCAGAGTTCTTCTGCCAAGTGAGGGGCAAATGGGGCAATCAATTGGATAAAGCCTTTGGCGTAATCCACATAGAGTTTGTCTTCCTTGTTAGCAGCGTTGACAAAGACCATAAGTTGGGCAATGGCTGTGTTGAATTTCATGGACTCGATTTGCTCTGTGACAGCCTTAACGGTTTCGTTGTAAACCTTGTCTAGAGCGCCATTATTTTCCGCAACGATTTCTTTACTTGTAATCAAACGGTAAACACGGTCAAGGAATTTACGACTTCCTTCCAGACCTTCTTCAGACCAAGCGATGGAAGCATCGAGTGGTCCCATGAACATTTCATAGACACGAAGGGTATCGGCACCGTATTGTTCCACTACGTCGTCTGGATTTACAACGTTCTTGAGGGATTTAGACATCTTAGCTGGTGCTTGCTCCAATTCTTCCCCTGTTTCCACATGGAAGAAGGAACCGTCACGTTTTTCAACCTTGTCAGTTGCCACAAGTGCACCACGGTGGTCACGGTAGCTTGTTCCCAAGATCATTCCTTGGTTAAAGAGTTTTTGGAATGGTTCTTTGGTTGGAACGACACCGATATCATAGAGGAATTTGTGCCAGAAACGAGCGTAAAGCAAGTGAAGAACAGCGTGTTCTGCACCACCCACGTAGATATCGACTGGCAACCATTGTTTGAGGAGGTCCTCATCGGCCAATTTCTCTGTGTTATGTGGATCAATGTAACGGAGGTAGTACCAACTTGAACCTGCCCATTGTGGCATGGTATTGGTCTCGCGACGACCTTTGACGCCATCTTCACGAGTCACTTCCAGCCAGTCTGTCAAGTTGGCTAGTGGGCTTTCCCCAGTACCTGAAGGGCGGATGTCCTTGGTTACCGGCAAGACAAGTGGGAGGTCACTTTCTGGAACGGCTGTTGAAGTCCCATCTTCCCAATGGATGATTGGGATTGGTTCACCCCAGTAACGTTGACGGCTAAAGAGCCAGTCGCGGAGACGGTAAGTTACCTTCTCTTGACCACAACCTTTTTCTTCCAACCAAGCCACAATCTTGGCAATAGCATCTTCTTTGTTAAGACCGTTCAAGAAGTCAGAGTTGACGTGAAGACCATCTTCTGTGTAAGCAGCCTCTTCAACGTTTCCACCTTCAAGCACTTCTACGATTGGAAGACCAAACTGTTTGGCAAATTCCCAGTCACGTTGGTCGTGGGCAGGTACAGCCATAACAGCACCTGTACCATAGCTAGACAAAACGTAGTCGGCAATCCAGATTGGGATTTCTTTGCCGTTTACAGGGTTAATCGCATAAGCACCCGTCCAAACTCCTGTTTTTTCCTTGGCAAGGTCTGTACGAGCCAAGTCTGATTTGAGGCTTGCTTGGTGTTTGTAGTCTGCTACAGCTTCAGCTTGTTCCGCACTTACGATGGCATCTACTAGTTCATGCTCAGGCGCCAAAACAGTGAAGGTAGCACCAAAAAGGGTGTCAGGACGAGTGGTAAAGACGGTGAATTCCTTGTCAGTCCCTTTGACTTTGAAAGTGACATTGGCACCAGTTGATTTACCAATCCAGTTGCGTTGCATGTCCTTGATAGACTCTGGCCAATCAAGGTCATCCAAGTCATTGAGCAGGCGCTCAGCATAAGCAGTGATTTTAAGCATCCATTGGCGCATTGGTTTGCGGACAACTGGATAACCTCCACGCTCAGAAGTTCCGTCAGGAAGGACTTCTTCGTTGGCGATAGCTGTTCCCAACTCTTCCACCCAGTTTACTGGCACTTCAGCTTCATAAGCCAAGCCTTTTTCGTAAAGCTTAGTAAAAATCCATTGCGTCCACTTGTAGTAGTTTGGGTCTGTAGTATTAACTTCACGGTCCCAGTCGTAAGAGAATCCAAGCGCATTTATTTGGCGTTTGAAGTTGGCAATGTTTTCCGCTGTGAATTCTGCTGGGTCATTCCCTGTATCCATAGCATATTGCTCTGCAGGCAAACCAAAGGCATCCCATCCCATTGGGTGAAGGACGTTGTAGCCTTGGGCACGCTTGAAACGACTGAGAATATCTGTCGCTGTATAGCCTTCTGGGTGCCCTACGTGCAGACCTGCTCCAGATGGATAAGGGAACATGTCCAATGCATAAAACTTCGGTTTTGACGCATCTGTTCCTGTCTTAAATGTATGATGTTGGGCCCAATAGCCTTGCCACTTAGGCTCGATTTCTTTATGATTGTAAAAACTCATGGTCTCTCTCCAATTTTGTGATGTTACTATTATACCATTTTTGAGGGAATTTGAAAGATGAGAAATGTTCTTTTGGGCTTGGATGGAAAGAAAGACTGAATCGCAAATCCAGCTTATTTAGCAGTATAAAAAATTAGCTAACACTTGAAATTAACTTATATCGATTATTTATCTCTTCCATCTTTTTCCCCTAACGCCTTTGACTCATATTCCCCGTTTTAGATTTCTTTAAGGTTTTTATTATATCCTATAGAACTCTGCAAATTATAAACATTAAGCAAGTCGTAGAGTAAAAACGTTCGTAAAAAAGGAGACTTTTATGAAAAAACTACTATTATTTCTCTCTTGTGGATGGATATTTCTTACTTTATCAGGATGTTCTTCAACAACAGAAGCGGAAACTAGCTCTGAAAAAGATTCAGATAACACCTTGGTTATCTACTCGCCTAACCCTGAAGACCTTATCGAAGAAACAATCCCAGCCTTCGAAGAAAAATATGGTATTAAGGTTGACTTAGTACAAGCCAGCACTGGTGAATTGTTCAAAAAAGCTGAGGCTGAAAAAGAATCCCCTGTAGCCGATGTCATTTTCGGAGGCTCCTACGCCCTCTTCTCTTCTAACGAAAATCTTTTTGAACCTTATATTTCTCAAGAGAACGACCAGATAATCCCTGAATATCAAAATAAAACTGGATTCTACACGCCTTATACACTTGATGTCAGTGTCATCATTGCCAATTCAGCTCTTACAAAAGATATTAAAATTGAAGGCTACAATGATCTACTCAATCCTAAATTAAAAGGAAAAATCGCAACTGCTGATCCAAGTAATTCTTCTAGCGCCTTTGCTCAATTAACAAACATGCTTGTGGATCAAGGTGGCTATGAAAATGAGCAAGCTTGGACATATGTGAAAAATCTATTTAGCTTAGTAGACGGTAAAATTGCTTCTAGTTCTTCAAATGTCTACAAATCTGTCGCTGACGGAGAAATGGCTGTAGGACTTACCTATGAAGATCCTGCCTTGAAACTCTTAAACGATGGCGTTGATGTAAAAGTCATTTATCCAAAAGAAGGAACCGTCTTTTTGCCTGGTAACGCAGCTATTATCAAAAATGCCAAACACATGGAAAACGCTAAAAAATTTATCGATTTCCTTCTTTCTCAAGACATTCAGGATAAACTAGGAACTGAAACAACCATTAGACCCATTCGAAAAAATGCTAAAACCAATAAAAATATGAAATCAATGACCGAAATCAATATCGCCACTGAAGATTCTGAGTACGTCATCCAAAATAAATCAGCTATTCTTAAAAAGTACAATGATATTTTCACTAATATTCAATCGAAACAGTAAAAGAGGTTCGCTATGAGTGAGATCAAAATTATTAACGCAAAAAAAATCTACCATGACATTCCTGTCATTGAGAATTTAAATGTTACGATCCCAAAAGGAAGTCTTTTCACTATTCTTGGACCTTCAGGTTGTGGAAAAACGACTCTACTTCGAATGATTGCAGGCTTCAACAGTATTGAAGGCGGAGAATTTTACTTCGATGATACTAAAATCAATAACATAGAACCCAGCAAACGCAACATCGGTATGGTTTTCCAAAACTACGCTATTTTCCCACATTTGACTGTTCGAGATAATGTTGCTTTTGGCCTTAAACAAAAAAAGGTTCCAAAAGATGAATTAGTTCAACAAACTAATAAATATCTGGAACTAATGCAAATTGATCAATACGCAGATCGAAAGCCCGATAAACTCAGTGGTGGACAACAACAACGTGTCGCCTTGGCACGTGCCTTAGCTGTTAATCCAAGTGTTCTCCTCATGGACGAGCCTCTTAGTAACCTGGATGCGAAACTTCGCTTAGATATGCGCCAAGTTATTCGAGAAATTCAACACGAAGTGGGAATTACAACTGTATATGTGACCCACGACCAAGAAGAAGCGATGGCCATTTCTGACCAAATTGCTGTTATGAAAGACGGTGTTATTCAACAAATTAGTCGTCCAAAAGAGCTTTACCACAAACCAGCAAATGAATTTGTTGCAACATTTATTGGTAGAACAAATATAATCCCTGCTCGTTTAGAAAAACAAGCTGATGGAGCTTACATAGTCTTCGAAGACGGCTATTCTCTTCGTATGCCAACTCTTGACCAAGTTGACGAGCAAAACATCCGTGTTAGCATCCGTCCTGAAGAATTTATCCGTGATGAAAATGGTCCAATCGATGGAACAATCACCGATAGTGTTTATCTTGGACTCACCACTGAATATTTTGTAGAGACTGCATTTTCTTCAAAAATACAGGTCAGCGAAGAATCAACTTTTGAAGAAGATCTTCAAAAAGGGGATCGAATTCGTCTACGAATCAATACTCAAAAGTTAAATGTTTTTTCTGCAGATGGTTCCCAAAATCTTATTACAGGAGTTGGCTATGAAAGGTAAAAAACTAAATATTTGGACAGCCTCCTCGTTCTTCATCTTTCTTACCTATCTTATTTTTCTTGTTTATCCAATTATTATTGTACTCAAGCAAGCACTCATACATGAAGGTCAATTCTCACTAGCTAATTTTGAGGATTTCTTTAGTAAATCCTATTACTCTGAGACACTAGTAAACAGTTTTAACGTCTCCATTACTTCTACTGTAACTTCCCTAGTTTTAGGGACCTTATTGGCTTACCTCTTTTCTATATATGACTTCAAAGGAAAGAAATTTTTACAGATATTGATTATCATCGCTTCCATGTCAGCTCCTTTCGTAGGGGCATACTCTTGGATTCTCTTGTTGGGACGAAATGGTGTCATCACTAAATTTTTGACAAATGCCCTTCATCTTCCAGCTATTGATATTTATGGCTTCAAAGGAATTGTACTTGTGTTTACACTCCAGCTATTCCCATTAGTTTTTCTATACGTGGCTGGAGCCATGAAAAGAATTGACCATTCTCTTCTTGAAGCCGCTGAAAGCATGGGGGTATTTGGATTCAAACGTATGATAACAGTTATTTTGCCCCTTTTAGTTCCAACTTTACTTGCCGCTGCCCTACTCGTATTTATGAGAGCATTTTCCGACTTCGGAACTCCTATGTTAATTGGTGAAGGATATCGAACTTTCCCTGTTTTAATTTATAATCAATTCATTAGTGAGGTTGGCGGAAATTCTGCTTTTGCATCTGCTTTAGCAATCATGGCGATTATCATTGCTTTAACAATCTTTCTTATTCAAAAATATATTTCCAATCGCTATAGTTTCAGCATGAATTCTCTCCATCCAATTGAGCCGAAAAAAACTACAAAAGGGAAAATGGCAGCAATTTATGCAACAGTTTACGGAATTGTCTTATTTTCTGTTCTACCTCAATTATTTTTGATTTATACCTCTTTCTTAAAAACATCAGGTATGGTATTTGTCAAAGGCTATTCTCTAAACAGTTACAAGATTGCCTTCAATCGTATGGGAGCTACTATTTTTAATACGATTCGCATTCCTTTGATTGCTTTGATTCTAGTTGTTTTATTTGCATCATTTATCTCCTACCTAGCTGTTAGAAAACGAAATTTGTTTACAAACTTAATTGATAGCCTTAGTATGGTACCTTATATCGTACCAGGAACAGTTCTCGGTATTGCCTTTATCTCTTCATTCAATACAGGTATCTTCGGAAGTGGCTTCCTTATGATTACAGGAACAACCTTCATCTTGATTATCTCCTTATCTGTAAGAAGACTCCCTTATACAATCCGCTCATCTGTTGCTAGCTTACAACAAATAGCACCTAGTATTGAAGAAGCAGCTGAGAGTTTAGGAAGTAGCCGTCTCAATACTTTCAGTAACATCACTGTTCCAATGATGTTACCCGGTATTATTTCTGGATCTATTCTATCATGGGTAACAATGATTTCAGAACTATCTACTTCTATCCTGCTATATAATGCCAAAACAAAAACTATGACCGTAGCAATCTATACAGAGGTTCTCAGAGGAAATTATGGTGTGGCAGCTGCTTTGTCAACTATACTCACTGTCTTGACAGTTACTTCATTATTACTATTTATGAAAATTTCTAAAAACAATAGCATTACCCTCTAGTTTTTCTCCTAAAGACAGCCAAATTACTCATTGGCTGTTTTTTTATTTATACTCTATCATTCAATTAACTCTTCATAAATAATATAGATGCAAGATAGGGCTTTTTATGGTAGAATATAGGAAAGTGCTTTCTCAGAAGGAGGGGAAAATGAACAAACAAACCATCGCTGTTTTAGGGCCTGGTTCTTGGGGTACTGCTCTGTCACAAGTTTTAAATGACAATGGACATGAAGTACGTATCTGGGGAAATATTCCTGACCAAATTGACGAAATCAATACACAACATACCAACAAACGCTATTTTAAGGATACTGTTTTAGACGAAAAGATTGTTGCCTACCATGATTTAGCAGAAGTCTTGAAGGGCGCTGACGCTGTTTTGTTCGTAGTTCCAACTAAGGTGACAAGATTGGTAGCTCAACAGGTAGCTGCTGTTCTTGATCATAAAGTAGTTATTATGCATGCTTCAAAAGGTCTCGAGCCAAATAGTCACAAACGTCTTTCAACTATTCTTGAAGAAGAAATCCCTGAAGAGTTCCGTAGTGAAATTGTGGTTGTATCTGGTCCTAGTCACGCAGAAGAAACAATTGTACGCGACATCACCTTGATTACTGCCGCTTCTAAAGATTTACAAACAGCTCAGTATGTTCAAGCACTCTTTAGTAACCACTACTTCCGTCTTTATACCAATACAGATGTGATCGGAGTGGAAACGGCTGGTGCTCTTAAAAATATCATCGCTGTTGGTGCAGGGGCCCTTCATGGACTTGGATTTGGAGATAATGCAAAAGCAGCTATTATCACGCGCGGGCTTGCGGAAATCACTCGTCTAGGAGTCAAGCTTGGAGCAAATCCATTAACTTACAGTGGTCTTTCTGGAGTTGGGGATTTAATCGTTACAGGAACTTCTGTCCACTCACGTAACTGGCGAGCAGGTGATGCTCTTGGGCGTGGTGAAGCCTTGGCAGATATCGAAGCCAACATGGGAATGGTCATCGAAGGAATTTCAACAACCAAAGCTGCTTACGAATTGGCGCAAGAGCTTGGAGTCTATATGCCTATTACCCAGGCTATTTACCAAGTTATTTATGAAAATGTTAATATTAAGGATGCTGTTTCTGAACTCATGAGTAACGAGTTCAAGGCAGAAAACGAGTGGTCATAATCACCGTTAGAAAGGATGCTCATGAAGCAAAAAGTTAGAAAAGCTGTTATCCCTGCTGCGGGACTTGGAACTCGTTTCCTCCCAGCAACCAAAGCCTTGGCCAAAGAAATGTTGCCAATCGTGGATAAGCCAACCATTCAATTCATCGTTGAAGAAGCTCTCAAGTCTGGAATTGAGGACATTCTTGTTGTAACAGGGAAGTCAAAACGTTCTATCGAAGACCACTTTGACTCAAACTTTGAACTAGAATACAACCTCAGGGAAAAAGGAAAAACGGATCTCTTAAAATTAGTTGATGAAACAACTGGTATGCGCCTTCACTTCATCCGTCAGGCACACCCACGTGGCCTCGGAGATGCCGTTTTACAAGCCAAAGCTTTCGTCGGGAACGAACCTTTTGTGGTGATGCTGGGAGATGACCTCATGGATATCACTGATGACAATGCTATCCCATTGACCAAGCAACTCATGAATGATTACGAGGAAACTCATGCCTCTACTATCGCCGTAATGCCTGTCCCACACGAAGAAGTTTCTGCCTATGGTGTTATCGCGCCTCAAGGCGAAGGAAAAGACGGACTTTACAGCGTTGAGACCTTCGTTGAAAAACCAGCACCTGAGGATGCACCAAGTGATTTAGCGATTATCGGTCGTTACCTCCTCACACCTGAGATTTTTGGTATTCTTGAAAATCAAAAACCTGGCGCCGGAAATGAAATCCAACTAACAGACGCTATCGACACACTCAACAAAACTCAACGTGTATTTGCTCGTGAGTTTAAAGGCTCTCGTTACGATGTCGGAGACAAATTTGGATTTATGAAGACATCTATCGAATACGCCCTCAAACATCCTCAAGTCAAAGATCACTTGAAAGACTACTTGATTGATCTTGGAAAAGAACTTTCAGGTGAATAACAAACCCTTAAAATCAGGTTGAATTTACCTGGTTTTTTGTTGCCCAACCCCCTCTAAAGCTCGTCCAAGACTAATTTCTTGCAATCATTGCTTTTATGGTATAATAATAAGAGTGAGGAAAGAAATGAAGAATAAATTGTTAGAACTTAAAGAAAAAGGACTGGCTTTCCTTCAGTCCCTAAAAACAAAGTTAAAAAATGTACATTTAGGAAAAAGTGGTCCTAAAAAATCTAAAAAGAAAAAGCAAACCAAAACCAATATTTGGACTATCTTTGCCAATATCTTACTGGGAATCAAGGCAACCTTTAATACCCTATTCATTATCGCCTTTCTTGGTGGACTTTTAGGTACTGGAGTTGTTTTCGGTTATGCAGTTTCCCTGTTTGATAAAGTAAGTGTCCCTCAAACAGAAGATTTAGTCAAACAAGTGAACGATATTTCATCCATCTCTGAAATTCGCTATGCAGATGGTTCCATGATTAGCGCTATCGAAAGCGATCTACTTCGCACTTCTGTGTCATCAGACGCCATTTCAGATAATCTCAAGCAAGCTATCGTTGCGACTGAGGATGAACACTTTGCAGAGCACAACGGTGTCGTTCCTAAAGCGGTTATTCGCGCCAGTCTAGGAAAATTCATCGGACTTGGTTCTTCCAGTGGAGGATCTACCCTAACACAACAGCTCATCAAACAACAAGTGGTTGGTGATGCTCCTACACTTGCTCGTAAAGCCAGTGAAATCGTGGATGCCTTGGCCTTAGAAAGAGCTATGAGCAAGGACGAAATCCTAACAACCTATCTCAATGTTGCTCCTTTTGGTCGTAACAATAAAGGTCAAAACATCGCAGGAGCTCAACAAGCAGCCAAGGGTATTTTCGGGGTTGACGCCAATCAGCTAACGATTCCTCAAGCAGCCTTCATAGCAGGATTGCCACAAAGTCCTATCTCCTACTCACCTTATGAATCAACTGGGGAAATGAAGAGCGAAGAGGATATGGAACTAGGTATCAAACGTTCAAAAGATGTCCTTTACAATATGTACAGAACTGGAGTGCTCAGTCAAGAAGACTACGAAACCTATAAGGCATATGACATTAAGCAAGACTTCTTGCCAGCAGAAAATGTAAACATAACTGCTAAGGGCTATCTCTACTTTACTGCTCTCGATGAAGCAACTAACCTCATGTATGATTATTTGGTACAAAAAGATAATGTTTCTGCCCAAGAACTCAAGAACGAATCTATTCAAAAATCTTATCGTGAATTAGCTGAAAAAGAAATTCAAAATGGTGGTTACCGTATCACTACTACAATCGACAAAACAATCCATGCTGCCATGCAAGATGCTGTGGCAAATTATGGCTACCTTCTAAATGATAGTAGTGGTCAACCTGAAGTCGGAAATGTCTTAATGGATAATAAAACAGGAGCCATCATAGGATTTGTAGGAGGACGAGATTACCAAAACAATCAAAATAATCATGCTTTTGATACTAAACGCTCTCCTGCCTCTACTACTAAGCCACTATTAGCTTATGGTATTGCTATTGACCAAGGATTGATGGGAAGTGCTAGTATCCTATCAAACTATCCTACCAACTTTGCCAACGGAACTCCGATTATGCACGTCAACAGTCCAGGAACAGCTATGATAAACCTTAAGGAAGCCCTCAATTATTCATGGAACATCCCTGCCTACTGGACCTATCGTATGCTTCGTGAAAAAGGAGTTGATGTCCGCTCCTACATGGAAAAAATGGGGTATGAAATCCCAGAATATGGTATTGAAAGTCTTCCTATGGGAGGAGGAATTGAAGTTACTGTAGCTCAACATACAAACGGATATCAAACACTAGCCAATAATGGTATTTACAATAAGAAATATATGATTTCAAAAATTGAAAAAAGTAGTGGCGAAGTGATCTATGAACATAAGAACGAACCTGTTCAGGTCTACTCAAAAGCTACTGCAACCATTATGCAAAGTCTACTGAGAGATGTACTTTCATCCCGGATAACTACAAGCTTCCAAAGCGATCTTTATAGCATAAATTCCAGTCTAGCAGGTGCTGATTGGATTGGTAAAACTGGTACAACCAACGAAGAAGGTGATATGTGGCTCATGCTTTCAACTCCAAAATTGACTCTTGGAGGCTGGGTCGGTCACGATGATAATAGTCCCCTAGCTAACGGCGCATACTTCCGTAATGCTAAGTACATGGCTAATCTGGTAAATGCTATTCAACAAGCTTCTCCTTCTGCTTGGGGAACTGAGCGTTTCAGCCTTGATTCGAGTGTCACCTCTTCTCAAGTCCTTAAGTCGACTGGACAGAAGCCTGGCAAGGTCACTATCAACGGCAAAGAGATTGACGTTACTGGAGAAATGGTAACAAGTTACTGGGCTAACCAAGCTGGTGCTCCAACTACTACCTACAAATTTGCCATCGGTGGAAGTGACTCTGATTACCAAAAAGCTTGGAATACGATTTTGGGAAGTCTACCAAAATCATCTAATTCCAACAATAATAACTCAAACAACAATAGCAATAATAACAATAATCGAAATAATAACAACAATAATAATAGCAACAACAGTAATAACGGTAATAATAACAATAATACTACCAGTGATAGCAACGACTCATCTTCAAATAGACTACAACGTTAACCTTTCTATATGAATCAGTATCAAAAGAATATTTTTAAGGGAACCATTTATTCCCTCCTTTCCGGATTAATATGGGGTATTTGTGGCATTTTAGGAGAATTCTTCTTTACGCATTATCAAGTATCATCTGGCTGGATTACTTCCATGCGATTAAGTATTGCAGGTGGTTTCGTGCTTATCTTCTCTAGCTTTAAGTTTCGCTCACAGCTATTCGATATCTGGAGAAAACGCAAAAACTACCTGCCTTTTCTGGCTTATGCCATCTTAGGAATCTTCTCTGTTCAGTATTTCTTTTATCTCTGCGTAGAATACTCTAATGCGACAACGGCAACCATCCTCCAATTTATCAGTCCTGTCTTCATTCTTATATACAACCGTATCATCTACAAGAAAAAAGCTTCTAAAAAAGCGATCTTCTATGTTTTAACTGCTATGCTTGGAGTCTTTCTGATGGCTACTAAAGGCGATCTGTCTAAACTATCCATCACTCCTCTCGCATTGCTGACAGGGCTTCTCAGTGCGCTGGGGGTTATGTTTAATGTCATCTTACCCCAACCATTTGCTCGAAAATACGGTTTTGTCCCAACTGTTGGCTGGGGAATGATGCTGGCTGGACTCTTTAGTAATTTTCTCTACCCCGTTTATAGAATTAGCTTTCAACTGGATTGGGTGAGCATCTTGATTTGTTTGACCATTGCCTTTTTGGGAACAGCTTTTGCCTTTTTCCTATCCATGAAGGCTGTCTCCCTGGTATCCCCATTGGTAGTATCGGTCGTCAGTGCTAGCGAACCTCTATCCTCTGCTATTCTAAGCGTTCTATTTCTAGGTCTGGTCTTGGATGGGTATCTGCTATTAGCTATGATTTTGATTATTATTCCCATGATCTTCTTATCCATTGAAGAATCAAAAGATAAACTGAAAGAATCTTCTTTTAACACTTAAGGCTTCAATTTTGAAGCCTTTTTTGGTAGAATAGTAAGCATTACAAAGAGTGAGGAGACATCTATGACTGCTACAAAAATGAATGCACAAGAAATTATCCAATTTATCGCCAATGCTGAGAAAAAGACAAGTGTAAAAGTGACCTTTGAGGGGCAGCTTACTGGATCTATTCCTGCTTCTGTTACCAAGCTTGGAAATGTTCTCTTTGGAGACTGGAAGGATATCGCACCTCTTCTTGAAGGACTAACAGAAAATAAAGACTATGTTGTTGAGCAAGACGCTCGCAACTCAGCTGTACCTCTCCTTGATAAACGCGACATCAATGCTCGTATCGAACCAGGGGCTATCATCCGTGACCAGGTTGAGATTGGCGACAACGCTGTTATCATGATGGGAGCTGTGATCAATATTGGTGCTGAAATCGGTGCTGGCACTATGATTGACATGGGTGCTATTCTAGGCGGACGTGCTATTGTCGGTAAAAATAGTCACGTGGGTGCGGGAGCTGTTCTTGCAGGTGTTATCGAACCAGCTAGTGCAGAGCCTGTCCGTGTCGGTGATAATGTACTCATCGGTGCTAACGCTGTGGTTATCGAAGGTGTTCAAATCGGTAGCGGATCTGTTGTCGCAGCAGGTGCCATCGTCACTCAAGATGTTCCAGAAAATGTTGTGGTGGCAGGTGTTCCGGCTCGTATCATCAAAGAAATTGATAGCCAAACTCAACAAAAAACAGCGCTAGAGGATGCGCTTCGCACCTTGTAATTAGTAACAGAGGCGGAAATGTTTCCAGCCTCTTTATCGTTTTACATAGAAGGAAATTAGATATGTTAGATATGTTAGATTTGATTCAGACTCGACGCGATCTTCACCAAATCCCTGAGATCGGTTTAGAAGAAGTCAAGACTCAAGCTTATTTGCTCAATGTCATTGAGAAATTAACAGCTGGTAAGGATTTTGTTCAAATTCGCACTTGGCGAACAGGTATTTTAGTGTATTTACAGGGAAGTCAGCCAGAACGTACCATCGGTTGGCGGACAGATATCGACGGACTCCCAATCCTTGAACAAACAGGTCTTGCCTTTGCCTCTCAGCACCCAGACCGTATGCATGCTTGTGGGCATGATTTTCACATGACCATTGCCCTAGGAAGTCTCGAACGTGCTCTAGAAAACCAACCTAAAAACAATCTCCTCTTTCTCTTCCAGCCTGCCGAGGAAAATGAAGCAGGTGGCATGCTCATGTATGAAGATGGGGCCTTTGGCGACTGGTTGCCTGACCAATTCTATGGGCTTCATGTCCGTCCAGACCTAAAGGTTGGTCAGATTGCGACCAATACCCATACACTCTTTGCAGGAACTTGCGAAGTCAAGATTCGCTTCAAGGGTAAAGGTGGTCACGCTGCCTTTCCACATCAAGCAAACGACGCTCTGGTTGCAGCTAGCTATTTTGTCACTCAAGTTCAGTCAGTTGTCAGCCGTAATGTCGATCCTATCGAGGGAGCTGTCGTCACTTTCGGTGTCTTTCAAGCTGGAACAACCAATAATGTCATCGCTGATACAGCTTTCTTGCATGGAACCATTCGAGCTCTCACACATAGCATGAGTCTCTTAGTTCAAAAGCGTGTCAAAGCCATCGCTGAAGGTGTCGCAGCTGCTTTTGATATGGATGTGGAAGTTGAACTCAAGCAGGGAGGTTACCTACCTGTCGAAAACAACCCTGAATTAGCTCAGGAATTGATGACCTTCTTTGATGAAAAAGAGGGAATTGAACTCATCGATATCGAGCCTGCCATGACAGGAGAGGACTTTGGTTATCTTCTCTCCAAGGTTCCTGGGGTTATGTTCTGGCTAGGTATTGATAGTCCCTATGCTCTTCACCATCCACAGATGAGTCCTAAAGAAGAAGCTCTGGCAATTGGTGTCGAAGCTGTATCAAGCTTCTTAGCAAAGAAAGCTGCGGAGTAAACTATGAAAAAAAGCTTACGCAAGCAGGTCTTGCAAGAACTCAAAGCTCTTTCTAAAGAAGAAAAGGAAGTCATGGGCGCTTGGTTGACTGAGCAACTACTTCTACATCCCTTCTACAAGGAAGCAAAAAACATCGCCACTTACCTGTCTTTTCCTCATGAATTTCAGACAGCTAGACTCATTGAAGAAGCTCAAAAAGATGGGAAAACTATCCTCATTCCCAAAACCTATCCACATGGGAAAATGGACTTTGTTCTATATGAACCAGAGAAACTCGAAAGAAATTCTTTTGGACTTCTTGAACCACAGGGGAAAACTATTGTCTTTGAGCCGTCTCAGATTGACTTGATCCATGTTCCTGGTTTAGCTTTCAATCCTTCTAGTTATCGAATTGGCTACGGTGGTGGCTATTACGACCGCTACTTGGAGCATTTCCCAGGTCCTACTATTAGTACGATTTATCCATGTCAGATTCAGAATTTTCAACCTGAGCACTACGATATTCCTATTGAGGAGGTACTCATCTATGAAAGAAATTTTTGATCGTCGTTATCCTGTCACGAGCTTCTTTCTACTCGTGACAACCCTGGTTTTTGTACTCATGTTTCTAACCAGTGGTTTCAACTATACCAGCGCAGCCACCTTATATAAATTCGGAGCTGTGTATCCCCCTGCTATCAAGGCCATGCCTGAACAAATCTGGCGCTTATTCTCCGCAACCTTTGTCCACATTGGCTTGCAGCACTTTTTAGTCAATATGCTATCCCTCTACTTTTTGGGACGTCAGATGGAGCAAATCTTTGGCTCCAAACAGTTTTTCTTTATCTACCTTCTATCAGGTATGATGGGAAATCTCTTTGTCCTAGTTTTTAGTCCCAATGCTATTACTGCAGGTGCTTCAACTGCCCTCTACGGTATGTTTGCCTCTATTGTTGTTCTCCGATATGCTTCACGCAATCCCTATCTCCAACAACTTGGTCAATCTTACCTCTCCCTCTTAGTCATCAACCTAGTAGGTAGCGTTTTAATGCCTGGTATCAGCCTTGCTGGGCATGTCGGGGGTGCTGTCGGGGGTGCATTACTGGCTATCGTCTTCCCAGTTCGAGGAGAACGAAAGATTTACAGCCCAGGCCAACGTGGTCTTGCAACCCTAGCTTTTATTGCTTTATCAGCTCTACTACTTTTTATCGGACTATTCTAAGAACAAGAAAAACCATTGGAAGTTCTCAAATTGAGAAGTTCATTTCCAATGGTTTTTTTGAATCTATTTGAAAAGTAGCTTAAAATCCATTATTGTCACTGAGTTCTTTGAACCAGTGGCCTGATTTTTTCAAGCGGCGTTCTTGTGTTTCTAAGTCAAGCTCGACCAAACCATAGCGGTTTTTATAGCTGTTGAGCCATGACCAGCAATCGATAAAGGTCCAGATTAAGTAGCCTTTACAGTTAGCACCGTCTTCAATGGCGCGATGAAGTTCAGCCAGATGCCCTTTGACAAAGTCAATACGGTAATCATCCTGAATCATTCCATTCTCACGGAATTTATCCTCACCTTCAACACCCATCCCATTCTCGGTCAGCATCCACTCAATATTCCCATAGTTTTCCTTGATGTTTTGAGCAATGTCATAAATTCCTTGCTCGTAGATTTCCCAACCACGGTGGGGATTGATCTTACGACCAGGCATGACGTAATGTTCATAGAAATGCTCTGGCAAGAGCGGACTATCAGGATGCTTAGCAAAACGCGGCGCCATGACACGCAAAGGCTGGTAGTAGTTGACTCCAAGAAAATCTACTGTGTGCTCACGAATAAGTTCCAACTCCTCAGCTGTAGAATCTGGCAGTAAATCATGCTCAGCTAAAATCTCCACCAATTCTTCTGGATAAGTTCCCAAGACAGATGGATCTAGAAAAGATTGAGCTTGAAATAGATCAGCAATGCGTGCAGCTTTGACATCCGCAGGATGCTGACTACGTGGATAAGCCGGAGTCAAGTTGAGGACAATCCCAATCTTAGAATCAGGCAAAACCTCATGGCAGGCCTTCACCGCAAGAGTGCTTGCTAGCTGGGTGTTGTAGGCTACCTGAACCGCTGCTTTGGCATCTACCTTATGAGGATAATGGGCATCATAGAAATAGCCAAACTCTACAGGAACGATAGGCTCATTGAAGGTAATCCATTGGTCCACAAGGTCACCGTAGGTCTCAAAACAGAAACGAGCATAGTCTTCATAAGCCTTAATAGTTGCTTTATTTTCCCAACCATCCCCATCTTCTTGAAGGGCGAAAGGCAAGTCAAAGTGATAGAGATTGACTAAAAGACGAATGCCCTTAGCCTTGATGGCTTCAAATACCTGACGGTAGAAAGCCACCCCTTGAGGATTGACTTCTCCACGCCCTTGTGGGAAAATACGAGACCACTGGATAGAGGTCCGAAAGGCTGTATGCCCTGTTTCTAACAATAGTTCGATATCTTTTTCCCAATTTTCATAGAAGGTCGATGTTTTGTCTGGTCCAATCCCATTATAGTAGCGATTTGGTTCTACTTGGTACCAATAATCCCAGAGATTATCTCCCTTTCCGTCACCAGGCACTCGCCCTTCTGTCTGTGGCCCAGAAGTTGAGGAACCCCAGACAAAATCCTTTGGAAATTTTAGCATAGCTCTACCTCTTTTTACGATTTTAATGTTTACTTTCTCTCATTATAAAGAAAAAACAAGGCAAAAACTAGTTACATTTTTGTCTTGTTTTTCTTCTGATTATAGATTTTATTTATTTGTTAGGATTTCAAGGGTTTCAAGCAAGCTATCTGCGTGAACTTCAATCGTATCACCAGTCGCCTTGATCTTGACTTCTACGATGCCATCAGCTGCTTTTTTACCGACAGTGATACGGATTGGAAGACCAATCAAGTCGCTGTCACTGAATTTAACACCGACACGTTCGTTACGGTCATCCGTCAAGACTTCGTAGCCTTTGTTGACCAAGGCTTCTTCGATACGATCTGTCAATGCAAGGCTTGCTTCATCCTTGACGTTAACTGGAATCAAGTGCACATCAAATGGCGCCAATTCTTTAGGGAAGTTGATTCCCCAAGCGTAACGGTATTCACCTTTTGGAGTTTTGTTAACAAAGAGGCGAGCGTGTTGCTCCATAACTGCTGAAAGGAGACGACTAACACCGATACCATAACATCCCATGATGATTGGCACAGCACGACCATTTTCATCCAAGACATCTGCTCCCATACTTGCTGAGTAGCGAGTCCCAAGTTTGAAAATGTGACCAATCTCGATACCACGTGCAAAGTTGAGCACACCTTGTCCATCTGGAGAGATTTCACCCTCACGAACTTCACGGATATCGACATACTCAGCAGTGAAGTCACGACCTGGGTTGACACCAGTTAAGTGGTAACCATCTTCGTTAGCACCTGCAACAGCATTGCGACTATCTTGGACCTTGCGGTCAGCGATGATTTTAACATTTTCTGGAAGATTGACTGGGCCAAGTGAACCAAAGTCCGCTCCCAATAATTCTTTCACTTCCGCCTCGGTTGCAGGTTCTAAGAAGTCTGCACCAAGGTAGTTTTTCAATTTGACTTCATTGAGTTGGTCATTGCCAACGAGTAGGGCAACAACTGGCTCCTCGTCTGCGATATAAACCAAGGTCTTGATTGTTTGCTCTTCAGAGACATTCAAGAAAGCAGCAACTTCATCAATCGATTTAACACCTGGTGTTTCCACTCGAGCTAATTGGTCTTCAGTTACAACACGGTTGCTTGGTTTGTAGGCGTTAGTTGCCATTTCCAAGTTAGCTGCATAGCTTGACTCACTTGAGTAGGCAATGGTATCTTCACCAGAAACCATCCATTTGAGCAATTCTGCCTTGATTTCTTTCTGTACATCTACAGGAATCTCATCAAATGATGCGACAGACTTGTCTAAAACAACCCAACGGTCAAGGTCTGTACGAGCAGGTGTGATGGCCATAAATTCTTGGCTATCCTTACCACCCATAGCTCCACCGTCACCGATGATGGCTTTGAAGTCCAAGCCACTACGAGTAAAGATACGCTCGTAAGCCGCCTTGTACTCATCATAGGTTACATCCAAGCTATCGTAGTTAGCGTGGAAGCTGTAGCCATCTTTCATGATGAACTCACGGGTCCGAAGAAGTCCATTACGTGGACGTTTTTCATCACGATACTTAGGCTGGATTTGGTAGAGGTTCAGCGGCAATTGCTTGTAAGACTTGACAGAATCACGGACAATCGCTGTAAACGTTTCTTCGTGAGTTGGACCTAAGATAAAGTCTGACTTCTCACGATTTTTCAATTTGTACAAGTCTTCACCGTAGGTTTCATAACGGCCAGATTCACGCCAAAGGTCAGCACTGAGAAGGGCAGGAGCCAACATTTCAACAGCACCCATCTTATCAAACTCTTGACGCATGATGTTCTTGGCTTTTTCGATAACACGGTTAGCAAGTGGTAGGTAAGAATAAACACCTGCTGATACTTGACGAACATAACCAGCACGCAACATAAGTGCGTGGCTGATAACTTGAGCATCGCTTGGCATTTCGCGAAGCGTTGGAATAAGCATTTTACTTTGTTTCATATTTTTCCTCTAATTCTTAAAAGAAGGTACGCATGATGTCGTTCCAAGTCACGGCGATCATCAAGACAACCATAATCACAACTCCAACTAGAGTAACATAGGTTTCAATTTCTTGTTTCAGCGGTTTACGGCGAATTGCTTCAATGATGTTGAGCACGATTTTTCCACCGTCTAGTGCCGGGATAGGAATCAAGTTGAAAATCCCGATATTGATGGAAATCATAGCCAAGAAGAACAAAACATTCTCAAGACCATTTTTAGCAGCATCACTACTTGCCTTAAAGATAGCAACAGGTCCACCCAATTTATTCAAGTCAGGCTGGAAAATCAAGTTTTTCAAGGCATTAAGAATGCGCAAGGCTGAGTCCGCTGCAGATGTGAATCCACCTACAAACATAGACCAGATATCCGATTTGAGTCTCGGCTGAACACCTAGAATATAACGCCCTTGGCTTTCCTCAGGTGTCACACTAACTTGTTTGTCAGTCCCATTTTCAGAGATTGTCACATCCAAAACAGGTGCTGTTTTGTCCTTGGTCTCTGCTTCAACTGCCTGAATCAAATCTTGCCAGTTACTGATTTCGTGTGAACCGACTTTAGTGATTTGGGCCGTATTTTCAACACCGACCTTTGTAATCGCGCTATCAGGGATGATACTAAAGTTATTACTTTGTGTATCACGAACGCCACCTTGCATGAAAATCAAAATCCAAAAAACGATGACTCCTAGAATAAAGTTATTCATAGGACCTGCAAAGTTGGTAATCAACTTGCCCCAGACAGTCGCATTTTGATACTGAACATCTAGCGGAGCGATACGAACTTCCGTCCCATCAGCTTCTACAATGGTCGCATCATGGTCTACGGAGAAAGTTTTTTCCTCTTCCAAAACCAGACCTGTGATAAAGAGTTTATCCTCAAAGTCAAACTGGGTTACCTGCATAGGAAGAGCCGTTTGGTCGACCTTCTTACCAGAAAGATTGATGCGCTTCACCTTACCATCTTCGGCCAAGGTCAAACTAACAGGAGTTCCTGTCTTAATCTCTGTGGTATCCTCTCCCCAACCTGCCATGCGGACATAACCACCAAGCGGTAGGAGACGAATCGTGTAAGCAGTCCCGTCTTTCCCGATATGGGCAAAGATTTTCGGACCCATACCAATGGCAAATTCACGAACCAGAATTCCAGACTTCTTAGCAAAGTAGAAATGGCCGAACTCGTGAACCACCACGATAATTCCAAAAACAAGGATAAAGGTTAATAATCCTAACATTTAATATTTGTTCACCTTTCCTTAAAATAAGCCAAAGAGGTGCATAATAGGGAAAACAGCCAACATAGAGTCAAAGCGATCCAGTACTCCACCATGGCCTGGGATAAAGAAGCCCGAATCCTTGACACCAAAATGGCGTTTCATAGCACTCTCAATCAAGTCACCCAATTGCCCTGCAATACTAAAGAAAATAGCAAAGAGCATCATTTTGTAAATGCCGTAAGGAAGGGCAACCGTACTATCCACTAACATAAAGATAAGAGTGACAAGCATGGCAGCTAAAATTCCACCAAAGGCTCCCTCGATTGATTTGTTCGGAGAGACTCTCGGAGCCAATCTTCTCTTACCGAAATTCATTCCGACCAAGTAAGCACCACTATCAGTTGCCCATACGATACAGAGGGCCAAGAGGGCTTTATCCAAACCTGCGATTCGAGCATCCACTAAAGCATTAAAGCCAAAACCAACATAGAAACTCATGGCAATCGGGTATACAGCATCCTCAATGGTGTAATTCTTGCTAAAAACAGTGCAACCTAACATGATAAAAATCACAACACCATATGCGACAACATTCCCATCTACAGGTAAAAATGTCAAGTAGTTTTCTAGGGGGATTGTCAGTGCAAAAGTCGCTAACAAGGTCAGCAAACCCTCAGGTGTCATGGTGTTTAACCCTTTCATCTGAAGCAACTCGTGCACCCCTAGCATAGCTAGAAGTCCCATAGCAATCTGTAACCAAAGCCCACCAATCACCAAGAGCGGGATAAAGATTGCTAAGGCCAGAGCGGCAAATATGGTTCTCTTTAATAAATCCTTTTTCATAACTTCTTCCTAAACTCCTCCAAATCGACGATTGCGGCGATTATACTCTGCAATAGCTTCTTTCAAAGCTTCCTCATCAAAGTCAGGCCACAAAACATCTGTGAAATAAAGTTCACTATAAGCTGCTTGCCAAGGCAAGAAATTGCTCAAGCGAAGCTCCCCACTAGTTCGGATAATTAAGTCCGGATCACGCAAGACCTTAGGCAAATGTCCAGTAAAGAGGTATTCCCCAATCAACTCTTCTGTAATATCGTCTGGATTCACCTTGGCATCCAAAACATCCTGCGCAATCAACTTGACCGCTTGTGTAATCTCAGCTCGTCCACCGTAATTAAGGGCAAAGTTAAGAATCAAACCTGTATTCAACTTGGTCAACTCTTCCGCTTTTTTCAAAGATTCAAAAGTTTGTTTTGGCAAGCGATCGGTTTCCCCAATCATTTGGATCTTCATGTTCTTTTGGTGCAATTCGGGGACATACTTATCATAAAATTCAACAGGCAAGTTCATGATAAACTTGACTTCCTGGTCTGGACGTGTCCAATTTTCAGTAGAGAAGGCATAGACAGTCATAGCCTTGACACCCATATCACTAGCAGCAATAGCTACCGTTCTCAGAGCATCCATCCCAGCCTTATGACCAAAGACACGTGGCTGCATCCGTTTTTTAGCCCAACGACCATTGCCATCCATGATAACTCCGATATGTGCTGGCACCACTGCTGGTGTTTCTGTTACTTTATCTTTTTTTAAAAATCCAAACATGATTGTATTCCTATTCAAAAATCTATCGTTTCATTATACCATATTTTTCGCTTTTCTTCTATCATATTCTCTTATTCTAAGGCGGAATTCCCTATAGGACTCCTATCTTTCTAAACTAACAAGCCTTGCATTTCCCAAAGAAAGTTGATACAATAAAACATAAAGATTTATCCTTGTTCAATCACAGGGGTTTTTTATTGAAAGGATCTTATCATGTCAAAAAAACTACAACGTAAAAAACAATTAAGAAACAGCCTTCGTCGTTCAGGTGCACTTTCAAATGCTGTAAACAAGGTTGTCGAAGAAACAAAAAAAGTTGTGAAGCATGCTGAAAAAGCAGCAAGTGAAGCAGGAAAAGCTGTCTCTAAGCAAGTAGAAAAAGCTGTAGAAGCAACTAAAGAGCAAGCCCACAAGCTTACAACTTCTGTTGAAGATTTCGCAGCTGACCTAGGTGGACTTCCACTTGACCGTGCTAAAACTTTCTACGATGAAGGGATCAAGTCTGCTGCTGACTTCAAAAACTGGACAGAAAAAGAACTCCTTGCCTTGAAAGGAATCGGTCCAGCTACTATCAAGAAATTAAAAGAAAACGGCATCAAGTTCAAGTAATCTTTCTTGTCCCTTGCATTTCCGTCAAAAACTTGTTAAAATAAAGCCATTAGAGGTGTTTTGAGTCCCACATTTTACAGAAAGTGGCGGTGCTGAGAAGTCCACAAATGTGTCAAAACTGGTTGCTAATGGATAACAATGAAATAATAATGTCTTTTTGTTTTAAAGACGAGAGATGCGGGCATCTGCCCGAAATTGGGTGGTACCGCGGATTAAACACATTCGTCCCTGTCAGATTGATGACAGGGGCGATTTTTATTTTGCACCCCTAGCCAAAGGAGGTTGTCATGAAACAATCTTTTAAAACAAGTAAGCTCTACTATGGTTTTCCTATCTTCATTTTAGGCTATCAGGACCAGAACTTTGGGCACAATATCACGACCTGCAGTTCCTCTTATAGCCTTGGCGATTGGCTAGTCATCGGGGTTGGTGCTGAGGAAAATGCGGCTGACCAGATTAAGCATTATCAACAGTTCACTGTGAATATCCCTGACGAAAACCTCATGCTTGAGATGGAACAGGCTGGCTTTATCAGCCATCGGGAGAAATTGAAACACCTAGGGCTTGACTACGAGATTTCTGAACGAACTCAGGCTCCGATTTTGGAGGCCTGTCCAGTCGTTTTGGATTGCCAGGTTGATCGGATTATCGAGGAAGATGGCATCTGTCATATTTTTGCCAAGATTCTCGAGCGACTGGCTGATCCAGAGCTCTTAGATGACAAGGGCCATTTTAAAAATGACCGCTTTGCGCCGACTTACTTTATGGGGGACGGCCATCAGCGCGTTTACCGTTATCTAGATGACCGAGTCGATCTCATGGGAAGCTTTATTAAGAAAGCGAAAAAAAGAATGACAAGAGCTGAACTGCCAGAACGAATCGAAACGGAGCGACTGGTCTTGCGAGTCCGTACAGTAGCGGATGCAGAGGATATTCATGCATACGCCAGTCTCCCAGAAGTTTCTTACCCAGCAGGTTTTCCACCTGTCAAGATCTTGGAAGACGAGGTCTATTACCTAAAGCATATCCTTCCCGAGCGTAATGAAAAGGACAATCTCCCAGCAGGCTATGGAATTGTGGTCAAAGGGACTGATAAAATCATCGGCTCTGTTGATTTCAACCATCGCCACGAAGATGATGTGCTGGAGATTGGCTATACCTTGCACCCAGACTATTGGGGCCAAGGCTATGTGCCCGAAGCAGCGCGTGCCTTGATTGACCTAGCTTTTAAAGAACTGGGGCTTCACAAGGTAGAATTGTCTTGCTTTGGTTACAATGTCCAAAGTCAACGAGTCGCTGAGAAACTTGGTTTCACCCTTGAAGCTCGCATAAGAGACCGCAAAGATGCCCAAGGCAATCGCTGTGATGATTTGAGATACGGCTTGCTGAAGAGTGAGTGGGAAGGAATAAGATGAGCGATGTAAAAGAGGAAATAAGCTCTTTATCTGAGGAACAGTTACGTCAAATTGATGTGGAGTACGCTGAATTAAATGATAGTGATATTATCGAGCGATTAGCTTATTTAGAAATTAACAACAATGAAAAACGTATTATCATCTCTGATATTGAACCAACCAAAGAAATAATGTCAGTCTCGAACCAAATTTTTGAGATTCAAAAGGATTTTCAAAAAATCAAGAATATGTTCGAATTGTTTATTTCAGATGTCTCAGATTTTTTAAGTATTAAGAATAAACTTGAGTCAAAGGAATTAGAAATTGAAGAAGCAGACGTAAATCGTTTCATGATTCATTTATTATCCAGTGGAAAATTGTTTGTCGATTTTAATGAAAACCAAATTAAACAAAAATATTCCAAGGATAGTGAGGAGTTTGATTGTATACATGGTTTTGCAAGCTATCAGTATGATACCAATTTTGCTTATCGATTTTGTCATTCATTGAGGAATTATTCACAACATATTGACTTGCCAATAAATGAAGTAAAAGCTATTAGCCCAGATGATGAAACTGTTATAATCGATTTCTATATTGATTTAGATTATCTTTTAAATTCCAACTTTAAATGGAAAAAATTGAAAGCGGAGTTGATAAAACTAAATCAAAAGACATCTAAGATTGATGCTATAGCTCTAGTGAAAGAATACTTTAATGCTCTCACAGAGCTCTATGGTAATTATAATAAATTGTTTTTAAAGTTAAACCATAATACATTAGTAGATATTAAATCAAAGTTGGAATCATTAAAATTGAAACACTCTAGGTATTATATTTCAAAGATAAGCAAGTACGATCTCAAATATAATCCTGGAAATTATACTATGTCACCACTTGCAGCATTTGCTGAAATTGAAGAGATTTATATTGAACTTTCAAAAATTGGTTTGGTTAAAATTATCAATAAAAGTAATTAAAGGAGAACACACATGTCTAAAGAACTTTCACCTAAATACAATCCAGCCGAGGTTGAGGCTGGTCGTTATCAAAAATGGCTTGATGCCGATGTTTTCAAGCCTTCAGGCGATCAAAAGGCTAAGCCTTATTCTATCGTCATTCCACCACCAAATGTAACTGGTAAACTTCACCTTGGCCACGCTTGGGATACTACTTTGCAAGATATCATCATCCGTCAAAAACGGATGCAAGGTTTCGATACGCTTTGGCTTCCAGGGATGGACCATGCTGGGATTGCCACTCAAGCTAAAGTAGAAGCGCGTTTGGCTGAAGATGGCATCTCTCGTTATGATCTGGGTCGTGAAAAATTCCTTGAGAAAGTCTGGGAATGGAAAGACGAATATGCGACGACTATCAAGGAACAATGGGGCAAGATGGGGCTCTCTGTAGACTATTCTCGTGAGCGTTTCACCCTTGACGAAGGTCTATCAAAAGCTGTTCGTAAGGTCTTTGTAGAGCTTTACAAGAAGGGCTGGATTTACCGTGGTGAATTTATCATCAACTGGGATCCAAAAGCTCGTACAGCCCTTTCTGATATCGAGGTGATCCACAAGGATGTGGAAGGTGCCTTCTACCACATGAACTACATGTTGGAAGATGGTTCACGTGCCCTTGAAGTGGCAACAACACGTCCTGAAACCATGTTTGGGGATACAGCCGTAGCGGTTAACCCACATGATGACCGTTATAAAGATTTGATTGGTCAAAATGTTATCTTACCAATCTTGAACAAGCCAATCCCAATTGTTGGGGACGAACACGCAGACCCTGAATTCGGTACTGGTGTGGTGAAAATCACTCCTGCCCATGACCCTAACGACTTCTTGGTTGGTCAACGTCATAACTTGCCACAAGTCAACGTCATGAACGATGATGGTACCATGAATGAATTGGCTGGTGAATTCAACGGCATGGACCGTTTTGAAGCTCGTAAGGCTGTTATCAAGAAGTTAGAAGAAATCGGTGCGCTTGTTAAGATTGAGAAGATGACCCACTCAGTTGGTCACTCAGAGCGTACAGGAGTTATGGTTGAACCACGCTTGTCTACGCAATGGTTCGTGAAGATGGACCAATTGGCTAAAAATGCTATCGCAAACCAAGATACAGACGACAAAGTAGAATTCTACCCACCTCGTTTCAACGATACCTTCCTTCAATGGATGGAAAATGTCCACGATTGGGTTATTTCTCGTCAGCTCTGGTGGGGTCACCAAATCCCTGCCTGGTACAATGCTGAGGGTGAAATGTACGTCGGTGAAGAAGCTCCAGAAGGCGACGGATGGACTCAGGACGAAGACGTCTTGGATACGTGGTTCAGTTCTGCCCTTTGGCCATTCTCTACCATGGGCTGGCCTGATGTTGACTCAGAAGACTTCAAACGTTACTTCCCAACCTCAACCTTGGTAACAGGTTACGACATCATCTTCTTCTGGGTGTCTCGTATGATCTTCCAATCCTTGGAATTCACTGGACGTCAGCCATTCCAAAACGTTCTAATCCACGGTCTTATCCGCGATGAGCAAGGACGCAAGATGTCTAAATCTCTCGGTAACGGGATTGACCCGATGGATGTCATCGAGAAATATGGTGCCGATGCCCTTCGTTGGTTCCTTTCGAACGGTTCTGCGCCAGGGCAAGACGTACGCTTCTCTTACGAGAAAATGGATGCTTCATGGAACTTCATTAACAAGATCTGGAACATCTCTCGCTATATCCTCATGAACAATGAAGGCTTGACCCTGGATGCGGCGCGTGAAAATGTGGCTAAAGTGGCTGCTGGTCAAGCAGGAAACGTGACAGACCGTTGGATTCTCCACAACCTCAACGAAACTATTGGAAAAGTCACTGAAAACTTTGACAAGTTTGAATTCGGTGTGGCTGGTCACATCCTCTACAACTTCATCTGGGATGAGTTTGCGGACTGGTATGTTGAGTTGACTAAGGAAGTCCTTTATAGCGATAACGAAGAAGAGAAAGTTATCACACGTTCTGTTCTCCTTTACACTTTGGACAAGATCCTTCGTCTCCTTCACCCAATCATGCCATTTGTGACAGAGGAAATCTTTGGACAAATCTCAGAAGGTTCTATTGTTACAGCAGAATACCCAACTGTCAACCCAGCCTTTGAAGACCTTGCGGCTCATACTGGTGTCGAAAGCCTCAAAGACTTGATCCGTGCTGTTCGTAATGCGCGTGCAGAAGTGAACGTAGCACCAAGCAAGCCAATCACGATCCTTGTTAAGACTAGCGATAGCGACTTGGAATCTTTCTTTAACAGCAATGTCAACTACATCAAACGCTTCACAAATCCAGAACACTTGGAAATCGCATCAAACATCCCTGCACCTGAACTCGCTATGTCAAGCGTCATCACAGGAGCAGAAATCTACTTGCCACTGGCAGACCTCCTCAATGTCGAAGAAGAACTGGCTCGTCTCGACAAGGAACTGGCTAAATGGCAAAAAGAACTGGATATGGTCGGCAAGAAGCTCTCTAACGAACGCTTCGTAGCCAATGCTAAACCAGAAGTCGTCCAAAAAGAACGCGACAAACAAGCCGACTATCAAGCGAAATACGACGCGACTGTCGCACGTATTGATGAGATGAAGAAGTTGGTGAAATAAACACAAAAACACGGTGTAATGCCGTGTTTGTGTGGTATAATAGGGCGAATGGAGGTTTATATGAGAAGCTTTAAAATACAAGGGTTACATGATTCTAAGACGGTAAGTATACATTTTAATAATGCTGTTAATATTTTTGTAGGAGAGAATGGTGTTGGTAAGACTACTGTTTTAAATATTTTATACTATTTACTAAGTGGTAACTATGTTGAACTTAAAAAAATTGATTTTACAAAAATCTCTATTGAATTTAATGACAATGAGATAATTGAATTCTCAAAAGAGGAAGTAATGGATTACATTGATTTCCCTAATGAGGATGAGATTTATTTGAAGTATTCATTATGGAAGTTTAATGATATTAATCGCAGAGGTGAATTAGATTTCCATAGGGTGCTTAAACAGAAACAATTATATGGTAACAATGTTGTGTATGAACGATGGATGAAAGATATAGATGAATCAATTATTCATGACGTGAAAAATGCGACCGATTTTAAAAAGTTAAATCATGAGAGTCTGTATAAGAAAAATAGGATTAATAATAGGATTCCCTATAATTATTTTTTGTATTCTCTAGCAGCTATTTATGACGATTCTCATCTAACTCATTCACATAATGGTGAGTATGAGAATCCTTTTAAAACTTTTGTTAGTAGAATAGAGGCTTTTAAAAAAGATAAAAAAATATTGTACTTCCCAACTTATAGGCGAATTGAAGAAGAGATTTTTGCAAGCAATGATATTACCGACCTGCCATTCCGTGAAGAAATAAAAGAAAATTTGATAAATTTTGGAATGGAAGATGTAAAAAAACAGATTGATAATATTTTATATGGTATAAAAACAGTTACAAGCCAAAACTATGAACAAATGACAACAGGTTTGTTAAATGAATATACTACTGACAATGCTTTTGAATTTTCAGAACTTAAAAAATCTGATTCCGAAACAGTTAGAATTGCATTGAGTCGTTTAGGGAGTAAAGTTGAAAAGAGAACAATTGATATTATTATAGATAAATTTGAAAAAGATGGTTTATCAGAGGATAAAGATAAGTATCTTATGAATCTATTAAACAAAATTTTGGAAAATTATTCAAAATTAAGTGATATAGATAATAGAATTAAACGATTTGTTGATGTCGTAAACAAATACTTCATTAACAAAGAGTTTGTTTACGATCAGTCCTCTTTAGACATAGCTATTTATTCCAGAGAGAAGAAAAAAATTGAATTAAATCAACTATCTTCTGGTGAAAAACAATTGGTATCTATTTTTTCAAAAATACTATTAGAAGATAAAGAAACTATTGTATTATTTGATGAACCAGAGTTGTCATTGTCAATTGAATGGCAAAAAGAATTCCTAGTAGACATCTCCAACTCTAATTCCTTATTCTTTCTAGTTGCAGTGACACATTCTCCTTTCATATTTGAAAACCTATTTGATAATGTTTCTGATTTTGAAGTTTTTAGTGGAGATAAGAATTATGACGAAGAATAGTCGAGCAGAGGAGATGAGAGAAAAATCTAAAAATGCGGCATCTGCATGGCTTGATTTTTCTCAAAGAAAAAATAAGAATATGGATACCTATCATTTCTTTTTTGAAGGTTATGATAGATTCTATTACTTTAATAAATTTAAAGAGGTTCATTATAGTTTGTTGAAAAGCTATCCTTTGTGTAATCAGTATGAATGTGGTGGGAAAAGTGAAGTTTTAAAAATACATCAAAAAATTTGTAGAGAAGAATCATTGATTCCTAAAAATCAATTATTATTTTTTATAGATAAAGATTACGATAATGTAGGTCCATTGCAACCTTGTTATGAAGGAGTCTATCAAACTGATTTTTATTCAATAGAGAATTTTTATACTTCCTCTGAAGTCATTGAGCGAATTATAGAGGAAGAAATTGGATACAATCGAGGAAGTGCAGAGTTTGATGAACTAGTATCTAAATATGAAAAATTGCACCAGAGTTTTATTGTTAAATTAACTGACTATAATTTATTCAGCATGTTGTGCATAAAATATAATTTTCAGTTGAAATTTGAAGAATTCAATATTATTAATTGTATAATCATAAAAGATTTTTCTATAGAACTTATTAATGCGGGTATCGATGGAAAACCATTATATGATATAGATATTGACTATTTAATTACACGTTATGAATTTCAGTTAGAAAAAAAAATACGTAAGTTAAAAAATGAAGGTAATGATGTTAGTCATTTCATAGATCTATTAAATCTTTTTAAGAGTAAAAAAAGAGATATTAAAAGATTTATCCAGTGTTATAAACAAACGGAATCTTTTGATATTAATTACTTTTTTAGAGGAAAAGAAGATTTCAAATTTTTAGTTAATTTTCTTAGACAAATAGAATTTTCTTACGGATGTAAAACAAATTTATCTTTAAATTCTCCTGAAAAAACATTATTGTCTCATCTAGCAAAGCATGCAATTACTTCTCCTAGTTTGTTATCTTATTTTGAAGAAAAAATATCCAATTAATATTTTTTAATAATATAAAATAAAGTCGTTAACAAATGTATATGTTTTACTAAAGATCTTAATTTAATAATTATTTAAAGTAATTCATAACGGACATTATTGCTCATAAAGCTAAACTTAGTATATAAGTTGATTATATAAATTTTAGATACAAGTTTACAACAAAAAAGAATACAATATATTTTGAAAATCATTACTTTTTAACAAGATTTTACACTAAATGATAAGTTTTTAGAAAGCAGGTTACTACATGACAAATTCTGTAAGTTCGAACCGACCTGAGAAGTACAACATTGCAGCCTTTTTCTCAGGTGTTGGGGGAATTGAGTTGGGATTTGAACAGACCAACGAGTTCAGAGTGGTGTATGCCAATGAATTTGATAAGTATGCGCGTCAGACTTATCAGTTAAACCATCCAGATACCTATTTGGATGGTCGTGATATTCACGATGTTCAGCCAGAGGATATTCCAGCTGAGCGCGTGGATGTGATTATGGGAGGTTTCCCTTGCCAAGCCTTTAGTATTGCGGGTTATCGCAAGGGCTTTGATGATGACCGTGGCGATCTTTTCTTTGAGTTGCTTCGCATGATTGAAGGGCGTAAACCTCGGGCTATTTTCATCGAAAACGTCAAGAACATGGTCGGTCATGACCATGGCAATACCTTCAAGGTCATTCGTGAAGCCTTGACGGAGAATAACTACTTTATCAAGTGGAAGGTTCTCAACGGAAAAGATTATGGAAATATCCCACAAAACCGTGAGCGGATTTACATTGTTGGTTTTGATACCAAGGAAGCTTATGACTTGTTTGAATTCCCAGAGGAAATCAAACTGACTACTACCCTTCAGGATGTGATTAGCTTTGGCGATAAGCTAGACGAAGTCTACTACTATCGTGAAGGCAAGCAAAATTTCTACGACCAGTTGAAGTTTGAAGTGACTAGTCAAGATACGGTCTACCAGTGGCGCCGTCAATATGTCCGTGAAAATAAAAACGGCGTCGTACCTACCCTAACAGCAAATATGGGAACAGGTGGACATAACGTTCCATTGATTTTGACGGACAGTGGTGAGATTCGTAAGCTGACACCGAAGGAAACCTTCAATGTACAAGGCTACCCTAAATCCTTTAAAATCCCAGAGGGGGTTTCTAACGGTCAGCTCTACAAGCAGGCTGGAAACAGCGTAGTCGTTCCCGTGATTAAACGCATCGCGAAGAATGTTGCCAAGGCCTTGAACGAGAGTCAAGGGCAATCTCAACTTGATCGGTCAGGAAAAATTGCCATTATCTACACCAAAATGAACGGTCAATTTGAAGGGCAATCCTATGTCAAGGACTTTGTAGATAGCTATGAGCAAGCTCTTGAAAAAATCAAGGCTTATGACGATGGTTTAGCGGTTCTGTCAGATGAAGAGTATTTGAGACTTGTAAAAAAACAAGGCAAACTCGAATTTTACAGTATTAATTAACGAATATATAAGAGGATTAGTGAAAAACTAATCTTCTTTTGATATACTGAAAATAGAAAAGAGGGCGCTTATGTGGGAACATCTAAAGTCTGAACAAAAAGACAAATACAAAACCTTAATTACCAACTTCGCTAGCTTGAGCCAAGCTTTCTCTCAAAAGGCAGAATCCGAAGACGAGGGACAAACAGAACAATCTGTCGCTCCTATCGTCAACTCCAAATTTCAGGAGACTGTTTTTCAAAAAGCCTTTAATGCCGTTGGGGAAGATATCGCCAATACTTCCTATGATGCTTCCGTCATTGTGGATGAAAATCATAAATACCTAGTGGGTATCAAGTCTTTTGGGATTAATTCAGGAGACCAAAAAATTGCCCAGTTCAAGAAAGATTCTCAATCTTGGACGGACTTATTGGGTGACATCAAGTTTCATGCGGATATTTCAGCTGATAAAGAGGCTGCAGACAAGGAAAACTATCAACGATATGAAGAGTTAGCACGAAAGATTGCGACCTTAAGAAATCAGAGAATCGAATCTTCCAAGGCGCAAATCAAGGGATTCAACTCTGACTCGGTCAATGTTGAAGCTGTTTATCACGTCCTTATGCCAACACCAAAAGGAGAAAATCCTAAGATTTTTGTTGGTGAAACATCTTATTTACCAGTTGATATTGATAATCTGGTCATTGAAGGATCAACTACCAAAAACAATCCTACTAATTTTCGATTTACGGATGGACAACACCACTACAAGTACACGGCAGCTGACAGCCAACTCCACATGACTTTTAACAATAAAGACATTGTTGTAGACACTTGGGATGTCCATTACATCGAAGATCCTTTTTCTCTCTTTGAAAATCTTCATTTGCTAACAGCTGAAAAGCAACAATCCGATATCTTAGAAACGGTGTCTTGGGTAATCACAGACAAACATGGAAATGTAGAAGAAAACTCTGGTTTTAATGCCTTTAACGGTGGTTCAAAACTAGCCAAAAAAGATCGTCTGCCACGGATTCTAAAGATTCAGGATAAATTTAAGAACAGTCTAGCTCCAGAAGAACTAGCTTTTGTGACCTTCTCCTTAGAAGAAATCCTCTTGAAAAAGTGGACCAGCAGGGATGAAAAAGCTCAGATGAAGGCGATTCGTGAGGACTTGATTAACTTCGTCCACAATACTGGCAATAAAAAACTCATAAAAGAAATTGAACAACTCGTCTATCGTCCAGTTAGTGAAGTTTACATTCCCCTACCTGACTCCAAAAATTTCCACGACGAAAGGCCAGACTTCTTTGGTCCTGGATTTGGGACTTTTGAACCTGACACTAAAAAACTAGCACTATCCAAAGAAGAAAGAACCTTTAAACTACGCTTTTTACCTTCAGGTGATGTCATCAACGCCTATATCAATCAAGAAGCCGGAAAGGCGATTCAGTCAACTGATAAGCAAGAAATTCTTGGGAATTGGATCTTGCGTGGTGTTTTCCAGTTGAAGGAACGAGAAGTTTTGACAGGTCAAAGACTCAATGAACTAGAAATCAACGGAATTCGATTGACCAAGTTTAAAAACGGGGAAATCGGGATTGAATTCATCTGGATTGATACCGAAAACCCACCAAGTGATGCCATCGGCTGGGTAGCAAAATAGCTCTGAATAGCACAAAAAATCTCTTAGATCCATTTCTAAGAGATTTTTTCTTTCTCCCCCTCACAACCATCCTTCTTCTTCGGCAGTTTTAGCTGCTTCGGTTCGGTTGCTTGCGCCTAGTTTGGAGAGGATATTGGTCATGTAATTACGGACGGTGCCGTTTGAGAGGTAGAGCTTATCTGCAATTTCTTGGTTGGAGAGACCTTGGGCTACTCCATGTAGAACAGCGATTTCTTGCTCAGTCAAGGGATTGGGATGGGTCATCATGACTTCCATCAGCTCTGGAGAATATTCCTTGCGTCCCTCTAACACCGTATGCAGAGTTTGCATGAGCTCGGCGATGCTTCGTTCTTTCAAGACATAGGCGTCTACTCCTACTTTGACAGCTCGTTCAAAATAGCCTGGACGTTTAAAGGTCGTAACGATAACCACCTTTGTTTCAGGTACTTCTTGTTTGATCCACTCGAGCGCTTCTAGTCCTGTCTTGACTGGCATTTCGACGTCAAGGATGGCAATATCTACTGCTTCTTTCCTCAAAACCTCGATAGCCTCGGCTCCATTTTTTGCCTGCAAGACAGCCTCCACATCTGGTTGAAAGCTCAAGAGCTGGCACATGGCATCTCTAAGCATACTTTGATCTTCTGCGACTAATACTTTCATCTACTTTCTCTCCTTATAAGGCAGATGCACACGCACCTCTGTGGGATCTTTCAAACTAACCAGCTCTACTTGACCTGAGAAGGCTGCTGCACGGTCACGGACTGTATGGAGTTCATTTCCTTTTACAGTGACAAATCCTTTCCCGTCATCTCTAACTGTCAGGAGCAATTCCTGATCTGTACGTTCCAGTTTTAGATAGGCTTTTTCAGCGCTGGCATGCTTGATGATATTGGTCGCAAGTTCTAACAAAATCATAGCGGCTGTCGACTCTACATCTTGGGTCAAACTAGCCTTGTCCAATTGATTCTCAACCTCGACCTCAATCCCAGCAATTTCCAGCATCTTCTTAACAGTCTCAAGTTCTGAAGCTAGGGTCCGTGATTTCAGATTTTCCACAATGGTTCGCACTTCATTCATGGAATCTTTGCTGATCTGGTGAATTTCTTTTAATTCCTTCTCCACCTGTGGATAGGCCTGCATCTGAAATAATTGCAAGGCTAAATCTGTCTTGACACTCAGCATAGCAAAAGTGTGTCCCAGACTATCATGCAAATCTTGACCGATACGACTGCGTTCATTTTCAGCTAGCAATAGATTTATCTGGGCATTTTGCTTGGCCTGAGCTTCTTTCAAATCCTCCACAATCCGAATCCGAACCATACCAAATGTCATTAAATCGACAAAAGCAAGAATTACAAGTAGATAGAATAGAAACTCAACTTCGATTCTCTGAATAATCAAAAGTTGGCCCACAACAAGCACTTGAACAAGGAGAAAAGTCCAGACATGAAAAGACTTTAAACTACGTACACCAAAATGATAAATTAAGAGATTGGAAAGGAAAAAGAAGAACCACACATAGTTCCCATAAATAAAGACGGTATTTCCAGCCACATAAGCTAACATGATGAACCAAAAGAGCCAGGATAAGCGCTGACTCTTGGTTGTTAAAACGCCTAAATAAGCCACCACAAATAGAATATCAACTAGTAAATGCCAGCTAGGAATTTCCCCAACTACTGCAGAGAGGATAGGGAAAACCATAAAAATCAAACTGGCCAAAAACATATAGTGTATGCTTTTTAGTCTTTCAAGCATTAAGCATTCTCCTTATGACCTTGAAGGTAAATGGTCAAACCAAACAAAACTGTTGAAAAAACAAGTAGATAAACTGTGGCTGATAAATTGATGCCACCCTCGTTTAAGAAGGTCTTGAGCAACTCCATCAACTGGTAGGTTGGCAGACACTTCCCGATTGCTTGCATCCAGTCTGGAAATAAAGAGATGGGTATCCAGAGTCCGCCTAACACAGCCAAGCCTAGATAGAGAAGATTGCCCACGACAGACATCAGCTGACTAGAAGGCAAGAGTGTCAAGGTCAAGCCAAGCGCTACAAAGGCAATACTTCCTACTATCAGCAAGAACGCAGCCCCAATCCAGCTTCCTAGAGGCATATCTACACCTCTGACCAAGTGCCCAACTGAGAAAACAACCAGGATTGAGACCAAATAATCAACCATCATACTTGTTATCTTTGATAGATAATATTCTACCATATTTACTGGAGTATGGCGCAATGTTTTCTGCCAGTTGTTGATTTTATCGGTATGTAAAACAGCTGGGAATGAAAACATAGCTGTTGACATCATAGAAAAAGCTGTCATAGAGATGAGGTAGTCGCGCATAAAATTTGCTGGCCCATCTGGTGTGTCCTGGTACATGCCTGAAAAGAATAAATAGAAGGCCGTCGGCATCCCTACGGATAATAGATAATAGACTAATTGACGTTTGGTCAATAGAAATTCTATCTTGTTTAGTGCAATCCATCGTTTCATCTTAGTCATCTCCCTTTTGTGTTTCTTCAAAGATTGTATCCAACAAGCTACGATTATTGACTTCAATTTCTTGAATCCTACACCCTGCTTGCACTAACAGTTGCCAAAAAGCATCCGCTTCACGTGTGACTACTTGCAAAGCATCTTGTTTTTGTGACCAGTTTTCAACCAAGTTAGACTGCTCAATGACTTTCTTGTAAGCCAGAGGTAGGATGAAGTGCTTTTCAATCTCCTCACTGCGCATGGCTAGAGGTGTCGTATCACGAATCAACTCTCCCTTATTTAAGACCAAGATTCGGTCCGCTGTATGCTCTACCTCTTCGATATAATGGGACGAATAGAGAATGGTAACTCCCTGAGCTTTTAGCTCCTGAACAATTTCCCAAAAACGTTGACGAGTTGAGGTATCCATGGCTGCAGTAGGTTCATCCAAAAAGACAAGCTTTGGTCGGCCAATCAAGGTCAAGACAAAAGAGAAGAGACGCTTTTGCCCACCTGACAATTTTTCTGCGAATTGTTCTTTTTGTTGCGGGTCAAACTGCAATAGCTGATCGATTTCCTGGTTGCTCAAAAAATTTGGGTAAATGCTTTGAAAGAATGCAATCAACTCTTTGACCTTTAATTTCTGAACGATGACATTTTCTTGAGGCAGGTAGCTTCTAATATAGTCTAACTGAGAGCTCGTCACTGGCAAGCCTTGGATGGATACTTGACCGCTAGTGACCAGTTTATCTCCAAGCAAACAGTCCAAGAGTGTTGTCTTTCCAGCACCATTGGGCCCAATCAAGGCGACGCATTCACCTTCAGCTACCTCAAAGGAAATATCCTTCAAAATAGCCTTGCCCTTGATGTTTTTATTTAGGCTTTCTACCTTAATCATGTTCATGATATTCTCCTTTCAGCCACTCCTTTCCCATCGGAAAGGCGATAAAAATCATAAATCCTAGACCCCAGGCACCGCGAATGACTTGATGAAGGAAGGCTTGATCAAACCAACCTGTAAACATTTCGACCAACCATACCACTAGTGATAGTCCAATAAAAAGATAGAGAATCGCTTTTTTCATTTTTCAAACTCCTTTTTCACATCTGAGACCAATTTCAAACCTTCTCGGATCAACCAAGACATGATTCCAAAACCTGCAAATAGCTCCCAAGGAAAATGATAGAAGCCTTCATCCAATCCTGAGAACATGAGATAAGTCATGACTCCTGCTGCTACTAAACTCATTGCGACAATTACTTTATGTTTCATTTTTTTCTTCCTCCATTTGATACATCTAGTATAATTCTTTGAAGGTAGAATCACTAGAAGCTTCTGTCATGAGGAAATATGACAAATGTCACAAAAAAAAGAAAGTTGATTTCTCAACTTTCTTTTTCTATTATTTAATCTTTATTCCACACTGAAAAGATATGGGTAAACCGGTTGTTGACCTTGGTGGATTTCTACTTCGACATCTTCGAATTCCTCTGCGATTTCTTGAGCAATTTCATTTGCCAATTCTTCGCTTCCGTCTTCTCCAACATAGAAGGTTACGATTTCACTGTCTTCGTCCAACATATGTTTCAATGTTTCAGTCAATGTTTGGTGCATATCAGGGTTTGATACGAGAATCTTACCATCCACCATACCAAGATTGTCATTTTCATGAATTTCTAGACCATCGATAGTTGTGTCACGAACGGCTGTTGTTACACTACCGCTGACAACGTCGCCAAGGGCTGCAGTCATGCGTTCTTGGTTTTCTTCGATAGACTTGCTTGGGTCAAATGCTAGAAGGCTAGTCAATCCTTGAGGAATTGTACGAGCTTCTACCACAACAGCTGGTTGTTCCAATACTTCAGCTGCAGATTGAGCTGCCATGAAGATGTTTTTGTTGTTTGGCAAGAAGATGATGTTACGAGCATTAACTTTCTCAACAGCCTTAACAAAGTCTTCTGTCGAAGGGTTCATGGTTTGTCCACCCTCGATGACATAGTCCACACCTTGAGCACGGAAGATGTCTGCCAATCCTTGTCCAGCCACTACTGCGATAAGAGCATATTCTTTTTCTTCAACTGGCTTGCTGACTTGAGCTTCTTCTTTTTCTACCTGCGCTTCGTGTTGGTTACGCATGTTGTCGACTTTAACCTTGACCAAGCTACCATATTTGAGACCTTCTTGCATAACAAGTCCTGGATCTTCTGTATGGACGTGAACTTTAACGATTTCGTCATCATTGACAACAAGTAGAGAATCCCCAAGTTCGTTCAAGTAGTTACGGAATTCTTCGTAGTCAAACTCTTTAGCATAAGTTGGACCTTGCTTGAGGGCAACCATGATCTCCGTACAGTAACCAAAGGTAATGTCTTCAGTTGCTACATGTCCGGCTACAGATTTGTGGTGTTCTGCATTAATCATCTCACCCATATTGGCTGGAGTCGCTACAAAGTCTTCAGATGCACTGTATTCACCAGTAAGAGCTGAAAGGAATCCTTCATAGATGAAGACCAAACCTTGACCACCTGAGTCCACAACTCCAACTTCCTTCAATACTGGAAGCATTTCTGGAGTTTTAGCAAGGGCTGCTTTAGCTCCTTCCAAGGCTGCACGCATAACTTCAACTGCGTCATCTGTCTGTTCTGCTTTTTTCTTAGCACCGATGGCAGCACCACGTGATACTGTCAAGATTGTCCCTTCAACAGGCTTCATAACAGCCTTGTAGGCAACCTCAACACCTGATTGGAAAGCAAGAGCTAGGTCTTTCCCTGTTAACTCTTCTTTTGTCTTGATAGCTTGTGAAAATCCACGGAAAAGCTGAGAAGTGATAACTCCTGAGTTTCCACGCGCACCCATCAAAAGACCTTTAGCCAAGATACTTGCAGCCTCACCAACAGTTGAAGCTGGTTTGTCTGCTACTTCTTTAGCACCATTTTCGATTGTCATTCCCATGTTTGTTCCTGTATCTCCATCTGGAACTGGGAAGACGTTCAATGAATTGACATATTCGGCTTGCTTGTTCAAACGAGTTGAAGCAGCCTGTACCATTTCTTGAAATAAGCTTGTAGTAATATTTGACACGATTATTCTCCTACAACTTTGATATTTTGAATGTAGACATTCACAGTTTGAGCAGTGATTCCAAGTTGGTTCTCTAGGCTAAAGCGAACACGTTCTTGGATGTTTTTTGAAACTTCACTGATTTTTGTACCGTAGCTCAATACAGTATATACATCAACTGCAATACTACCGTCTTCAGCTGCTTTAACGACTACACCTTTTGAATAATTTTCCTTACCAAGAAGGGCTTGGAAATTATCTTTGAGGGCATTTTTACTAGCCATACCGACTACACCAAAAATTTCAGTTGCTGCACCACCTACGACAGTAGCGATTACATCATCTGTCAGTTCGACTTGACCATCTTTTGTATTAATTTTTACAGTCATTTTTTTTACCTCAAATAGTTGATACTCTATTTTATCATATTTCAGCCCAACTGTAAAAGCAGAATGATGTATCATCGGATATTTGCTTGATTTTTCAAATGATTTCAGCTGTCGAGCAAAACAAAAAAGACCCTGTAGGTCTTTTCATGTTTATTAAACGCGTTCTACTTTTCCTGATTTCAAAGCACGAGCTGAAGCCCAAACTTTTTTAGGTTTACCATCGATAAGAACAGTAACTTTTTGAAGGTTTGGTTTTACGGCACGTTTAGTTTGGTTCATCGCGTGTGAACGGTTGTTTCCTGATACAGTCTTACGACCTGTAAAGTAACATACTTTAGCCATTGTGTTTTCCTCCTATTAGATCTAATATAGCGGATGTGCTAGCACCACATACCGTACTATGTTATCACACTTTCTCCATTTTGGCAAGGGAATTGGAAGACTTTTTTATTTAGCATAGACAACTTCTAATTTCCCAAAAGCTACCTCTCCTCGGATAATCAAGGTTTTGCTGGTTGGGGCTACAGGAGCATCTGCCTTAGCTACTCCACAAGAAGTCTCCACCTTCAGGTCCACTCTCCAGTGTTGGGGCACATAGATAACTGCATTCCCTAAACTGACTTCTACCTTCAAGGTTGCACTATCGCCTAACATCTCTGCATTGTCATAATAAATCTTGGCATTTCCACAGCTAACTTCAAACTGGTCTTCTACCAAGTCTTGGTCCTGTTTGTAAAAAGTTCCACTACCAAAGGAAACTTCCTTTTCTGTTAGAATGGTCTTTTCAGCGTCATACCACCATTTTTTCTCGTTCCATGTTTTGTTCGAATTAGTCAACATGCCAACTCCGAGAACGATTAGCACTCCCGCCCAGAACAGTGATTGATTGGGAATCGGTAAAATGTCATAAAAATGATTAGCAATCATGAGGGCCACTAGGGCTGTAAAAGTGGCTGAATTGAAATGACGACGAAGCAAGGCTTCAACTGATTGATAGGCAAAAAATCCAATACCAATCAAGGGCCAAATCTGCCCTCCAAATGAAGGAATTCCAAAACTTCCCTGTAACAATACTAAAGCTGCCAACACTAGCAACACAATACCAAATGCTTTCTTTTTCATGTTCTTACCTCATGTTTCTTAGATTTTCTTTTAGGAGGGATTGGTAGTGTCGTGACACATGAACCTCCTTGTGGGTCTGATAAAAGGAAATAGTGCCTGTCCCTGAGAAGGACTTGTCAACCGAGTAAACTTGCCGAATATTAGCAATGGTCGACTTGGATACCCGACTGAAATAACGGGGCAGGATGGACTCCAACTCATAAAGCTTGAGCCGAACCTCATAGGCTTCTTTCTGGGTATGGGCGTAAATCTTGCTACCTTCCGTCTCAAAAAAGAGGATTTCTGCCAAGTCTAAGTAGTACTCACCAGTCCCCTTGTAAAAGATCAACCTAGGAGCCTTGGTTTCTTGCAAGAGTCGTTGCAAGTCAGCTATTTCATCTGTCAGGGCTGCAGCCTTGATGACAATCTCTGTCTCAGTTAATTCACTATCAATCTCGATTCGTAACTTCATCCTATCTCCTTTCTGCATCTACTATACCAAAGGCCAGAAGACTTTACAAGGGCAAAAAAGCAAGTGGTCACTTTTGACCCGTAAGTGGTTACGAGGCCAAGCCCACTTGCTTTGCTTCTTACAAAATAAAGAAAAGAATTCCCAAGAGGAGACCACAGGCGTAGCCAACTAAAACATCCTTGGGATAATGCACTCCCCCCAAGACTCGCACCAGACCTAGAAGAGCTGATAAGACCAATAAAATCAACCCCATAGGTAGACTAGCATGCATGCAAGCCATGGAAATGATGGTTTTTGCTTTCGTTAGTTACGAAATAACACATATCAAAATCAGTTTGAGCAAAGAAACTTCTTTGCTCTTTTTATCTAAATTTTAAAATTGAAGTAATTTAAATATAGAATTAAGTCAAAAAAAACATTTTATGATATTATAGTAAAGAACAAAAGAAATTTTGTGCAATTAATTTAGAAAAAGATAAAGAGGGATCTGATATGAAAAAACAAACTATTATTGTTGGGGCCGCAATCCTAGCCGCAACCACTGGAACGACTGTATTCGCAGAGGAAGCTGAACCAACTTCTGTAGCACAACCTACTAAAGCAACTGAAGTAGCTCCAACAGCAGAAAATGCTACTCCTATTCAGAAAGCAGAAAAAGAAGTTGCGAAAACTTCAAAAGATATAACTAACGCTGAAATTTCTGCAAAAGAAACTTTCGATAAAGAAACTCAAGCTAAATCTGATTACAACAAAGCAACAGATGAAGTCAACTCTGCTCAAGATTCAGTTAATAAAACTAACGAAAAATTAAAAAATGCTGAAGCTACTTTAGCTAAAGATAAAGAACAAGCTCCAAAATTAGCAAAAGAATTACAATCTAATAAAGACGACGTAACTAATACAGAAAATGAAATCTCTAACAAAGAGAATGAATTGACTCCTGCTAAAGAAAAACAAAAAAATGAAGAAGCTAAAATTCAGCCACAAGTTGATGCTTTAAATGCAGCTACTTCTGCTAAAAACTCTGCTCAAGATAAAGTAAATTCTATCAAGAAAGATTTGAAAAACAATCAAGCAAAAGAAACTGCTTTAACTAAAGATGTTCAAGATTTAACTTCGGCTAAACAAGAAGCTGATAAAAATGTAACGAACACAAATAAAGCATTACAAGACGCTAAAAAAGCTGATAAAACTCGTGCTGATAATATTGCTTCACAAAAAACAGTTGTAGCAAAAGACCAAACAAATAAAGATAATGCTATCAAAACTGAAGAAGCGAAAAAATCTGAAAAAGAAAAATTGGCCAACGAGTTAACTTCGGCTAAGAAATCTTTAGCAGATAATGTGGAAATTCCAGTAACAACTGATTACATTTCTGCTCTTAAAGCTTATAAGCAAAACAAATCAAAAGCAAATGATGCAGCTGTTCTTAAAATTGCAAAAGAAATCTTAGCATCAAAAGAAGTAGAAGCTGCTAAAGAATTGCTTAAAGAAAGCGATACACGTACTGTTGACCCAGCAAATCTAACAACAGAACAATTAAAAGAATTGAATATCCGTATGGCCCAATTCATTGAAGATGTACGTACTAAATTTGGAACATTTGTTCCAACTATGGTTCGTGTGAGTGAAGAATCAGTTAACTTATCAAAACTTATCGGTGAAACATATAAGGATGCTGTTCGTAAACATGCTAATACTACAAATCCAACTGTAGATGATGCATATGATACAGGTCATGTGAAAAGTAATGTAACTATTGCTCCAAACATGGCTAAAGCTGGTTATAAAACTGACGCTCTCCCAGTTCGTATGGAAACTCTTGCGTATTCTTATGAAACAAATATGACTACAATGGGTGAATTGAAAGCTGAATTATATAACAGTATGATTCGTTGGATGTATGATGATTATTTAAGTGATTGGGGTCATGCTCTAATTCATTCAGGTTTGGAATGGGAATACAAGAAAACAGAATTGCATACATTTGTTGTTCAAGATGGTTCATATGTAACAATTGGAGCTGATGAAACAGCCTTTAAGACTCAAGATAGCAATTTGAAAACTAAAGAGTATGAAATTCCAGCAACAGATTACAGCAAAACGGTTACTCGTGTAAATTCTCTTGACAAACTAATTGAAACAAACAAAGCCGAATTGGCCCAAGCTACTAAGAATGTTAAATCAACGACTGATAAGCTTGATGCTTCAACAAAAGAATTGAAACGTTTAGAAGCAATTGAAATTCAAACTCCTAAAGCACAAACTGCTTACGACAGTGCTGTTGCTAAACAAACTCAATTAGCAAACCAATTAACAGAAAAGAATAACAATCTTACTGCTGTTCAAAACAAAAGCAAAGAATTAAATATTGCTCTACCTAAAGCTGAATCTGATTTAACTAAAGCAACTGAAACTTACAACAAAGCGAAAGCTGAATATGATAAAGTAAGTGCTGATATAGAACGTGCTAAAGCCGAAGTTAAACGAATTGAGGCTCAATTGAAAGCACTTAATGCTAAATTGACAGAAGCAAATAATAAAGTTACTAACACTGAAAAATCTATTGCTGAAAACAACAAAGAAATTGAAACATTAACAAATTCTATTAAAGAATTAAAAGAACAACTTAAAGACCAAGAAACTATTCTTAAAGAAAAAGTAAAAGTTCAAAAAGAAAAAGAAGAGATCTACTTGAAAGCTAAAGGAGTTGCTGATGTAGAACGTGCTAAAATCAATGAACTTAAATCTAAACATGAAGCTGCGGTTACTTATTTAGAATCATTGAAATCAGAAAAAGCTCGTGAAGTACAAAAACAAAGAAAACTTGAAAAATACAATAGAATGTTCGATAAAGTATTGTACGGAACAAATACTACAGCTAATCAAAATTCTAATCACACTCTACCAGCAACTAACTCTTCTAATGAATCAGTATTACCAAATACTGGTTCAGTTGAACAATCATTCATGACATATTCAGCACTTATAAGTTTAGCTACTGCAGGTTATGCTTTGGCAAGAAAGAAAAAAGAAGACTAATCCATTCTGACAATTTAAAAAAGAGAAGACAAGTTTAGCCAATGTCATTAAGTTAAGAAATTCAAATACGATTCTGTATTGAATTGCACCCCAAAAGTTAGACAGAAAAAATCTAACTTTTGGGGTGTTTTATTATGCGACTATTAGTCCGTCTCGCTCCGCTAGGTGCGAGACAAAAAAACCACCCGCTATGCGGGTGCGCGTCGAAGGTTATACCAAAAAAACTCCAAACGCAATACAATAAGGGTGTTCAAGCCAATTGTAAAGCGAAAGGAGAAAAATATGGCACAAAAGGCTCATAGTTTATCGCACACAAAGTGGTACTGTAAGTATCACTTTGTGTTCACCCCTAAGTATAGACGAAAAGTCATCTATAATCAATATCGAAGTAGTTTAGGCGAAATATTTCATCGCTTGTGTAGTTATAAAGGTGTTGAAATTATCGAAGGCCATTTAATGCTAGATCATGTTCACATGTTGGTAAGCATTCCACCTAGAATTAGCGTTGCAAGTTTCATGGGATATTTAAAAGGTAAGAGTTCACTCATGATGTTTGACAAACACGCAAATCTCAAGTATAAGTTTGGTAATCGACATTTCTGGGCGGAAGGTTACTATGTGAGTACAGTAGGGCTAAATGAAACTACAATTAAGAAATATATTCAAGATTAAAGAAATTATCCAGTGGATGATTTCTTCACGAGTATGAAAATTTGAGAACGAGTAAAGCATGATATAGCACTAGATAAATTGAGTGTAAAAGAATATGAGAATCCCTTTAGGGATAGTGGTAAGTAATACAAAAGCCTCTTTGAGAGGCAAGTGACGAGTCAAGAGCAGTAAGGCTTGAACAAAGTGAAAGCCAGCGTCTTTAGGCGCTGGCTGGTAATTTGGGCTTATAGCCCCGGTACAAACCACCCGTTAGACGGGTGGTTATGATTATGAAATTAACTTATAAAGATAAGGTTCAGATCTATGAACTTAGAAAGCAAGGTCAAAGCTTCAAACAACTTTCAAAAAAATTTTATGTGGATGTTTCTGGTCTAAAGTGCATGGTGAAATTAATTGACCGTTATGGAATAGAAATCGTCAAAAAGGGGAAAAATCGTTATTATTCCCCTGAATTAAAGCAAGAAATGATTGATAAAGTCCTACTTGAAGGTCTTTCACGAAAAAGAGTATCTTTAGATTATGCTCTACCCAAAATCGGCAAAATTGTTTACGCCATATGATTGTAACACCTTATCAAAAAAATCACTAGGTAAGGTGTTGGTTTTGTATAGAATTTTTACACTAAACTTTAATTCAAAAAAGACAATTTCCTTAGTTTGACTATGGAACTCAAACTATTTTTTATCAAATACCTTGATATGTGGGTGGTTGATTTCATCTATAGAGTAACATAAATCTCAAAAAATAAGGTGAAAAAACCTTTATTTGTGATGCAAAAAATAGGAGATAGGATAGAGGATCACTTTGATAACCTCAATCCTATCTCCTATTCAAATGGTTAGTTCACTAACTTATGACATTGACTCTACAGTATGCTCTTTTTAAAAGTTATTAGTCATATTTACGTTTAAGACCGATTACTCCTAGAGCATAAGTAATACCCGCCATAATCACACCTAACACATTTACTTCAGCACTAGTATTTGATCATACTTTCTTAGTTGAAGTAGGAGTGTTTGGAATTTCTTAAGCAGTTGCTTTTTGGTATTCTGCCTTAATGTCAGCAACTGGTTCTTCATTGGTTTTTTTACTTTTACAATTTCTTGATTATTTCCTTCTTTTCAGCTATTTTCTTATCAAGTGTTTCTACTTGTTTAGCTTCATCTGCATAAGTTGTTCCATAGTTCATTGCTAATGTTACTGCGACCATACCAAGAATGTTCCCACAAATTCCATGTTGTTTGAATTTACGGCTTGACCCGTAAGTGGTTACGAGGCCAAGCCCACTTGCTTTGCTTCTTACAAAATAAAGAAAAGAATTCCCAAAAGGAGACCACAGGCGTAGCCAACTAAAACATCCTTGGGATAATGAACGCCTCCTAAGACCCGCACAAAGCCGAGAAGAGCTGATAAGACCAACAAAACCAACCCCACAGGAAGATTTGCATGCAAGCAAGCCATGGAAATGATGGTTGCTGAGAAGACATGGCGACTAGGCATTGAATTCCCAGAGCTGTCCTTGTCTAGTAGCGGAATAATTTCCCAAGTCTCATAAGGACGTGGTTGATTGATCCACTTACGAACTAGCGTCAATAGGACAAATCCTAAAGCTGGAACTAAAATATAGGCAGAAAGTTCTTTCCCAACCCCTTTACTTACAAAGTTTATCCCCAACAAGGTCAAGTAAGCTAAGGGCATCAGAACTGTCATCATGCGATTAAAGACTCGCATCAATTGCAATAGTTGTGGATGTCGAAGAAGACTTGATTTCCTCTTATCGTACCACTCTTGATAGTTTTTCATCTGTTTTCTCGTTGTTTCTAGATTTTACACAAGAAGCCTGACAGAACGAGTCTGCAAGCATCTCCTACTCTAGTATAGTGCAGAAAAAGAAGGCCGTCAAGCCTTCTTTTGATTTATTCTTCTGCTTGGTCTTCTGTAAATTGACTATTGTAGAGGTCTGCATAGAAACCACCCTGAGCCATTAGCTCATCATGATTGCCTTGCTCGATGATGTTTCCTTCTTTCATGACCAGAATCAAGTCAGCATTGCGGATAGTTGACAAGCGGTGGGCGATGACAAAGGATGTGCGCCCCTCCATCAAACGGTCCATAGCCTTTTGAATCAATTCCTCCGTACGAGTATCGACTGAGGATGTTGCTTCGTCCAGAATCAAGAGCGGAGCATCCTTGAGCAGGGCACGAGCAATAGTCAAGAGTTGTTTCTGTCCGACTGACAAGGTTACTGTATCATCCAAAACAGTATCGTATCCATCAGGTAAGGTTGTGATAAAGTGGTGGATTCCGACTGCTTTGGCAGCTTCAATCACACGTTCATCACTGATACCTGTTTGATTGTAGATGAGATTGTCACGAATGCTTCCTTCAAAGAGCCAGGTATCCTGCAAGACCATTGAAAAGGCATCGTGCACTTCTGAGCGCTTCATAGCCTTGGTATCCATACCATCAATGCGAATACTTCCCTTATCAATCTCATAGAATTTCATCAAGAGGTTAACAATGGTCGTCTTCCCAGCTCCAGTTGGTCCAACAATAGCAACCTTTTGACCTGCATGAGCTGTCGCGGAAAAGTCGTGAATGATCGTTCGCTCCGGTGTGTAGCCAAATGAAACTCTGTCGAAGATTACTTCACCCTTCATGTTGGTCAATTGTCTTTCCTTATGAGATTCATCTTCCATTTCCTCTTCACCTAGAAATTCGAAGACACGAGTCATAGCTGCACTAGCTTGTTGTAAGCTGGTAATTCCTTGGGCAATCTGTGATAAGGGTTGTGAGAAGGTACGTACGTAGACCATGAAGGCTACGATAATCCCGATACTGATATGACCTTCAAGAGCCAAGGCAGCACCGACGATAATGACCAAAACATAACTAAAATTTCCAACAAAGAACATAGCAGGCATCATGATACCAGAAATAAACTGAGATTTCCATATACTATCATGTAAATCTTGGTTTAGACTAGCAAATGTTTCTTTTGTTGGCTCCACAGCATTATAGCTGGTCACCACATTGTGGCCAGAGTACATTTCTTCCACATAGCCATTTACAGCTGCTAGGTTATTTTGTTGAGCTTTAAAGTAGCCCTGCGACTTGGCCATAATTACGGAAACCGCCGTAAATCCAACAAGGGTTGAAACAACGGTTACTAGTGCCAAAATCCAGTTCATACCAAACATGGTAATCAAAACAGCAATCAGCAAGAAGCTAGCTGAGATAACTGTCCCTAGACTTTGATTGAGTGACTGAGCCGCCGTATCGACGTCATTGGTTACACGAGAAAGAGTGTCCCCTTGAGAATGACGGTCAAAATAAGCAAGTGGCAAGCGATTGATTTTCTCAGCAATAGCTGTCCTCAAACGTTTTGAGAAATGTTGGATACTAGTTGAAAAAATGTAGGCTTGCGTATAGTTCAGGATAATCCCAATCACATAGAGGATAACCAAAAAGCTAGCAATACTTGAGACAGCCTCTAGGTCAATCTCTGTCATTAACCCATCTGAAATCAAATTGGTAATTTCTTTGATCTTAGTTGGTCCATAAACCGTGATAATACTTGAACATATAGCCGCCACAACTGCGATTAGTAGGGGAAGTTGGAGACCTGCTAGAAAAGGTCTACACTGTTTCCATAAGGACATTTTCTTATTTTCCATGTTCCAATTCCTCCTTCGATAGTTGTGAATAGGCAATTTCTTGGTAAACTTCATTGCTTGCAAGAAGTTCCTTGTGGGTGCCTTGTCCTACGACTTTACCTTGATCCAAGACTAAGATAAGGTCTGCATCCATAATGGTTGAAATGCGTTGGGCAACGATTAACTTGGTCATGGATTGTGTTTTTTCAGCTAATACTTGACGCAAGATACGATCGGTCTTGTAGTCCAAGGCTGAGAATGAATCATCAAAAATAAGAATCTCTGGTTTACGAGCCAAGGCGCGTGCAATGGCCAGACGTTGTCTCTGTCCACCTGAGAAATTGGTCCCACCTTGAGCCACTTCTGATTCAAGACCAGCTTCCTTATCCTCGATAAAGTTTTTAGATTGAGCCAATTCCAGAGCTTGCCACATGGCCGTATCACTTAGTGGTGTTTCTTGACTCTTACCAAAGTCGAGATTGCCCTTAACATCTCCAGAAAAGAGCACAGCTTTTTGAGGAATATAGCCAACTTTATTACGCAAATCTTCTAAGTCATAATTCTGAACATTGACGCCGTCTACTAGAATTTCTCCCTCTGATACATCATAAAAACGGGGTAAGAGGTTCACAAGCGTAGATTTACCAGAACCAGTTGAGCCGATAAAGGCAATGGTTTGCCCTGCTTCTGCCTTGAAGCTGACATGTTCCACAACTGCTTCTGAGTTTTTAGAGTAGCGGAAGGTTACGTCGCGGTATTCCACTTGACCAATTACAGAAGAGTTTGCTGTCTGTGGGTGACCAGGATTTTCAATAGAGGAATGAAGGTCCAAGACTTGATTGATACGACCTGCAGAAACCAAGGTACGAGGCAAGACGATAAAGAGAGCACCCATGAGTAAGAAGCCCATTACCACTTGCATAGCATAGGACATGAAGACCACCATATCGCTAAAAAGGGGTAGACGCTCTGTCAAGCTAGCATCGTTGATGAGATAGGCCCCAATCCAGTAAATGGCAAGGACCAAGCCGCTAGAAATCGCCATCATAATAGGATTCATAATGGCCATTAAGCGACTAACAAAGAGATTGAGTCGTGTGACTTCATCATTGGCTTCTTCGAATTTCTTATCTTGATATTCCTCAGCATTGTATGCACGAACAACCCGAATCCCTGTCAAGCTTTCACGAGTAATACTGTTCAGTTTATCTGTCAATTTTTGAATGACAGATTGTTTAGGAAAGGCCAAAGTCATCAAGACAGTTGTCATCAGAACATTGACAATGACTGCCACCACTACTGCCCAAATCCAGTATTCTGACTTGCCAAGGATTTTCCCAATAGCCCAAAGCGCCATGATTGGTCCACGAGTGACCACTTGGAGTCCCATGGTAAAGAGCATCTGAATCTGCGTGATATCATTAGTCGTCCGAGTCAATAGACTGGGGATTGAGAAACGTTTAATTTCTGTCTGGGAGTAATCCAAAACACGATTAAAAATATCGCTTCGTAGATGAGCCGTATAGGATGCTGCAACTCGAGCGGCAAAAAATCCAACTGTTACAGATGATAGGAAGGCTAAGAATGACAAACCTATCATCTTAGTTGCTGGCGACCAAAGGTCTCCCAACTCCGTACCTGGAGTTCCGAGTAATTCTGTTATTTTTGAAACGTAAGTCGGTACTTCTAACTCTAGATAGACCGAGCAACAGGTAAATAGAACAGTTATTAGAATCATGCCCCACTCTTTTCCTGTGATACGCTTAGCGAGTTTCTTCATTCTTACCTCCTATTTTTTCTACATTTGCTTGTAGTTTTCCAAGGACTTCTTCAAAGATAACGAGATTCTCTTCAGAAATACCATCAAGTAAACTACGGTCAATCCGATCAAAGAAAGACTTAACTTGCTTCATTTGAGAGTGTGATTTTTCGGTCAAGTGAACAAATTTTGCCCGTTTATCACTTGGGCTCGCCTCCAATTCCACCAAACCATTTTGCACCATACGCTTGACCAAATTACTAGCAACTGACTTGGTAATATTGAGTTCTTGTTCAATATCTTTGATGAGTGTTAATTCTTGTTCATGCTCACGACGTTCTAAAAAACGAATGACCTGCCCTTGCGGTCCCCCCATAAATTCAATACCACAACGCTTGGCTTCCTTTTGTACCAGCAGATGTAACTGGTGACCAAAACGTTTAAAGACCAACATCGGTTTATCCATGCTTTCTCCCTTCTAAATAAAAAATAGTTCTCTAGAGAACAATTAAGTTTCCATGAGAACTATTTTATCATTTTCAAATAAGATGTCAAGAAAAAAAGTTTCTACGAGAACTATTTTATTTAGAATTGACATTAGTTCTCATTTTATCTATAATAAACACTATCTCACACGGAGAAAATCTTAGCCTGACTAGAAATGAGAAAATCACAAATGAAACATAAAGAAGAGAAAATTTTAGGAATCTTTGCCATTATCTTTGGAGCCTTGGCCCTTCTTGGTTCCTGGCTACCAATCATTAGCATTCTAGCCTTTTTCTTTGCCATTATTGCTATAGCCCTAGGAGTTTTTGGTATTGGCCTTAATCTCAAAAATCGTAAAATATTGGCGATTATTGGAACCGCCCTAGGCATTGGATCCATTTTCCTTGTTTTGACAACGCAAGTACTCCCTTCTGGTGTTTTTACCGACCTGGCTAGAAATTTTCGTCACCCATACAGAAGTTTAACCTCTTTAACAGAGGATGACGATTTCGGAACGCTACCAGATAATAGCACCGATGAGGATAATGATGAAGAGGATACGGAAGATACCGATTCCTTCACTTGGACCAAGGAACAATTCGATGCTTTGATAGAAGGTGATACTGCAAACAGAGGAAAAGGTGGCTCCAACTACAAAGATATTATCAGCAAGCATGGACAGCCAGATTCTGAAATTGAGTCAACTTCAGGCGACTATGAGATTAAAAAAATCTCCTATGTCTCACTCGGTTCTAATACTAAGACAGTTGTACTGACTTTCGTAAAACAGGAAAATGGTCAGTTTCTTCTCATCCGTAAATTTGCCCTAGGATTAGACAGAACAGAGCAAACTGATGATGGAGTAAGAGTCTAAGATAACTAAAAAGCGAACAGACTTAATAGCTGCTCGCTTTTTTATTAGAATCCATCTACGTTTGTGTAGATTTTTTGTACGTCTTCGTCGTCTTCAAGAACGCTGTATAGTTTTTCGAATGTTTCTAAATCTTCACCTGACAACTCAACTTCTGATTGAGGAATCATCTCAAGTTCTGTTACTTGGAATTCTTCGATACCAGATTCACGCAAAGCCACAATAGCTTTGTGAAGGTCAGTTGGAGCTGTATAAACAGTGATTGTTCCTTCTTCTGCTTCTACATCGTCTACATCGATATCTGCTTCAAGCAAGAGTTCAAAGATAGCATCAGCGTCGTCACCAGCAAATACGATGACACCCTTGTTGTCAAAGAGGTAAGATACTGAACCTAAAGCTCCCATGTTTCCACCATTTTTACCAAAGGCAGCACGTACATTGGCAGCTGTACGGTTGACGTTTGAAGTCAGGGTATCCACGATGAGCATTGAACCATTTGGTCCGAAACCTTCGTAACGACCTTCTGTAAATGTTTCGTCTGTGTTTCCTTTTGCTTTATCGATAGCCTTATCAATAACGTGTTTTGGCACTTGCGCTTGTTTAGCACGGTCGATAACGAATTTCAAAGCAGTGTTGAGTTCTGGATCTGGTTCCCCTTTTTTAGCTGCTACATAGATTTCTACACCAAATTTTGCATATACTTTAGAGTTAGCTCCATCTTTAGCCGTTTTCTTGGCTACGATATTGGCCCATTTACGTCCCATTAGGAATCTCCTTTTTTCACATTTTAATCTTTCTTATTATAACACAAGTCTAGCTGATTTTCACTAGAGGAAATGGATTTTCTTTTGTAAATTAAGCTAGGATTTTCCACCGACTGCCAAGATTTTCTTGCCTTCTTTTATCCAAGGGTGCTGAGAGAGTGAGATATAAAGTTGTGCAGTCATAACAAGCCAAAGTAGTGGTTCACATAGAATCACACCTGTATAACCTGCCCAAGGAATAATCCAAGCGACAAAAACAATTTTCCCGATAAACTCGATAAAACTAGATATGAGGGGTAAGAGTTTTTGACCGAGGCCCTGCAAACTATTTCTATAAATCAATAAAAGACTCAAAAATGGATAGAAAACTGAACTAATACGTAGGTACAAGGTCCCATTTTCAATCAAGTAACCATCTGTTGAACTCACTAAGAAAGAAACTAGGCTAGGACTTGCAAAAAATAGGAACACACAAGCAAAGGTTGCCCAAGCCATACTCAAATAGCTCCCTAAACGAAGACCTTGGACGATACGATCTGGACGTTTTGCCCCAAAGTTTTGAGAGATAAAAGTCGTCATAGAAGCCGAAATTGCCGTCATTGGCAATAGGGCAAAGGCCATGATTCTACGTGCTGCCGTTTGAGCACTGATAATAACTGCTCCAAAGCCATTAACAGAGGATTGCAAAATAACACTTCCGATAGAAACGATTGACCCCATCAGCCCCATGGCTAGTCCCTGCTCCAAGAGATCAATATAGAGATCCTTATTCCATTTGAAGTGCTTCAAGCTTGGAAGAAGCTCTGGAACATTCTTTCGGATATAGAAATAACAGAGAATAGCGGACAAACCTTGCGAGATGATAGTTGCAAGACCTGCAGACTGAACCCCCAATTGCAGTTGTGTAATAAAATATAAATCTAGAATGACATTAACAATGGCTGAAAAGATAAGAAAGGCAAGCGCCGCAAGGCTATCACCAATCGAGCGTAGTAATCCTGCAAAGAGATTATAGGCAAAGCTAACTCCCACGCAGCTAACAATCATTGAGATGTATTCATAGGATTGGGGGAGGATTTCTGCAGGTGTTTCGAGATATTGTAAAAGCGGATAAAGACCGAAGAAACCCATCAGCATGACAAGAGCACTCAGGATTGCACCTAAAATCCAAGTCGCTGCGACAGCCTCTTTAATCTTTGTAAAATTACGAGCGCCATAAAGCCGAGCAATAACAACTCCCATCCCATTTCCGACTCCGAGAGCAAAGCCAATAATCAAATCAAAAATGGCTGTCGTAGCTCCGACTGCCGCCAAGGAATTTTGTCCCAAAAAACGTCCAACAATCAAAATATCAGCTGTATTGTAAAGTTGCTGAAAAATATTGGATAGTAAAATCGGTAATGCAAAACTAATCAGTGAAGGAAGAATGGGCCCATGAATCAAGTCCACCGTTGATTTTTTATTCATAAGGCTATTATATCAGCTTTCAAGTTGAGGAACAAGGGAGTTTCCTTAAGAAAGCGTTGCCTATATGTAAATAATCTGGTATAATCGTGACAGAAAAGGAGGGTATGTATGAGCTTAACAAGTCAGTTAATTACAGATGTATTCCCAGACCTTGAGAAAGTGGAACAATTAAACAAGGAGGCCTTCCCTGAAGAAGAACGCGTCTCTTTGGAAGAATTTTTAAGTTACCAGGATAGAGATGACGCCCACTTTTTCGCCTTTTATAACGAAGAAGAATTTGTCGGCTTCGCTTTTGCCATTTCTAATCAAAAAGCTTTCTACATTAGTTTCTTTGCCATTATGCCCCATCTCCGCAGTCATGGGTACGGGAGAGAAATCATTGAAAAACTCATTGATTTTTACCAGCGTACCATGATTCTTGAAGTGGAGCGATTAGACGAAGACTGTGACAATCTTGAACAAAGAAAATCCCGCATGGACTTTTACTTACAAAATGGCTTTAAAACTGCCAACGCCTTCTTGGAATACGAGGGAATGAGTTTCGAAATTCTCTATCGTGGCGACCACTTTGATGAAGAGGCCTATCGGAACATCTTTCAAAAATTGCAAGAAGAGAACTACTTCGACTTTCGTATCGAATACCGACGCTTTAGTGACCACTAGTCAACACGAAATAAAAAAAGTAGCAGTTTTACTGCTACTTTTCTTTTTATTCTTCAATTTCAATTTCAAGAGCATCGCCCAAATCAAGTGTTACTTCTTGGTTAGATTCTGCATCAGCTGCTGCACTTGCTTTAGAACCTTCTTCCTCTTCAATTAAACCATATTGAACACGGACTTGGTGGTCAATTTCATCAAAGATTTCTGGGTGATCTGCCAAGTATTTCTTAGCATTCTCAGAACCTTGTCCGATTTTTTCACCCTTGTATGAGTACCAAGCACCTGCTTTTTGGATAATATCCAAATCACTAGCAATCTTCAAGAGTTCACCAGTTCTAGAAATCCCTTCACCATACATGATTTCAACAAGAGCTTCTTTGAACGGTGGAGCCACCTTGTTTTTCACAACTTTAATCTTAGTTTCTTTACCAACGTTCGTATCTTTTTGATCACCAGTTCCCTTGATTTGTGTACTTCCACGCACATCCAAACGGACTGAAGCATAGAATTTAAGGGCGCGTCCACCAGGAGTTGTTTCTGGATTTCCAAACATAACCCCTACTTTTTCACGCAACTGGTTGATGAAGATAGCAATTGTCTTTGTCTTGTTGATAGAAGCACCGAGTTTACGCATAGCTTGGCTCATCATACGAGCTTGAAGACCAACGTGGCTATCTCCGATATCTCCATCGATTTCCGCACGAGGTACAAGAGCTGCAACTGAGTCAATAACCACAAGGTCAACCGCACCTGAGTCGATCAATTTCCCTGCAATTTCAAGACCTTGCTCACCTGAGTCTGGTTGTGACAAGAGCAATTCGTCAATGTTAACCCCAAGAGCTGCTGCATAGGCTGGGTCAAGAGCGTGTTCCGCATCTATAAAGGCTGCAATTCCACCTTCTTTTTGTGCTTGCGCTACAGCGTGAAGGGCAACTGTTGTCTTACCTGATGACTCTGGACCGTAGATTTCGATGATACGCCCCTTTGGATAACCACCTGAACCGAGTGCAATATCAAGTGCCAAAGAGCCTGAACTCATCACTTGCACTTTTTGCTCTGCTCTCTCACCCAAGCGCATGATTGAACCCTTACCAAAATCTTTTTCAATCAATTTAAGAGCATCATTCAAAGCTTTTTCACGATCAGCTCCAAATTTTTTCCCAATTTCATCTAATTTTTTTGTTGGTTTTTTCGCCATTTTGTTCTCCTATATTTTAATGATTCTAAGAACCTTCTTCTATTATATCAAAAGTCAGTCACTTAATAAAGCTTTGCGAACTAAGTTAAACGCATGCATAACCGCAATTTTACGAACATCTGCTCGACTTCTTCCAGCTATATTGACCTGAACAACTTCTGTGCCTGATACTTGAGACAAACCGATAAAAACTGTACCAGCAGGATGGCCTTCTAGACTATCCGGACCAGCCACTCCTGTCAAGCTAACTCCAAAGTCTGATTGAGTTTTAAGCCGTGCCTGATCTGCCATTTTTTCCGCCGTAAAGGCTGAAACAACTCCATGTTTTTCCAACTCTACTTGTGGAATATCTAACATCTTAGCCTTTTCTTCCAGACTATAAGTGACAAAACCACCTTTGAAGATAGCTGACACTCCCGAAAAGTCTGCCAAAGTTGCTTGAAAAAGCCCTGCTGTCAAACTTTCCGCAGCCGTTATGGTTTTATGCTGCTTTTTCAACTCCTCAACAACTACACTAGCTAGACTCGCTTCCTCACCATAACCATAGCAGATATCCTTTAAAGCAACACCTTCAAAAGTCTGGCGGGCAAGAATTTGATCCTCCAGATTATCCAAAGCTTTTCTAGCCTCGCTCTCACTGCGAGCCTTTGTAGACAAGCGCAGAGTCACTTCTCCTATTTTTGCATAAGGTGCCAAAGTTGGATCAGTCTGCTCTTCAATCAAATCTGACAGAATCGTTACTAGCTGGCTCTCGCCAATGCCAAAGAAACGAAGCACACGTGAGTACAACTTAGCTCCAGTTGTCAATCTCGGAAGCAATTCATTTAAAACCATGGGTTTTAGTTCGCTTGGTGGCCCTGGTAGGACAACATAGGTCACGCCAGCCACCTCAATCATGCCTCCGACTGCTAGTCCCGTTTCATTGGGTAGCGAAGTTGAACCCTCAACGATTTGAGCTTGGCGTTCATTATTTGGAGTTCGAGCATAGTCTGGGCGATGAGCAAAGAAATCATCTAATTTAGCCTGTGCTTGAGCATCAAAAGTCAAATCACGCCCTAGAAATTGTGCCAAGGTTTGTTTGGTCAAGTCATCCTCTGTTGGACCTAGTCCTCCCGTTAGGATAACTAAATCACTCCGTTTCTGAGCAATTTCCAACAAGGATAAGAGACGAGATTCATTATCTCCTACAGCCGTTTGGAAGTAGACATCAACACCGATTTCAGCCAACTTTTCAGATAAAAACTGAGCATTGGTATTGACGATTTGACCTGTTAGAATTTCTGTCCCAACAGCTATTATTTCCGCTTTCATTTTTTCCTCCTACTTATCTATTCGGATTTCTTTGAAAAAATCGCAGGAAAATTCCTACGATTTGAGTATTCATTTCTTATTGTTCTTGTTGTCCTTGTAGTCCTTGTTGTTCCTGAACTGCAACAGAACCATCCGTTTGCGGCAAACGACCATAAATATTTTCATACAAGACTACATTTGTCTCCAATTCGGTAATTTCTGGTTTGTCCAATGAACGACGTAAAAGATTTTGCATCTCTAACATATGCTCAGATGTCACGATTTGGTATGATATCCCGTCAATCATTGCATCTTCTCCGCGCAATTGCTGAGAATCAATATTTTTAAAGGAATCTTGATAACCCATCAATTGAGGGATTGTTGTAGTCGTAATCTCGATATTTGTCTGCATATTGTCGCTAAGAGCCTTCAGAATTTCTTGGTAGTGACTGACACTATTCAAACTAAGGATTTTTTCGACAATCTTTTGAATGACTTCGCGCTGACGTTTCTGACGGCCGTAGTCTCCCTCTGGATCCTGATAGCGCATGCGTGAATACACCAGAGCCTCTTCACCATTTAATGTTTGCTCTCCAACCCCGATAGAAATCGTGTTAAATGGTTCCTGGTCTTGGATAGAGATTGGGAAACCTAGAGTGTTGTTTACTGTGATACCTCCGACAGCATCAACCATTCTTTGAAGACCGTGCATATTGACCATCACATAGCGGTCGATATGGATATTCATCATTTTTTGAATGGTCGATATGGCAAGCTCTGCCCCACCATCAGCATAGGCAGCGTTGAGTTTAGCTTCTCTAACACTACCATCTGGTTGTTGGATTTGTGTCAGAATATCACGTTCCAAACTCATCATAACGACTTTCTTGGTTTTAGGATTCACTGTTACCAAGATCATTGAATCACTATTTCCTGCCCATGGGTCTGTACGTTCAACATTCCCCGTATCTACCCCCATCAATAGGATTGTCAATGGTTCAGTTGCCTCGATAACCTTGGTTTCTTCTCCGATTTGTTTATAAGTTTTGGCTAAAGTCTGTGTACTTTGGTGGTAGATAGTATAGGCATAAGCTCCTACACCAAGCACTGTCACAAGAACAAAGCCTAAAAACATTCCGATTATTTTTTTTGCCATACATTTATTCGTCTATCAGTCGACCCATCAGGTAAACATCAAGAAACTCTCCTCCTTCTATACAAGCACCGCGTTCCTGCTGACCTTCAATGATGAAGCCCAGCTTTTTATATAGATGAACAGCTGCCAGATTTCGTTTTTGAACTGTCAATTGTAAACGTCGAATACTTCCACTCGACTGGGCCCACTCAATAGCTTCTTCCATCAAGATACTACCAAGACCATTTCCCCAATAGGCTTTTTTGATACCCAAAAAGATATCCCCAATATGCCGCACTCGCGGACGTTGATCAGCCGTTATATTGATCACTCCTGCCAATTCTTCATTCAAATAAGCTAGTAAAGTAATCTGATTATCCGACTGGGCCTGCTTATCAATAAAACGCTGCATTTCGGATTCACTCATTGCAATTCCATTTTCATCCAGACTGGTAAAACTAGACTCATGACCAATCTGATCCAAAAGTGCAATAAGTTCTGTAGCATCTTGGGCTTCTGCTTCACGAATTAATAAATCATACTCCATTCGTAAGCCTCTTCAAAAGTTCTGTCGCTCGTTGACCATGAGCATGAAAGACAACTTCACGGCCCTCACCATCTTTAAGAATTTCTAATTCCAGATAGTCGGCTGGAAGAGCCTCACCTAATAGGTGTCCCCACTCAATAACCGTCACACCTGAACCAAAAAGAAATTCATCAAGGTCGATTGAATCTGCATCTCCTTCGATGCGGTAAACATCCAAGTGATATAAGGGTAGGCGTCCTTCATATTCTCGAACAATGGTATAAGTAGGACTTTTGATCATTTGATGAATCCCTAGTCCTTTAGCTAGACCTTTTGTTAATGTGGTTTTTCCAGCACCTAATTCACCAGTCAAAATCAATACATCATTTTTTTCAAGTAGACTACCCAACTCTTGTCCAAGAGCGATTAGTTCATCTTCATTTTTTGTGTGCATGTTATTATTATACCAAAAAGTTTTCTTTTGCGACATTTCTAGTAATAAAAAAAGAGGAGTTTCCTCCTTCTTTTTTAAAGATTTTGTCTTTAGTTTAGAGCCATGCTAATGTAGTTCAAGATGAACAAAGCATCCAAAATCCAAATCATGACATGCACTTCTTTGATTTGACCTTTAACAATCTTTGTCAAAGTATAAGTCAAGAAACCAACGGCAATCCCTTGTGTGATTGAGTAGCTGAATCCCATAAAGATAGAAGTGAAGAAGGCTGGAACTGCTTCTGACATATCGTCCCAAGGGATATTTTTCAAGTTAGAGAGCATCATAATTCCGACAATAATCAAAATTGGTGCTGTCGCAGCTGAAGGAACAATCGCTAGAAGTGGGCTAAAGAAGCTTGATAGGGCAAAACAGATAGCAACAACTAAGGCTGTCAATCCAGTACGTCCACCAGCACCGATCCCTGCTGCTGACTCAATATAAGTTGTAACGTTTGAAGTACCTGCAATGGCACCAACTGATGTCGCCACCAAGTCAGAATATAGAGCCTTATCCAATTTAGCTGATTCATTGTTCTCACCACTTGTAGCGATGATACCAACTTTTTCACCTGTACCGATAAGAGTACCAATTGTATCAAAAATATCAGTCAATGAGAAGGCAAGAATGGCCATCAAGGTTTCAGGTAAACGTGAAGTATTTGAAATCAGAGAACCCAAACCTTCTGAACCAAGGGCTGCACCAAATAAAGTTCCTAGGTCGTTAACTGCTGCTGAAAGATTGTTGCTAGCAAAATCGATTCCTGACAAATTAACAAGACCAACCGCAATAGCAAGGACTGTCGTTGTTAAGATAGAAAGGATGATCCCACCTTTGATACCTTTAACAACAAAGAAGATCGTAATAGCAAGACCTGCAAGAGCTACTAATACAGCTGGAGTATTGAAATCTACCAAACCTGGAACAGCTGCTGAGTTTGCAGTAAGAGCCGCTTGAGCCTTATCTGCTCCTTCACCTGCTACAGTATAAGTACCGGGGTCAATTGAGAATTTCAAAAGGCCAGCATTCTTGATACCAACATAAGCAAGGAAAACACCAATACCAGCTGAAATTGCTGAACGAAGTGTTGTAGGAATAGACTCAATGATCATTTTACGAACATTGGTCAATGTAATAATCAGTGAAATAACTCCACAGATGAAGACCATCCCAAGAGCTTCTTTCCAAGTATAACCCATCCCAAATACGACTGTAAAGGTAAAGAAGGCGTTAAGTCCCATACCTGGGGCTTGAGCATATGGCAAGTTAGCATAGAAGGCCATCATCAAAGTTCCCACAACAGAACCGATGATTGTTGCCAAGAATACACCCTGAACAGGCATTCCTGTTTGTGAAAGCATTTGAGGGTTTACAAAGAGAATATAACTCATTGCAAAGAAAGTTGTTAAACCAGCAAGAACCTCTGTACGGACATCTGTCCCGTGCTCTTTTAGTTTAAATAGTTTGTCCATTTTTAATCTCCTTTGTCATTTTACGAACAATATGACTATTATATCATCAATCATTCATATTTTCAAGGTATTTTTCTTGAATTATAAAAATCTTATCAGATATTATTCTTTTCGTTTTTGCTTATTGTCAGCTTTTCTCTTAGCTTTTTGATATAATAGAAAACATCTTATCTGAAACTAGATTCGGGAGGATTTTATGACTAAAAAAATGATTGCCGTTGATTTAGACGGAACCCTACTCAACTCTGAAAGTAAACTTTCTGACTTTACTATTGAAACAATTAAAAAAATCTCTAAAAAAGGCCACAAAGTCATTATTGCAACCGGTCGCCCATATCGTATGGCCAAAGATTTTTATGACCAACTTGAACTTGAGACCCCAATGATCAACTTCAATGGTTCGCTCACTCACCTACCTGGTAGGGCTTGGAAACATGAAAAATGCCTTACTGTGGACAAAAAATATCTCTTGGATATCGTAAAACGAAAAGAGGAGATTGAGGCAGACTTTATTGCAGGTGAATACCGTAAAAAGTTTTACATTACAGCCCCAGACAAGGAAATTGCCAATCCTAAATTGTTTGGCGTTGAAAACTTTCGCCCTGAAAATCAATTCAACTCCGACTTAGTGACCAAGGGGCCTAACTGTATTTTATTACAAACTAGGGCCGACGATAAATATGCACTGGCAGAAGAGATGAACCGTTTTTACAAGCATCAACTCAATATTAACACTTGGGGTGGTCCTTTGAACATCCTCGAATGTACTCCAAAGGGAGTTCACAAGGCCTTTGCCCTTGAATACCTCCTCAATGTCATGAATATAGACAGACAGAACCTGATTGCCTTTGGTGACGAACACAATGACCAAGAAATGCTATCCTTTGCAGGTAGAGGATATGCCATGAAAAATGCTAATCCCGCTCTACTTTCTTTCGCAGACGAGCAATTACCACTAACCAACGAAGAAGACGGAGTTGCTCACTTTTTACAAGAACGATTCCTTTAACTCCATCCACTCCATACTTTTTGGTAGAAAATAACTACCTTAACAGTATGGAGTTTTTTATACCAAAAACCGATAAAAAAGGATTTGAATCTATTTTAACTAGATCCAAATCCTTAAAAATATCTATTTTTTTAAGACAATACGATCAGAAACCTCACGGTCCATGTCATCGATGATTATTTGATTCTCCTCAGCTACATAAATCTTGACGTCATCTCCGATGATGACTTTCTGACTTTCTGGTTCAAAGGTGACCTTTTTAATTTCCTGATCACCATCAGGCTCTACTTCCGTCCATGTTCCAGTATTACCAGTAACAACGAGAGTAATGCTGTCTCCCTCATCTTGCCCTTTATAGGTTCCATCAATGTTAGTTACTGAACTAGCCGTCGAACTAGAAATAGTCGTTTCCGCTTGCTGACCAGTTGTTACTTCCGTACTGGTGCTTGCTTGAGTTGAAGGAGTTGCCTGCTTTTTTGGCGAACATGCAACTAAGAGACTAAGACTTGCCAAAGAAGCAAGAGAAAGTGTGAATTTTTTTAGTGACATAATGTCTCCTTTCTTTTAGTGGCTTAAAATCAGAATAACCCTGCTGAGCCACCACACCTTTACTATAACAAATAAAGATAGGAGGGTCAATCAAATGACTTTTGTTTCATAATACAAGCGCGAACCTCAGATATAAAGTAGAGAGATCCTGTCACAAATAGCAGGGCTTTATCTCCTGCAGAAGCTTCAAAAGTATCTATAAATTCTTGATAGGAACTAACTATTCTATAACCACTCAAGTCTTGCTCGCCTAAGGAGCCCTGATAGTTAAAACTCGTAACATAGAGATCCGCGTCAGGTAAATGCTCTGTTAAATAAGCAAGCATCCCACTGTAATCTTTCCGCTTTAGCGCACCAAAAAGAATTTGAGGCTGATACCCTTGCTGGATTTTTTCTTGGATAAACTCAACCAAACGCTCTAGAGCTGGTAAATTGTGAGCGCCGTCCAAATAGATGTGCTCAGTGACAGCTTCTAGCCTTCCAGCCCATTTAGTAGCTTGCAAGGCAGCACGTACCGCTTCTTGATCTACTTTCTCGTTTCTTTGTGCCATAAATAGTAGAAAAGCCTGCAAGGCAAGAGCTGCATTTTCCTCCTGATAGGCTCCCTCTAATCCCAATATTAGGTGATTAAAGTCAGCTAGAGAAGAATAGAAGTTCCCACTTCGGAAAGAAAAATCTTTATTAGCTTGGTAGAGACTTACACCCAAATTAGTAGCAGTTTTTTTACAAACGAGTTGGGCTTCCGGTGCTAAATTTGCAATCACAGCTGAGTTCCCGGGCTTAAAAATTCCTGCTTTCTGCTCTGCAATTGCTACCAGACTATCGCCCAAGGTCTCCTGGTGATCGAGGCCGATTGATGTGATGATTGCAATTTCTCCTGTCACGACATTGGTAGTATCAAGAAGTCCACCTATCCCAACTTCCAGTAGGACCAAATCTACTTTTTGCTCTTTAAAATAAAGCAAAGCAATCAAGGTCAGCAACTCAAAAAAAGATAGCTGATCGTGAGTTTCTAGAAGTCTTTGCTCCATTGCTTTGACTTGATCTGCTAAACGAATAAAATCTTCGTCCGATATGGGTTCACCATTGATACAGATGCGATCATGGATACTAACAATGTGGGGCGAAGTAAAGGTGCCAACCTTTTTGCCATGAGAAACAAAGAGTTCCCTCATAAAGGCAATAGTAGAACCCTTGCCATTAGTACCCGTTACATGGATGATCGGATAGGTTTGCTCAGGGTTTCCCAGTAAATCTACTGCTCTTTGCATCCGTCCCAATCCTGATCTAAAATTCAAGCCAATCCGACTATGAAGCCATTTTTCAACTTCAAACATGCTTATCTCCTTAATCCTTAATAAAAAAGCGAAGAATTTCTTCGCTTTTTACTGATTTAGCTATATTTTATTTCGATACGGGCTAAAAACGTCCACTGGACGTTCCAACTCTTTCTAGTTTCTAGGAGTTGGGCTAAAAACGTTCCCCAGACTTACTGACGGTTTTTATTTTTTAGCGTCAGGGTAAAAATGTTCCCCGGATGTTCCTGCTTTTTCTAATTTCTAGAAGCAGGGCTGATACAGTCTCCCAGACTGTATCACTCCTCCATAAAGCTGTTGAAGACTTCTTCAATCATGTTCCATTCATCGTCTGAATCTTCAGGGATTGGTTGCAATTCACCTTCAGTTCCATCTTCATTTTCGATGAATGAGTAAGCTTGAATTTCAACTTCTCCGTTTTCATCTTCTTCTGCATTAACTGGTACAAGAAGAACATAGTTTTTACCAAATTCTTCTTTTCCGTCAATAGTCAAAAGGATTTCAAATAAAGTTTCGTTTCCTTGCTCATCTACAAGTGTAATAAGTTCACGTTCTTCGTGATCGTGGTTGTGATCGTGTGACATAGTTTCTCCTCTGTCTTAAAATTTTCTATCTAAATAATTTTGCAAAATCAATTGAGCGGCTAATTTATCAATAACTTTTTTACGCTTATTACGACTAACGTCTGCTTGCTCAATCAACATGCGTTCCGCAGCAACCGTTGTCAAGCGCTCATCCTGGTATTCTACTGGCAAACCAAAGAGTTCTTCCAGTTTTTCTCCATAGGCTTGACTCGCTTCCACTCGCGGTCCACTGGTATTGTTCATATTTTTAGGTAAACCAACAACAAAGCGCTCCACCTTATAGCTATCAACCAATTCCTTGAGTCGTTCAAAACCGAACTCTCCCTGGTCTTCATTGATTTGGATGATTTCGAGTCCTTGCGCTGTAAAACCTAACGGATCGCTAATCGCTACTCCTACTGTTTTGGAACCAACGTCCAACCCCATAATTCTCATTGGTTATAGATCGACTCCTTGTCCCTTAAGGTAGTAGCGGACCAATTCTTCAACAATCTCATCGCGTTCGTATTTACGGATTTGATTTCTTGCGTTATTGTAACGAGGAACGTAAGCTGGGTCTCCACTGAGAACATAGCCCACAATTTGATTAATAGGGTTATACCCCTTCTCGTTCAATGAAGCATAGACTTCTGTCAATGTTTCACTGATCTCTTTTTTATTGGAATCGTCCAATTTAAAACGTACGGTTTCTTCAGTAAATCCCATTCTAACACCCTCTTTCCTTAGAATAGTACTATTATAGCACATTCACAACCTTTCTACAAATAACACATTCTGAATTTGTTGTTTTTCTGTAACGTCCTTACTGGACAGTCGCGCCACTTGCTACTCTATTTTCAATATATTCTTCTGGTTCGTTTTTTAGTAGATTTTCTAAACCTACATTTTTTAAATATTCGCTTTCGCTTGCCTTTTTAACGTCTAGAACTTGAAAATCATAACTTGTTTTTGTTTCAATCTCGGTCTCACTTAAAAGATTGGTTTCAAGGCTAAATCCAGGAATTTTACGTGCTTCTTGGACTGATTCATCCTTGTCTTCACCTTCTTTCAAGGCCTTTTTTGCTTCCCCTAATCCATGCTCTGCAATAAAGTTCTTGAGGTCTTCTGAAACTTGTCGTTTTTGCTGAATCGTTAAGGTCAAGAACTGTTTGCCCTTATAGGTAATGGTCTGGGTTTGTTGAACCCCATTTTCGTCAACAGGTAGAACAAGAGTCTTGGTTACAACTGTATTGTTATTGGCATTCTCTAAAACAGGTAGAGTTGATTGAAGAGCTTCTGTCGTTGTGTCTTTAGAAGGTTCCGCAGACTCTTTTTTTTGTCCACAGCCAGCTAGTAAAAATAGAAGGGCAACTGTACCGATAACTATCTTCTTCATATTTATTTTTCCTTATTTATCTATCAAATAAGGCTAGGAGTCACTCCCAGCCTTTATGTTTTATAGTGCTGCACGTAAACGTGCTTCTGCATTTTCTACATTGCGGACAGAGCGTGGCAAGAAGGCACGAATGTCATCTTCTTTATAGCCAACTTGTAAACGTTTCTCGTCGACAAGAATTGGACTTTTTAGGATGCGTGGTGTTTCCATGATTAAATTAAGCACTTCATTGACACTCAAATCTTCGATATCAACTCCAAGAGCTTTAGCGTAGCGATTCTTTGATGATACAATGCTCGCAATTCCATTGTCTGTTTTTGTTAGAATATCTAATAATTCTTCTCTAGAAATCCCCTCTTTACCGAGGTTTTGTTCTTTATAACTTAACTGGTGGGCATTGAGCCAGGTCTTAGCTTTTTTACAGCTAGTACAACTTGAGACTGTATAAATTTTGATCATGTACCTACCCCTTTCGCTACATGTTACTATCAGTTTATTCTATTATACCATAAAAAACATCCGACTTGCGACCTATTTTTAAAAAAATTTAACTTTTTCCCCAGTTTTCTATCTTTTTTCTTGACAAAAACCGAACTATAACCATTCATTGTACTTCCTAATGTAAAATTTCTTAATAACTGTGACGCTAAACATGTACAAGAAAATAATACCAACCAAAAACAAGAAATATGGCAGTCCCAATGGAGCTAAACGAAGGATATTTACTAGTGGTCCATAAGGTAGACTAGTTACGAAAAGGGCTGCAACCAAAGTTGTCAAAATCACAAGCCAAGCTGGTCTGCTTTGTACAAAAGGAACTTTTGCTGTACGAAGCATATGGATGACCATGGTTTGAGACCACATAGATTCGATGAACCATCCTGTTTGGAACAAGATAATAAACTGAAGGGCAGATTCAGAACCATGAACATAATGATGACCTGTCACCAAAGGAACAATGATAAAGTAGAGGAAGATAAAGGTCAAAATATCAAAGATAGATGAGATTGGCCCCATCCAAACCATAAATCGCGTAATGGATTTTGCTTCCCATGTATGAGGTTGTTTGAGAAAGTCTTGATCCACATTATCAAATGGCAATGCCACACAAGACAAATCATAGACTAGATTTAGGACAATGAGATGAACAGGAGCCATTGGTAAAAATGGCAAGAAGATACTCGCAACAAGGAGTGAGAAGATATTCCCAAAGTTTGAACTGACGGTCATCTTGATGTACTTGGTCATGTTGGCGTAGACCTTACGACCTTCAACGATACCCGTTTCAAGAACCATGAGATCCTTGTCTAACAAAATAACATCCGCAGTTTCTTTGGCGATATCGACTGCTGTATCTACAGAAATACCGACATCTGCTACCTTCATAGATGGGGCATCATTAATACCGTCACCCATATAACCAACTCCATGACCATTTCTCTTCAACTGTAGAATGATACGCGCTTTTTGGTCAGGTGACAATTTAGCAAAGACTGTAACTCTTTCAACAACTTCTGCCAATTCTTGGTCTGTCATTTGGTCGATATCAGCTCCCAAAAGGATGTGTTCAACATCCAAACCAACCTTTTCACAGATGGCTTGGGTTACTTTTTCATTATCCCCAGTTAAAATTTTTGTTTTGACACCATGCTCAAGCAGAGCCTGAATAGCTGGTGCTGCAGATGGTTTTGGTGGATCCAAGAAAGCAAGATAACCCGTAAGGATCATGTCACTTTCATCAGTCACGGTATAAGCATAGTCTTCACGTAGACCTGATTTGTACCCTACACCTAAGACACGCAAACCTTGACGGTTTAATTGCGCAACTTCTGCTAGTACTTCTTGGCGAATGTCTTCGGTTAGGGGAATGATCTCTCCGCGGTACTCCACATGTGTCGAAATGTTCAACATTTCTTCTAAAGCACCTTTGGTAACCATACTAACGACATTGCTATCATCTTTGACGATGACACTCATGCGTCTACGTTCAAAGTCAAATGGAAGTTCGTCGATTTTTTGGAAGCTAGTATCCAAATTTTGTAGAATAACGTGTTCTTTAGCTTCTTTTTCAGTTCTACTGATGATGGCACGGTCCATCAAGTTTTTCAAACCTGTTTGGAAATGTGAATTTAGATAGGCTCTTCTTAAGACTGCCATATCCAAATCACCGTGAATATCCAAAGGATATTCTAAAACAATCTCATCCTGCGTTAAAGTTCCAGTCTTGTCCGTACATAGGATATCGATTGCTCCTAAGTCCTGGATAGCATTAAGTTTTTTGATAACCACCTTTTCCTTGGCCATGATAATAGAACCTTTGGCCAAGCTGGCTGTAATAATCATTGGAAGCATTTCTGGTGTAAGTCCGACACCAACACTCAAGGCAAAGACTCCAGCCTCTAGCCAGTCTCCATCGGTCAAACCATTTGCGAAAAACACAATCGGAACCATGACAAGCATCAAACGGATCAAGAGCCAAGAAATGCTGTTCATTTCACGTTCAAAAGAAGTTGGTTCATCGTAGGTGTTGAGAGTCTGTTCAATAGCTCCCATCATGGTGTCATCACCAACAGCTAAAACCATAGCTGTAGCACTTCCTGAGATAACGTTTGTCCCCATGAATGCCAAAGATTCTGCTTCTAAAAGACTCTCTACATTTTGATTTGTAGCTTTATTTAAAGCAAGTTTTTCGACTGCATCACTTTCTCCAGTCAAACCTGACTGTTGAACAAAAAAGTCTCGTGATTCAAATAAGATGACATCTGCTGGAATCATATCTCCAGCGCTCAATTTCACGAGGTCTCCCACAACCAAGTCATCGATGGGTAACTCTTGTTCAAGACCATCGCGAATAACAGTTGCTGTATTGACAATCATTTTTGAAAGATTGGTTGTTGCCTTGTCACTCCGCAATTCTTGGACAAAACGGATACCTCCTGAAATCAAAACTAAGACAACGATAATGATAGAAGTCGTTGGATCCTCTTGACCAGGTTTGGCCAGCCAGACGTTTGTAACGAGAGAAATAAAGGCAATCACAAGCAAAATGATTGTGAAAGGATTGATAATGGACTCATAAATCTTTTTAAAGATGGAATCCTCTTGACCCTTGGTAATGGTGTTTTCACCATATAGGTCACGGTTTTCTTCGACTTGCTCTTGGTCCAAGCCTTTTAGACTTGTATGGTAAAAAGCTAGACTATCTTTTAATGGAGTTTGAATAGCTGCTGCTAGTCTTTCTTTTGTAGTTTTCATTGGTTTCTCCTATCTGTATAAATGGTGATTTCATACTCAATGAAAATCAAAGAGCAAACTAGGAAACTAGCCACAGGCTGTACTTGAGTACGGTAAGGCGACGTTGACGTGGTTTGAATTTGATTTTCGAAGAGTATCATACACAGAGACCAATCACTTTATAAGGACAGAACGACACAAATCAGCGATTGGCTGTGTATGTGCGGTTCTGGATGATCGTCAATTTGCATCGTTTGTCTCCCTTCTTTCTTCTAAAACAGCAGAAAGTCCTGCCATAAAATGGCAGGACTAAAAAACTCATTATCTGTTTTCGTTCAAGCTTTAACTCCATAGGGCGATGTAATGAGCTTAGTCTTGACCTTCGCGATCAGGACTGTTGACCAACGAGTAGTGTCTCCACTGCTTTGCGGTAGTCATCCGTATCCCTATGGTAGCCTCACCTACCGTTTTCGCCTTTCAGTATAAACCTTTAACTAGTAAAAGTCAACGATTTATCTCATTTTTCTTAGATTACGATCAATTCTTTCGGAGCAAGGGTTAATAACTCACAACCGGTATCTGTAATCAGGATATCATCTTCGATACGAACCCCATATTTACCTTCGATATAGATACCTGGTTCATCAGTCAAGACCATACCAGTTTTGATAACTTCTTTGGAAGTTTGGCTAAAGTATGGCTCTTCGTGGATATCAAGTCCGATACCGTGTCCGATACCGTGTGTAAAGTATTCTCCATAGCCTGCTTCCACAATGATATCACGAGGGATTTTGTCAAAGTCACGGAAACCTAAGCCAGCCTTAGCTTGGTCAATCAGAGCTTGATTAGCCTTCAAAACGGTGTTGTAAATTTCTGCTTGTTCATCACTGACATGACCTAGGTAGATGGTACGTGTCATATCACTGACATAGTGGTCATAAAGGCACCCAAAATCCATAGTGATTGCTTCGCCTAGTTCTACTGGTTTGTGCATTGGGTGGGCATGGGGTTTAGAAGAGTTAATCCCACTCGCTAGAATCGTGTCAAAAGACAAACCAGCAGCGCCTAATTCACGCATACGGAAGTCCAGGAAATTGGCAATTTCAATTTCAGTCTTCCCTGGCTTGATAAATTCAAGGGCATCGTGGAAAGCTTGATCTGAGATTGAACAAGCCTTACGAATCGTCGCAATCTCTGTCTCATCCTTAATCATACGAAGCGCTTCAACAAACTGAGTTTGTGGAACTAGTTCCAAACCTTCAAAAGCGGCTTGCATGCGGTGATAATAAGAAACCGAGATTTCATCTTCAAACCCGATACGAGAAAGACCCATGTCTTTAGCAATTTTTGCGATAGTAGCCAACTCGTCACGTTCTGCAAGAATCTCAAAACCAGTAACTTCCTGCTTAGCAGCGATGATATAGCGGGCATCCGTCACCAAAATTTGACGGTCACGACAGATAAAGACCGTACCATTTGAACCCCAAAATCCTGTCAAATAATAGACGTTTTTAAGGTTATTGATAATGATACCATCTAGTTCTTTTTCTTGCATTTTATCGAGAAATGCTTGCACACGTTTATTCATGATGTAACTTTCCTTTCAAATACTGTCCTGTATAGCTTGCTTCATTGGCAGCTACTTCCTCTGGAGTTCCTGTTGCAATGATGGTACCACCACCAACACCGCCTTCTGGACCTAAATCGATGATATGGTCTGCCGTTTTGATGACATCTAGATTGTGCTCAATCACGAGAACTGTATTACCATCATCTACAAAGCGAGACAAGACCTTCAGTAGACGCGCGATATCCTCGGTATGAAGACCAGTTGTCGGTTCATCTAGAATGTAGAAGGATTTACCGGTCGAGCGTTTATGGAGTTCGCTAGCCAGCTTCATACGTTGCGCTTCTCCACCAGAAAGTGTCGTGGCTGGTTGCCCCAAGGTCACATAGCCTAGACCTACATCCTTGATCGTCTGGAGTTTGCGTTGAATTTTCGGAATGTGTTTGAAAAATTCTACCGCATCGTTGACGGTCATATCCAAGACTTGCGAGATATTCTTTTCCTTATAATGAACTTCCAGCGTTTCACTGTTATAGCGGGTTCCATGGCAGACTTCACAAGCCACGTAAACATCTGGCAAGAAGTGCATTTCAATCTTGATAATACCATCACCAGAGCAGGCCTCACAGCGACCACCCTTAACATTGAAACTGAAGCGACCCTTTTTGTAACCACGGATCTTGGCTTCATTTGTCTGAGCAAAGAGGTCTCGGATGTCATCGAAAACACCTGTATAAGTCGCAGGATTAGACCTCGGTGTTCGTCCTATTGGACTCTGGTCAATGTCTATCAGACGATCGATATGCTCAATTCCTGAGATAGTCTTAAACTTTCCAGGTTTATCTGAATTGCGATTAAGCTTTTGAGCAATGGCTTTTTTGAGAATGCTGTTAATAAGTGTCGACTTCCCTGAGCCAGAGACCCCTGTCACCGCAATGAATTTCCCAAGTGGGAAACGAGCAGTGATATTTTGTAGGTTGTTTTCACGCGCTCCCGTCACTTCGATAAAACGACCATTACCGACACGACGCTCTTCTGGCACTGGAATGGCACGTTTGCCTGACAAGTACTGACCTGTGATAGACTTGCTGTTGCGAGCCACTTGCTTGGGCGTTCCTGCGGCAACAATCTCTCCACCAAAGACCCCTGCACCAGGACCGACGTCGATCAGATAATCAGCCTCTCGCATGGTATCTTCATCGTGTTCTACCACGATTAAGGTGTTCCCCAAGTCACGCATCTTTTTCAGACTGGCAATCAGGCGGTCATTGTCCCTCTGGTGAAGACCGATTGACGGCTCGTCTAGGATATAAAGCACTCCTGAGAGATTGGAACCAATCTGGGTTGCCAAGCGAATACGTTGGCTTTCTCCACCCGATAGGGTTCCTGCCGAACGAGAAAGGGTCAGATAGTTAAGTCCGACATTATTGAGGAAGGTCAAGCGGTCCTTGATTTCCTTAAGAATCGGACGAGCGATGATAGCTTCATTTTCAGATAGGCTTAGTTGATCAATAACCTCCAAATGGTCTGCGATAGAGAGGTCTGAAATTTCTCCGATATGGAGTCCTTTTTCTCCCCCTACCCGAACAGATAAGGCCTGGTCATTGAGACGATATCCGTGACACGTGCCACAAGTTAGTTCATTCATATAAAGACGCATTTGTGTGCGGGTATAGTCGCTATTGGTTTCATGATAGCGACGCTTGATATTCCCTATAACACCTTCAAAAGGAATGTCGATGTCGCGAACTCCACCGAATTCATTTTCATAGTGGAAATGGAATTCCTTACCATCTGAACCATAGAAAATGAGATTCTTATCCTCCTCTGACAAAGCTTCAAATGGAGTATCCATGTCCACTCCGAAGGCTGTCATAGCTTGTTCTAGCATATTTGGATAATAGTTAGAAGAGATGGGATTCCAAGGGGCTAAGGCTCCCTCACGAAGGGTCTTGCTAGCATCTGATACGACTAAGTCCGTATCAACCTCTAGCTTGATCCCCAAACCATCACACTCGCTACAAGAACCAAACGGAGCATTGAAGGAGAAGAGACGAGGTTCTAGTTCTGGAACTGTAAAACCACAGACTGGGCAGGCATAATGTTCTGAAAAGAGGAGCTCAGAATCATCCATGGTATCAATAATGACATACCCTTCAGCGATACGAAGGGCTGCTTCGATGGAATCAAAGAGACGACTACGGATACCTTCTTTGATGATAATACGGTCTACCACCACATCGATATTGTGTTGTTTATTCTTTTCAAGTTCAGGAACTTCGGTCACATCATAGACAACCCCATCGACACGGACACGAACATAACCATCCTTTTGAATCTTTTCAATCAGCGTCTTATGTTGCCCTTTTTTCTTACGAATGACAGGAGCCAAAATCTGCAGACGCTGGCGCTCTGGTAATTCCAAAACCTTGTCTACAATCTGTTCAACAGAAGAAGCCTTGATAGCCCCATGTCCGTTGATACAGTAGGGTGTTCCTACACGTGCATAGAGGAGACGTAGATAGTCATTTATTTCCGTCGTAGTTCCTACAGTTGAGCGAGGATTTTTACTAGTCGTTTTCTGGTCAATAGAAATGGCAGGGCTGAGACCATCGATAGAGTCCACATCTGGCTTTTCCATATTGCCCAAAAACTGACGAGCATAGGCTGACAGACTTTCTACGTAGCGGCGTTGTCCTTCTGCATAAAGGGTATCAAAGGCAAGACTGGACTTGCCCGAACCCGACAGCCCCGTCACCACAACTAGCTTGTCACGTGGAATTTCCACGTCAATATTTTTTAAATTATGGGCGCGTGCCCCATGGATGACAATCTTATCTTGCATGTTACTTCTTTCTAGTCCATTGTTGCTTTCCATTATACCAAAAAAAGTGAAATTCTATTACCAAAAAAGCCGATTTTGTAGTATAATAAAAAACTTCCTATTTTATGTTTCCTTATAGTTCCCTAACCCTTATATCACGCGCTTTTTAATAAAAAATCACTAACATTACTATTTACTACTTGCTCCCCCAAAGTACGCAAAAAGGGGAGCAAAAAAGCCCCAAAAAAGGGCTAAGATTTGACGAGTTCAGCAGGCAAGAAACTAGCACGGTCAAACGTGCTTTTTATTTTAATAATACTGCACTTCAATTCCATCCATAATATTTATTAAAGTATTATCGCCAATTTTTAAAGAAATCAGTTCATTTAATGATGATACCTGGTATTCTTTATCTCCAATAACCACTACAATATCATGAACAGAATTTGGTAAGATAGCACAATCTTGCCCTTTGTAAACAAAAGAGACATCCCAACCATTGTCATATAACGCTTGTAAATCATCTAATATTGCCATATAAACCTAAATCCTTTCCCATAGTGTTTTTGTAGGTGAAAGCGCCTAGATTAAACTAAGTACTATGAGATTTCTTTAATCGAGATAATCTCACTCTCAGATAGGGAAATCTCAGTTGGTTCATCAGAGCTAGGATCGTCAATGAGAATGGTGATTTCATCTTGCTCATCATTGTCCATTTCGTCAATAAAATCTGTGACAAAACCTTTTATGACTTTACCGTCACTAGTTACTACCTGAACTCTTGAGCGTAGGTAGTTCCAAAGTTGTTTACTCATTCTTAGCCCTCTCACATGTTCTAAGCGCTACGCTACTGAAATACTAAGGATTTCATCCTCAAAATACTCATAAAGAGTACCGTCGACATCCAAGCCGATTGAGTCAATCTCCTCATCGTTGTCATCTTTGTTACAGTATTCTTGGACAAAGCCTGAAATGATCGAGCCGTCTTTAAGCACAAGTTTCACGTTTTGTCTTAAAAAAGTCCATAATTTCATAGCTTACCTCCCGCCCTTGGTTCAAGCTCTTTGCTTTACAGTTAGTGTTCTTCCTTAATTATACCATAACTGGCTTTTACTTTACTCCACAATATTCTTGTACTTAAATGTATTATGAGTTATAATTTAGTTAGTAAATAGAGGTTTTTCATCTCCCCTTGAAACAGTTCATTCTGCGGTAGGAGGTGGGACACCTCTATTTGTTTTTTAAGTCAAAATGAGTTATAATTAGATTAAGAAAGAAGTGTGGTTTTCCCGCCCAAAAAGCCTTAGAGCTGTGGGAGAGTCATGCTTCTTTTACTATTTCGACTACCCACCCTTAATTCTTGCGTCAGTTAGTTTTTTAGGTTATAATCTAAGCAATGAGAGTTACTACCTCCTACATTAAATACTTCGGTTGTGGGGGGTGTGTACTCTCTTTTTTCATTTTTCTTCCTCTTACTTTATTATTCGTAAAAGAAAAGAAAAAAGCACTTAGATTTCTCTAGGTGCTTAATTAGATTGTTTCAAGTTTTAGTGTTTTAAGGTATTCTTCCCATTCACGATCCAAGTCCTCAATAGTTTTATTCTTGTTTTGTTCGTGGATAGCATCAAAATCAATGTTGTCATCTTCGCCTTCCGGCCAATCGTAAATATCTTTCTTAGCCATATCAGTCGATCCTTCCAAATTGGATTTTAGAACTTCTGGTAACAATTCAAATATCCTTTTCCCATTCTATGACTTCAGTATAATCCTTTTTCGCAAACTTTTCAATATTATCTTTATTCACTCGTAAATAGATTTTTCTTAGTTTACTATCAACCTCAGAATTAAAAAAAGCGTAAACCCGAATCCCGCAAAAGAAAAAGGTAAACGCTAAGAGGCGGGGGCGAAAGCCCCTCACATCTCTATTTTATCAAACATAAATAAGAAAAACAATATTTCTTATTTATCCTCTTATCTGTCGTAAGTATTGTTTACCTCAGCTTCCAAGTGTTCAATAGCTTTATTTTTGACTTTATATAACTGAGTTTTTGACACTCTTAACTCCTTACAAATTATCTCAACAGGTTCACAAAGTACATAAAATTTAGTTATAGCTAGCCACTCTTTATAGTCGCTTAGATGATCTATCAACTCTAATACTGCTAGCTTTTCTTCAGTCAAGGCTATAATCTGATCTATGACATCATCTTTTTTCTTTATGTTATCAATAAGCTTTTTCTCTGTATTGTTTACCTTACTTGTTTTTACCCTCTGTTCAAAACTCACTGACTTTGGATAGCAACTATTTCCCAACTCGTTTAGTTTTCTTTGTAAGCTGATTATTGCCTTTTCTATCTTCTTATAGTTCTTTAGTCTTTTAACTATATCATTAGTAGTCATTCATCTTTTCCTTTTCTTTATTTTCGCACGAAAAAAAATGTACAGTGACGGTGTGAAGCTCATTGAAGCGCGTGGATAGGTAGATAGCCCCCGTATCTCCTTGTGGTTTGATAAGCAATTAAGGCAAGTTATTTCTTCGCTTATCTACTTGTCGTTTCTCAGGGAGTTAAGGAGGATTATTATTGCTCTTATTTGATTGATAAATGATTGGGGGATATATCCACTTTCTCGGCGTTCGCTCGGAGTTCAACATACATAACCCTGCCGTTTGTCAGGCGTATTTACTGCCACTACCTAAGCAAAATCTCACCTTTTCTAACCCTCAGTAAACCTCTCTACCTTGTGGTAACCTTGGGATTCTATCACTAGAAAAAATCCCTGTACCTTACTATTATTAAATGCAAAACCTAATTTAAACCTTACCAATACCTAACCAAAACCTAAGTATTTCCTGTTTCCTTTTTCTAAACGAGTAATTTTTTTATCAAAACACGCGCACCCTTTTTCGGAACACTCGAATCCGTCAAAAATCTTGATATAGCTGACTTATTTCAGAGTTTTAGTTGTCTAATATGTAGTATTTGTTTGTTTTGTAAATTGCACTCTACTACAAATTATCTCAGGGATCCCCAACCATTCAGCCAAAAGCTATCCCCTTTTCTGGTGTATTTAACAAACTTTTGATAATGCTTGTAATATCGTTTCTGTTTCATGTATTTTGGTCTTTCAGGGAAACTATCAAACATATATCCGCCACGTTTTGGACTCCAACCTGGTTCCACCTTTCTAGCTTCCCTCAGCGCAAGCTCCCAATAGTATTGGCAATCTGTTTTACTACGGTTTAGTGTGAATTTGTGTACCTCCTGGCATGATCCACAACCCCAAGCATGTTTTTTTTCATAAAGTAACCTACACCGCCTACCACAATCCGGGCATAAAAAGAAATATCGATAGCCACCTTTTGTACCTGGTATCTTATCTAATTTAAAAGTCTCACTACCAATTCTAATCGTTAAATTATCTAAATCAGCTTCTAAACTTTTACCATCTAACCTAGCCACCCCTTGGGATATCCCTTTTAGCTTCATTGGTTTAGTAATAGTTTCTATTACTAACTTCTTCATTATTCCCCCTATATTTAGAAAAACCCAAAACAATTGTTTTGTTAGGTAAAACAGAAAATTAATAACCTGTGTTTTAGTTTAAAGATTCCATATAGCCAGCTTTTTATTTTTTAATAATCAATACCAACAAATTTTTTGCAGTCATTAATGACAATATACCCCTGTTGTATAGCTAAAATAACAAAATATTTTAGAAGTTTATCTTCACGCTTCAATGTCTGAATAATCTCACTATCTTTAAAAGTTTCCCAGTCTGATACATAAGAAGCAGAACCTCCGTCTTGTGGAGAAAGAAGATCCAATTCACTTTCTTCCATCTTCTCGTATATATTTTTTGTAATGTATCTTAAGCGTGGAGTTTTAGAAAGCAACTCCCTGGGCTGCTTCCCATAATTCTTACCTTGCCACTTACAAGTAGCTTTATCAAATACTAAATACTTTCTTACTCTATCAAAAATATATCTCATCGGCTTATTATTGCCAATCCATGTATATACTTCTGAATGATTGGCCATAGGAGGCATTGACTTGAAAGCTAAAAAATTTTTGTCCTGGATAACTCGTTTATTCATTTTCTTTTTTACCACTTTTCACTACTCCATTTTTTACAATATATATCCGCGCACCGTGGAAGTGTTAAAGGACAGGGTTACAGGGTTACAGGGGGCGTAGCTCAATCGCCCCTGTTCCTGTACCTGTTCTTACTTCCACAATCCACGGACACTTGGACAAACTAGAATTGACGCTAGGCTATTCTAGTCGTGTCCCTCGTTTTACAACTGTAAAATTTACAAGTGTTTACAACTCTTTACAACTCCCTAAAAGTCCAATAACATCAATATCTTTTGAATCATGATTTATAATTTACAAGTGTAAAAAAATAACTGTTTTACAACTTTTACAATGAGTTGTAAAGGGTTGTAAATTTTACGTTTGTAAAGGTGTAAAATCATGTAAAATTTTTACACTTTTTTTACAACTTTTTACAACTTTTACATTTGTAAAGTTTACAACTCTTTACATATTTAAGATTGTTAATAGGCAGGATTTTCTTGTACCTTTCCATCGATAACCGCTATGTTATTATCGGATTCATCAATCAATTTATCTAAAGTAGGTCTGCTGATTTTGGCAAAACGAGAAAGCTCTGACTTGTTGGGTAGACTATTATTCGCTTGTTCAAAATCTGCTATCATAGATTTTAATTTATTTGTAGCTTTTTCTTTTGTCTCTTCATAAGCCCACATTTTTTCTTTTAGTCCTTTGGAAAGTGGGATCCCTGGTTCGTGGTAAGCCAATATTTTTTCCTTATCATTTACCAATCGGGGGTAGTAGAAAAGAAAGTTATTCTCTCCATCGTAATCAGCTTCCGAGGTAATCGCCTCAAGCCTCCAATAAGTTCGCGTTTTCAATGGTAAATCTTTACTATCGAAAAGTTGTAGAATTTCTTGAGTTTTCTCCTCGGGTAAATGCTCTAGTGCTACTTCGATATGGTTTCTTAAGTCCTCACTAGTTGCTCGCTTGTTTTTTAAGCTGATATAATCATTTGTTACATTTAGTTGAAAATATCTTTTATTGTGCGTTGTCATTACATTTTTAGCTAAATCCCAGACAGCTTCCAACCTCTCCAGTCGTAACAATTCAGGATCTAATTCCATCTTGAAAAATTCTAACAAGCTATCGCAATAAGCTAGAGATTCTGACCACTGCGCAAAGTCCAAACTTTCTGCAATTCCTTTAGGTTTATCTCTATGGCTTTGAGTATAAATCAGCCCACCACCTACGTGTTGGTTAATTTGTTGTAAATAATCGCCCATAGATCCCCCAAACTGCGGTAACTTTAAATTATCAATACTATCAATAATAATCACTTGAAAAGTATCGCTAGTCACTTTATCTTTTACAACCTTAACTAAATCTTCTAAAGTCGTTGATTTTGGGAGGGTTAAGACAGAAATATTATCAAGGTCATTTTCCCCAACTTCTAAAAGTTGGGCAATTTGCATGAATTTACAAAAACAATCATTTTCTTTGTGATTTGTATTGATATATAAGACATTGAAAGCTCTTTTAGTCTTCCACTCTAGCCAATTATTGCCCTGGGCTAAAGATAGAGCTAGCGAAATCACCACGCTAGTCTTTAATGATCTTCTTGGTGCTGATATACCTAATATTTGGCCACGTCTTAACAATCCTGTCAAAATGCTAGCAGATGGCCCTATCGTCTCAGTAGGAACTTGTCCCAGTTTTTTAATTTCCGTCATTAGTCATCCTTTCTGATTTTTCAACCGTTTCTTTTTTATTTTCTTTAATTGTTGTAACTCTTTGCGTTGCTCAAGGGTTAGTTGTCTATTTTTCCAAATGTAGCCGTTGGTAGTTCGGACAGATTTTCTTTGTCCAGGATATCGTTCAAAACTAGCCATTTTCTACCCCCAAAAACTTCAGCAAGTCAGTAACTTTATAGTATACTTTCCTGGTATCTTCTAGTGGTGGTTGATACCGTCTTAGCCCTGCGCTTTCCCACTTCTGCAAAGTTTTGTATTTTATATCTAACTCGTCCATGGCTTCCTGTGCTGACATTAAACCAGTCAAGCGTGGTTTGAGTAAATCACGCGCCTCCAGGTATTTTTCTACCAGGTTTAATAGTCCATGAGCTAGCTCGTATTCACTCTCTTTACTTAGACTAAACATATTCTTCCACCCCTTTCAGTAGTAGCTTATAGCTCTCTAAATCGGCATTTAACAGAACTGTCAGACGCTTTTGCTCCTCCTGTACCTGGTTATAGAATGCCTTTGCGCCATCCAGTAGTTCTTCTTTGTTGGCTGGGATAAAGTAGCCTCTAAAAGCTCCGTGACGTACCCCAACGATAGGAAAGCCGTAGCGCGTGATTAAACGGCTGATAATATCCTGTACTGTTCTTTCTGTCAGCTTGGTGAGTAAACTGATTTCTGCCCCTGTTATGGAGTTCTCAGACCCTACCTTGATAAGCCTTAATACTCGTTTGTCATTCCGTGTTAGACTCATTCAATTACCTCCCCATACATTGATCCCTGCAAGCTGAATATAACGCCCATAATCAGGATTTAAATCTTTGCTTGGCGTTTCTATTCCCTGTTCCAAAATATCGCGTTTACGGCTCTCTATTCGCTTTAAATAAAGGAATAATAAACCGATAACTAAAAGTAGAATAATTGCCTGTGTATTGGTTATATCTAGTTCATTCATAATTTGCCCCCTTATCTATGCTCTACCCCTTGCGCTGGTAAACCGTTGACTGCTCTTGAGATGATGTCATTAACAACAAGAACACCTAGGCCATCACAAGCCTCCTCATAGGTATCTGCAAACCTTTTAAAAGTATTCTTATAAGTGGCCATAACGTTAAATAAAATCATGGTCGCTACACGTTCCCCGTAAAGTTGAGAAAGCTGAGCCTTAGCTCTTTCTTCGCTCTCGTTTCGTTTTTGCATTCTTTCCCACTGTTCATGGGTATAGTCTGACTTCTTAATAGTAAAAATACTGTTTTCTGATATAATTGTACTCATGTCTTTACCTCTTACTTATGCTCTAGTTTGGTAACCATTGATAAAATGTAACTGATCTTCACTATTCATTGAAAGTAACTTATCAACTTCTTCAGACGATAATTTCTTATTTACAAAGTCTTGAATAACAAGAAATAGCTTTGGCTCTCTTTCCTTAATATCACTCATTAAGTTGTTAAATTCTTTATTTGTCATGTCTTTAATATTATTAGTCATGGTGTTACCCCTTTTTCTATGTTTGTGTCATTCCCCTAATGGGCCTTTTAATCGTTGTTTCCTATACTGACTAATTCCCACGGCCAGACTCGCCAATATTTGAAAGCGTGAGAAAGTACCAGTTTAAAGAGTTAGCGCTCTCCGTATGGTCAAAATGTCCTAAATATGCTATAATCTAGGTATAAATCTTTACTAAAACCTCTTTAATAATAGCTTGCCTGCGTTGTTAAATTCGTTTTAGTGTTAGTGTGAAAGGCTTTGCGGTGTGGTTATTGCTAAGCCTTTTTTGTTGCTCTCACGCGCATTTAGTGCGTGTTTTTTTATTTCTGAATACTGTGGACTTAATTTCCTGATAACTCATATTCAAGCCAATCATGGCTATTACCATGTCCTCAAATGCCTGGTATTGCTCTAGCTCGTCACTGGTCAAGCTATCAATGCCATTATAGCCCCCACGCTCTTCCCTTAACTGCTTAGCGTTCCTGTCAGTTACTGCCTTCAGTAGCAGGTTATTCATGGTGCTATGCGCGTGCTTTGGCGCTTGTTCCCATGTTTCTATACTGTCATGTAAGGTTTTTCTTTTTGGCTTTTCTAGCGCTCTCTGAATACGAAACTTAGAAAGTTCCTCTCGCATTTCAAAGAATGCTCTTACTAGGTTGGTTTTGAAGTTTGCCACTTGATCAGTATTTTTTAAGAATGTAATCAGCAAAGTAGCTTGTTGCTCGTTCAAAATATAGTCCTTGGTATTCTGGCCACTCTCCATAGCTTGGATTTTAAATCCAACCTTTCCGAACTGTTCAAACCTTGCTTGATGTTTGCGGATCGTCTTGGTTATTGTGTGATGTTGCAATCCCGTGCATTCTGCCACAATACTGCTCAGTGTATACAGCTCTTTCTTACCGTCTATGTAGACTAATTCCATTGATTTGCTCCTTTCTAACTGTAAAATAGTTCATCTATGGTTATATCTGGTTTAATTTCTGCAACCATTGACTTAATAGCTAGGCGCTCTTTATCATTAAAAGGCGTTTTCTTAGTCTCTTTGTTATTGTATGACTGTAAAGAAATTTTTAGCTTGTTCGCCATCTGTTGCTGAGTCAGCCCTAACATAACCCGATAGCCTCGTAGTTTGCTCATAGCTTTCCCCCTTTCTAAAAAATCCCCCTCCATGAATAGATTGAAAGTGTGAAAGGTTGGAGGGGATTAGCACATTTTTTATGTGCTTAACTTGTATGATACACAATATTTTTTCCTATGTCAACTGTTTTTTTAATTTTTGCACAAAAAAAATGTACTTTTTCTAAGATATAGTATATAATCATCTTTGAAAGGTGTTATAAAACATGAATAGATTGAAAGAATTAAGACAAGAAAAAAAGCTATCTCAAAAAGAGTTAGCTGAAAATATTGGGGTTCATTATCGGACTCTTCAAAATTGGGAAAACGGAGAAAGCCAAATTAAACCAGAAAAAGCCCAGCAACTTGCTGACTACTTTGGGGTAAGCGTTGGGTATCTGTTGGGGTATAGTGAGTATAGAGATAGCCAAGAAGCAAGTTATCAACTTTACCGAAAAGATTCTAATGATCCATTTAACCATGTAAAAGCTAAAGTGTATTCGCTTCTTGGCGATGATTTAATGAAGGTGCTAGAAGACCAATATGTAACTGGTCATGATGATCCTGATTATTCTAAACTTACTTCATTCTTATCTGCAGTAAATCAACTTTCATATACCGATGAAGAAGAGTTATTACTAAATTATGGAATACTCCCTAAGGAAGATAAAAAGATAATAAAGAATCTGGTTTTTGATATGGCTGAAAAAGTAAAAAGAACTATTACAAAGGAGAAACAAGAAAAAGAGACCTGGAGGAAAGGATTCTAAATCCACGCGCCACAATATCCAACAATCCTGAAGCGCGTGTTTTCTCGACTTAACTAAAAGGCCCTGGAAACTCAGCTCTAATATTTTTCTTTTAGGGGAGCCGAAAAAGCCGATTACATCTAACAAAGCGCGTGATTATTATGCTTCGACCTTTGCTCAATGAGAATATTAATGATAAGACCCAGGCGCACATAAGCCATAATTTAGAAAATCTTATAAGAAAGGAAACCTATGGAAGATTTAAGTAAAAGATTAGTTGATAAGAGCATCGAGGCTTTTATTATGGGGCTTGAAATATATAACAAACCAACAATTAAATATAGAATTGAAGGTTTTAGTTTTTTTATCTGTAACGCCTGGGAATTAATGCTAAAGGCTTATATCATTAATAATGATGGTGAAGAAGCAATATATTTTAAGGATAGTAAGGATAGAACGATATCATTAGAAAATGCAGTTGAAACAGTATTTCCAGATAAACATGGATCATTACGAAAAAATCTAATTCGAATTATAGAACTTAGGAATACTAGTACCCACTTCATAACAGAAGATTATGAACATATCTATGCCCCATTATTTCAAGCATGTGTTTCTAATTATATTTTAAAAATGCAAGAGTTTCACAATGAGGATATCACAAAACAAATTGCACAAAATTTCTTGACTTTATCAGTCCGCATCGATCAACTTAATCAAGAAGAAATCAGGGCAAAATATTCCCCCAAAATGGCAGAACGCTTACTTTCTGAACAAGCTAAAATCGAAAGTGAAATATCTACTAGTAATTCTGACTATGCTGTTCCTGTTGAAACACGATTTTATATTACTAAACGAAAACAAGAGGCAGACTTGTTGGTTAAATTTGATAACACTGCTGAAACACCTATAGGTGTACTTAGAGAGGTTAAAGATCCAAATGCTATCTATCCATTAACTACTAGAGAAGTTATCAAAATTGTAAATAGACGTCTGAAATCTAAAGGTATTTTATTAACAAAAATAGTCGCTAAAGAAAAACAAAAAATGCCGTTTACAACAAACGACTTTCAACTTTTTAATACATTTTATGACGTTAAGACAAATGAACGCTATTGCTACCATTATAAAATCGGTAATCGATATAGCTACTCTCCAGTCCTCTGCGATTTTATAATTGAGGAGATCGAACGAAATCCTGAAACGTTCGTAGAAAACTTGAAAAAAAGACAAAAAAAATAAGATAACCCCAGGCATATGTGAATTCTCGTCCATCGACTTACTCCCCTTTGGGAACACAACGTTAATCCTTCGCAAGTTATCTTGTTAATTCTATTATACCACGCGCGTGGGAAATGTAAAGTGTTTTGTTAGCTAACTGGTAAACTAACTTTAGAAAAAAACTCTCAAAAAACACTGTAAAATAAGTGTTTTTACCACTTAACAATTAAGCATATAATTTACCTATCTAACTTGTTAAACTTGAATACAGGGCAATCTGTAAAGCCCTAGCATGATTTAAACCACAATCTAAAACCTTTTTAATAATAGCTTGCCTGCTGATGTATTTTAGAAAGGTATAGATCATGAAAATAACTGAAGTTATAAAAAAAGACGGTAGTAAAGTCTACCGAGCAAGTGTTTACTTAGGAGTTGACCAAGTAACAGGAAAGAAAGTTAAAACTAAGGTAACAGGTCGGACACAAAAGGAAGTTAAGCAGAAAGCTACTCAAGAAAAAATAGATTTTCAAAAAACAGGATCTACTAGACAAAAAGCAAGTGCCATAACAAGCTATCAGGAATTAGCTAATCTCTGGTTGGAAAGTTATAAGAATACAGTTAAACCAAACACTCAAGGTAATGTTAGAAAGTTAATCGATAATCATATATTGCCTAATTTTGGGACTTATAAGCTCGATAAACTCACTACTCCACTTATCCAGTCAATTATCAACAAACTTGCTGACAAGACTAATAGAGGGGAAAAAGGGGCTTTTCTACACTATGACAAGATACATGCTTTAAACAAACGTATCTTACAGTATGGTGTAACTATGCAAGCGATACCGTCCAATCCTGCGCGTGATGTTGTTTTACCTCGTAACACTCAGAAAGCAAAGCGACAAAAAGTAAAACACTTTGATAATCCAGAATTAAAAAAGTTTCTTGTTTATCTCGATAATTTAGATAGCAACAGATATCGTTATTACTATGAGGCAACGCTCTATAAGTTCCTACTAGCTACTGGTTGCCGTATCAATGAAGCTTTATCCCTTTCTTGGTCTGATATAGACTTAGATAATGCCGTTGTGCATATTACCAAAACACTAAATCGGGAATTAGAAATTAATAGCCCAAAATCTAAGGCTAGTTATCGGGATATAGATATAGATTTAGCTACTATTGATATGCTAAAACAATACAAGCTACGCCAAACTAAGGAGGCATGGAAGATAGGGCAATGTGAAAGCGTGGTATTCTCCGATTTTATTCATGAGTATCCTAGCAGTTCAAAACTTAAAAGAAGATTACTAACACATTTTAAGCGTGCTGGTGTCCCTAATATTGGTTTTCACGGTTTCCGTCATACTCACGCTAGTTTACTGCTTAACTCTGGAATACCTTACAAGGAACTCCAGCACCGCCTAGGTCATTCAACTTTATCAATGACCATGGACACATATAGCCACCTCTCAAAAGAGAACGCAAAAAAAGCAGTATCATTCTACGAAACTGCACTAAAAGCACTATAAGGGGAGCAAAAAGGGGAGCAAATTAAAAAAGCAACATTTCAAGACAAAACGAAAAGCCAATAACAACGGTATTTTTGTAAGATTTTATTTGAAAAAAGCCGATTTTGTAGTATAATAGTACGGTGCTAAAAATCACTTAAACACAGAATAGATTAGGAAAGGATAGGAGATATGAAACAAGTCTTTCTCTCAACAACAACTGAATTTAAAGAGATCGATACGCTCCAGCCGGGCACTTGGATCAATCTCGTCAATCCTACCCAGAGCGAATCGATGGAAATCGCCTCTGCCTTTGATATCGATATCGCAGACCTCCGTGCACCGCTCGATGCGGAAGAGATGTCTCGTATCACCATCGAAGATGAGTACACTTTGATTATCGTAGACGTCCCAATCACAGAGGAAAGAAATAACCAGACCTACTATGTGACTATTCCCTTGGGGATTATCATCACCGAAGAGGCTATTATTACCACTTGTTTGGAGCCTCTCCCACTTCTTGATGTCTTTATCAATCGTAGGCTTCGAAATTTCTATACCTTCATGCGTTCGCGCTTTATATTCCAGATTCTCTACCGCAATGCGGAGATTTACCTAACCGCCCTCCGTTCAATTGAACGTAAAAGTGAGCAGATTGAGAGTCAACTTCACAAATCTACTCGAAATGAAGAATTGATTGAACTCATGGAGTTGGAAAAGACCATCGTCTACTTCAAGGCCTCTCTTAAGACAAACGAGCGCGTGATTAAAAAATTGACCAGCGCAACTAGCAATATCAAGAAATACCTTGAAGATGAAGACTTACTGGAAGATACCTTGATTGAAACGCAACAGGCCATCGAGATGGCGGACATCTATGGAAACGTCCTTCACTCTATGACAGAGACCTTCGCTTCTATCATTTCAAACAACCAGAACAATATCATGAAAACCTTGGCCCTCGTGACCATCGTTATGTCCATCCCAACCATGATTTTCTCAGCTTACGGAATGAACTTTAAGGACAATGAAATTCCTTTAAACGGAGAGCCGCATGCTTTCTGGCTCATCGTCTTTATCGCCTTTGCTATGAGTGTTTCTCTCACTCTTTACCTCATCCATAAAAAATGGTTCTAAACAGGAGTTATTATGTCACAGATTGATTTAAAAGAATTAACAAAGAAAAACCAGGAATTTATCCATATTGCAACCCAGCAATTTCTCAAGGACGGAAAAACAGATGCTGAAATCAAGGCTATCCTTGAAGAAGTGATTCCTCATATCATTGAGGAGCAACCAAAAGGAGTGACAGCTCGTTCTATCTACGGAGCACCAACTCACTGGGCTCACAGCTTTAGTGAAAAAGAGCAATACGAAAAAGAACATCCAAAGGAAAATGACGATCCAAAATTGATGATGTTGGATTCAGCCCTTTTCATCACAGGACTGTTTGCAGTGGTTAGCGCCTTGATGAGCTTCTTCTCAAACCAACCCGTAGCTTACGGATTGGTAACACTTATCAGTGTAGGGGCCTTTGGTGGAGTTGCCTTTTACCTTCTCTATCACTTCATCTACCGCTACTACGGACCAGATACTGACCGTAGCCAACGCCCTCCATTCTGGAAATCACTTTTGGTTATGTTAGCAACTATGTTTGCATGGGTTCTCATTCTCTTCTTGAGCAACTTCCTTCCACAAGCCATCAACATCAGCCTCCCACCACTTGTTTTATTGGTGATTGGAGGAGCTCTCCTTGCCCTACGTTTCTACCTCAAAAAACGTTTCAACATCAAGAGTGCAAGTGCTGGACCTGCTAGATATTAAGATAAACAATAAAAGTAGTGTGTTTTACAGACAGACTACTTTTATTATGGCTCCAAAGCTTTTTTTATTCTCCAAAGAAAAGTAGCTACATTTTCTAAAAACGTTCTAATGTAAAGTCTTTCCTTAGAATCCCGAGGTTTTGTCCTTGAATCCAAGTTGTTTTTCTGTTATACTAATAAAGTAATAAGGAGAAATATATATGACTAAACAGAGAATTAATCAAATTGTTGGTTCAATTGGTGCCTTTATCGGAATTATTGTATTTATAGCCTACATCCCTCAAATTTTTGCCAATTTACAAGGAAACAAAGCTCAACCATTTCAACCTTTATCAGCAGCAGTCTCTTGCTTAATCTGGGTCATTTATGGATGGACAAAAGAGCCTAAGAAAGACTGGATTCTAATCATTCCAAACTCGGCTGGGGTTGTCCTTGGCGGACTGACCTTCCTTACTGCTCTATAAGAATGCAACTACTATAAAAAGCAACCACATCGAGCGGTTGCTTTTTTATGTATAAGATTAAGACAAGGCTAAAATGATGAAGGAGAGGCTATTCCCTAACATGTGAACAAATAGGGGATAGTAAATATTCTCCTTTTCTTTCACATAAATAATAGAAAAGGCAAGGCCACCACCTAGGTATCCGACTGCACCAATCCACTCTGATAAACTTACATTATGCATATGAGTCAGAGCAAAGACAAGTCCTACCAGAAGAATGCTTAGCCAAGTTGACAGTTTTTTCTGCAGGTAATGCAATAAGAGTTGACGGAAAAAGAGTTCTTCCACTATAGGTCCTATGATGCAGGCGAAAACGGCTATCAGTAATGGTTGCTCTTGAAAGGTGCTTTGAATATTAGACTGATTTAGACCTTGTCCGTCTAGCGCCAAAAACTGCCTCAACATTCCTGATATAAAGTCAAAGGCAACCGTCATCAGAATGAGAAAGAGCCAGCCTTTTAAAACGCCAAAGAAGAATTTTCTTTTAGGCTTTCTAATCTCATTCCATTGTTGAATCAATCTATCCTTGAACAAGAAAGAGCCATATAGAGCTAATACTACATAGAGTAGATATTGTAGATAATTCTCAATGGCAGATGGCATCACAGAAGCCAGCAATTTATCACCATCAAACACAAAAAGAACTGTATAGAGAATCGAAAAAATCAGAATTCCCTTATATTTGTTAGACATCATTTAAGACCCTTCCATTCACAATCATTCTCATGGTCATCAACTAGCCCTGCAGCTTGTAGAAATGACAAAACTGCTACGGGACCTGTAAACTTGAAACCTCGTTTTTTGAGATCTTTGGATAATTTCTCAGATAGAGCTGTTTTGGCAGGCGCCTGGCTGTAGTCAGGCACATCATTGACGATGGTTTGTCCATCCACAAAAGACCAAAGATAGGCATCAAAAGTTCCGAATTCTGCCTGCACTTGTAGAAAGGCCTGGGCGTTGGCACGTGTCGCAAAAATCTTGGCACGGTTGCGAATGATGGCCGCATTATCCATCAAAGCTTCCAATTCTTCATCAGTCATGTCCGCAACATCTTGAACTTGATAGTCATGAAAAGTTTCCCGAAAGGCTTGTCGTTTATTGAGCACCGTTTCCCAAGACAGACCAGCCTGATAGGTTTCCATGCAAAGCAACTCAAAAAGCGCTCGGTCGTCATGTAGGGGTTGACCCCATTCCTCATCATGGTAGGCTACATATAGAGGGTTGTTCATTTTAACCCAGCCACAGCGTTTTGGCATAGAAATCTCCTATTTCACCAACATCTTAAGGGCCGACTTGATATAGTTCTCAGCTGTGTCTGTCGTTCCTTCAAAGAATTTCTTAATTTTCTTGAGCTCAGTTGCCTTGTAGCCCAAAGCCAACATGGCTTCCATAGCTTCTTCCAGTTCTTGGTTGTCACTGCTAGATGGAGCCGCAGTTTTAGCAGGGAGATCGTCTCCTGCCACAACAACTTTCCCTTCTAAGTCCAACACCATCTGTTGGGCTGTTTTCTTACCGATTTTAGGGAACTTGGTCAAGTAGGTGATGTTCTTAGTCTCAATAGCTTGAACGAGGCCTGCATTGTCATCAGCTGCGATGATGGCAAGAGCTGAAACAGGGCCGATGCCTGATACAGAAATCAAGCTGAGAAAGAGCTTTTTCTCATCTTCCGAACGGAAACCGTAAAGTAGCTGAGCATCTTCGCGAACAACTTGATGCACGTAGATTTGCGCTTCTTGGTTGACTTGTCCTGAGTAAGAATAAGGGTTGGCAACATGCAAGATATAGCCAATACCGTTAGTTTCAAGAACGATGTATTTAGCAGTAATTTTGGTAATAATACCCTTTAGATATTCGTACATAATTTTCCCTTCAATTTATACTCAATGAAAATCAAATCTAAACTAGGAAGCTAACCGTAGGCATAACTTGAGTTAGGCAAGGTGAAGCTGACGCAGTTTAGAGAGATTTTCGAAGAGTATTAGTATTTTCCTAGTTCTCGTAAACTAGTGTGATTTTCCTGAATGCGACGGAACATCTTTTCCATGTCTGACTTGGTAAAATGTACCAAAACAGGACGTCCGTGTGGACAGTTGTATGGATTGTCACATTGGGAGAGTTGGTAGAGGAGTTGTCTAGCCGAGTGGTCATCGATACGATGGTTAGCTTTGATGGACCGCTTGCAGGACATCATAATGGCCAACTCTGCTCGATATTTCTTGATAGAAACTTCCTTGGTCAAGAGGAGCATATCGCACATCTCATAGATTCCAGACTCGATTTCCTCCTCTGCCATCCAAATCGGATGTTCACGCAGGATAAATTGATTCTCCCCGTACTCTGCTAGAAAGACGCCTACTTCCTCTAAAAGAGACATTCTTTCCTTGAGACGAAGGGCATCATCCGCAGGAAATTCAAAGATATAGGGCACTAGGAGTTGCTGCTGGCTCTGGTCAACATTGCCAATGCTCTCACGGTACTCCTCATACTTAACCCGTTCCTGAGCCGCATGCTGGTCTATGATGTAGAGCCCATCTCGACCTTGGGCAAAAAGATAGGTTCCATGCATCTGACCGAAAAATTCCAACTCCGGGAAGCTCGAAGACTCTTCCCGCTCCAACTTATCATAAGCCTTATCCAAACTAGCTAGATCTAACTCTGGATGGTCCAGTTGGTCATAGCTAGCTGGCTTTCTCTCTGCAAAATGCAGTTTAGCAGGCTTGGTCAGCTGGTCCAAGGTTTCCTTGGCAAACAAGGTCAAATCCTGTCTTTCTTCCGTCAGATTCACCTGATGGTCTGCCACCTCAGCTTGTGTCGGTCTTGTCGGTTCATTTTTTTCATAGTAGAGCGTATTTTCTCTCAGTGGCAAAGTCGTTTGCTCCACCTTTTCACGATTTCTAACCGCAGATTTGGCCAGATTTTCCAAGGCATCTGGAATCAAGGTCTGTTCCTTAAGACTCTTTGCAATAGCTTCTGAAACCAGCGCCATCAGTTCTCTTTCCTTGGAAATTCGCACCTCTTGCTTGGTTGGATGCACATTGACATCTGCTAAATAAGGGTCGATATGGATGTGAATGACAGCCAGCGGAAAACGCCCCACCATGAGCTTGCTACCGTATCCATCTAAAATGGCACGATTGAGCAGGAAATTCTTGATATAACGCCCATTGATAAAAAGGCTGATATAGTTACGATTAGCCCGTGTCAATTCAGGCAATGAGACAAAGCCTGAAATTTCAAAGTCTAGGTCAGAATTCTCAATCTCAACCATTTTTTTAGCACTGGCTAAACCATAAATTCCAGCAATGGCTTGACGCAGTTGACCTGTACCAGCTGTTCGTGTCATTTCCTTGCCATCACTAATCAGGCTAAAAGAAATCTCAGGATGGGCTAGCCCCAGACGATTGACAATATCAATGATATGAGACAACTCTGCCTGCTGGCTCTTCATATACTTGAGACGAGCCGGTGTATTGAAAAATAGGTCTTCCACACAAACCTTAGTCCCCACAGGACTGGTCGCTGGAATGATTTCCTCAACTTCTCCCCCACGAGCTACTAGCTTGGTCCCGTGACTGGCACCGTCCACCGCTGTCAACAAAGTCAAAACACTGACAGATGCGATAGAGGGCAAGGCCTCTCCACGAAAACCGAGGGTCCGAATCCGAAAAAGATCCGCTTGATTCTTAATCTTACTGGTCGCATGACGGCGGAGAGCCAACTCGACTTCATCGTGGGCGATTCCATGTCCATTATCTGTGATTTGGATCTTTTTAAGTCCAGCTTCTTCAATCTCTACGATAATCTGGCTAGAGCCAGCATCGATAGCATTTTCAACCAATTCTTTGACAACGCTAGCAGGACGTTCGATAACTTCTCCTGCTGCAATCTGATTGGCCAAGACTTCTGGCAATTCAATAATATGAGACATCTTTCAGCCCCTTTCTTAACGATTTTTATCTATTTCTCTGAAAATAAGCTAGTGCTATTATACCATATTTCACTCGTTTCCAAAAAAGTCCGAGTAGCAACTTTCTTCCCGATTTTACTAGGTTATTTGCCAAGTTTGTGGTAAAATAGGTAGAAATAATATTTTAAAAAGGAGAAAAGACACATGCACATTTTTGATGAGCTAAAAGAGCGTGGTTTGATTTTTCAAACGACTGATGAAGAAGCTTTACGTAAAGCCCTAGAAGAAGGTCAAGTTTCTTATTATACTGGCTACGATCCAACTGCTGACAGCCTTCACCTAGGTCACCTTGTCGCAATCTTGACAAGTCGTCGCTTGCAGTTAGCAGGTCACAAACCATATGCGCTCGTTGGCGGTGCTACAGGTCTCATCGGAGATCCGTCCTTCAAAGATGCTGAACGTAGTCTCCAAACAAAAGACACAGTAGATGGCTGGGTCAAGTCTATCCAAGGACAACTTTCTCGCTTTCTTGACTTTGAAAATGGTGAAAATAAAGCTGTCATGGTCAACAACTACGACTGGTTTGGCAGCATCAGCTTCATTGACTTCCTCCGTGATATCGGAAAATACTTCACTGTCAACTACATGATGAGCAAGGAGTCTGTGAAAAAACGGATTGAAACAGGGATTTCTTACACTGAGTTTGCCTACCAAATCATGCAAGGGTACGACTTCTTTGTCCTCAACCAAGAACACAATGTAACCCTTCAAATCGGTGGTTCTGACCAATGGGGAAATATGACTGCTGGTACAGAATTACTTCGTCGTAAGGCTGATAAGACTGGTCACGTCATCACTGTCCCACTCATTACAGATGCAACTGGTAAGAAATTTGGTAAATCAGAAGGAAATGCAGTCTGGCTCAACCCTGAAAAGACTTCTCCATACGAAATGTACCAATTCTGGATGAACGTCATGGACGCTGACGCTGTTCGCTTCTTGAAAATTTTTACTTTCTTGTCATTAGACGAGATTGAAGACATCCGTAAACAATTCGAAGCAGCACCACACGAACGCTTGGCTCAGAAAGTCCTCGCTCGTGAAGTTGTGACTCTTGTTCATGGAGAAGAAGCTTACAAAGAAGCCCTTAACATCACTGAACAACTCTTTGCAGGAAATATCAAAAACCTTTCTGTCAAAGAACTCAAACAAGGACTTCGTGGCGTGCCAAACTACCAAGTACAGGCAGACGAAAATCACAACATCGTTGAACTTCTTGTATCTTCTGGCGTGGTTAACTCAAAACGCCAAGCCCGTGAAGACGTGCAAAATGGAGCTATCTACGTCAACGGTGACCGTATCCAAGACCTTGACTATATCTTGAGTGACGCAGATAAGTTAGAGAACGAACTCACTGTTATCCGCCGTGGTAAGAAAAAATACTTCGTCCTTACATATTAAAAACAGACTGGATGCATTTGCTATCCAGTTCTTTTTTTGCTAGACTAAAACTATGAATACAAACCTCAAACCCAAACTCCAGCGCTTTGCTTCTGCTAGTGCCTTTGCCTGTCCTATCTGCCAAGAAAATCTGACCTTGGTAGATACTAGCCTCAAGTGTAGCAACCGCCATTCTTTTGACCTGGCAAAATTCGGCTATGTCAATCTAGCACCACAAATCAAACAATCGGCCAATTACGACAAGGAAAACTTTCAAAATCGCCAGCAAATCCTAGAAGCTGGCTTTTATCAGGCTATCTTAGAAGGCATCTCAGACATACTAGCGACTAAATCATCTGCAAAAACTGTCTTGGACATCGGTTGTGGCGAAGGCTTCTACTCTCGCAAGCTCCAAGAAGCCCATCCTGATAAGACCTTCTACGCCTTTGACATTTCAAAAGACTCAGTCCAAATCGCTGCTAAAAGTGAAACCAACTGGGCAGTCAACTGGTTCGTTGGCGACCTGGCTCGACTTCCTATAAAAGACGCCAGCATGGATATCCTGCTTGATATCTTTTCCCCTGCTAACTATGGTGAATTTCGCCGCGTTTTATCTCAAAACGGTATCTTAATTAAGGTCATTCCTACCGAAAATCACCTCAAGGAAATTCGCCAAATAGTACAGGACCAGCTAACAAAGAAGGACTATTCCAACCAAGATATCAGGGAACATTTCCAGGAACATTTCAGCATCCAATCTAGTCAGATAGCCTCCCTGACCAAGCCTATCACCGCAGAGCAAAGACAGGCTTTACTCAGCATGACACCCCTCCTCTTTCACGTTGACCAAACCAAGATTGACTGGAGCCAGTTGACTGAGATTACTATCGAAGCAGAGATTCTGGTTGGGAAAGCACTGTAAATTAGTTTAAATATCAAAAAACGCATCTATTTAAGATGCGTTTTTGTTTAATCTTAGTTCAAGTGCCAGATATCTTCGTTATACTGAGCGATTGTACGGTCAGATGAGAAGAATCCTGCTTTAGCAATGTTGACGATCACTTTATCCAACCATGCGTCACGGTTTTCGTAGTCAGCAAGCATTTGCTCTTTCACTTTGATGTAGTCTTCCAAGTCAAGAAGAGTCATGAACCAATCTTTGTTGATCAATTCATTGTAAAGACGTTCCAAGCGTTCTTTCTTACCAACTGCAAGAACAGTGTCGCTCACGATAAAGTCAACCAGTGGTTTGATCGCTTTACGAGCGTAGAATTCGCTTGATTTGTAAGCTGATTTTGCGTAAAGATCGATAACAGTTTCTGAATCTTCACCAAAGATGTAGATGTTTTCGTCTCCAACCAACTCAGCGATTTCCACGTTAGCACCGTCCATAGTACCAAGAGTCAAAGCTCCGTTCAACATGAATTTCATGTTACCAGTACCTGAAGCTTCTTTAGAAGCAAGTGAGATTTGTTCTGAGATGTCACATGCTGGGATCAAGAAGCTTGCTGCAGTAACGTTGTAGTTTTCAACCATTACGACTTGCAAGTGTGGAGCTACTGCTGGGTCGTTAGCAATCACTTCTGACAAGCAAAGGATTAAGTGGATGATGTCTTGGGCGATTGTGTAGGCAGGAGCTGCTTTACCACCAAAGAATACTGTGATTGGACGAGCAGGGATGTTACCAGCCTTGATGTCCAAGTATTTGTGAATCACATACAAAGCATTCATTTGTTGACGTTTGTACTCGTGAAGACGTTTGATTTGGATATCAAAGATAGAGTTAGTATTGATTTCCACACCTTGGTGTTCTTTCAAGTGACGAGCCAACTTACGTTTGTTGTGGGCTTTGATGCTTTCCAATTTTTCTTTGACAGCAGCCTTGTCTTCGTATGAAAGAAGGTCTTCCAATTTAGAAGCTTCATGGTGCCATTCGCGTCCAAGGATCTCATCCAAGTAGTGAGACAAGCTTGGGTTAGCATGCATGAGCCAACGACGGAATGTGATACCGTTTGTTTTGTTGTTGAATTTTTCTGGGTAGATGTCGTAGAAAGCTTTCAACTCTGAGTTCTTCAAGATTTCAGTGTGAAGAGCTGCAACCCCGTTTACGCTGTATCCGTAGTGAATATCCATGTGCGCCATGTGTACACGATCATTCTCATCGATGATTTGAACAGCTGGGTCTTTATATTCTGCTTTAACACGGCGGTCCAATTCTTTGATGATTGGTACCAAGTGAGGAACCACTTCTTCCAAGAATTCAAGAGGCCATTTTTCAAGGGCTTCAGCAAGGATTGTGTGGTTTGTGTAGGCAGTCATGCTACGAACGATAGAGATTGCTTCATCAAGTTCGATACCACGTTCAGTCAAAAGACGGATCAATTCAGGGATAACCATTGATGGGTGAGTATCGTTAATTTGTACAACTGCGTAGTCAGCAAGGTCGTGCAAGTTACTTCCTTTTTCGATTGCTTCATCGATGATCAATTGTGCACCGTTTGAAACCATGAAGTATTGTTGGAAGATACGGAGCAATTCACCTTGTTTGTCGCTATCGTCTGGGTAAAGGAAAAGAGTCAAGTTACGAGCGATGTCTGTCTTGTCAAAGTTGATACCATCTTTGATGATTGAAGAATCAACTGAATCCAAGTCAAACAAACGCAAACGGTTTTTAGTAGCCGTCTTGTAACCAGGTACATCGATATCGTAAAGAGTAGATGTCAATGTGAAGTGTGCAAATGGCACTTGGTAGCTACGACTTGAGCGAACCAACCAGTTTTGGTCAGTCAACCAAGCGTTAGGAATAGTTTCTTGTTGGTTGTTTTTAAGAACTTGTTGGAAAAGACCGAAGTGGTAGTTCAAACCAACACCGTCACCATTCAAACCAAGTGTAGCGATTGAGTCGATAAAGCAGGCTGCCAAACGTCCCAAACCACCATTACCAAGCGATGGTTCCAATTCTACTTCTTCGATTTCGATCAACTCTTTACCTGCGTCAGCAAGTTCTTTTTTAACTTCGTCATAAAGACCAAGGTTAATCAAGTTGTTTGACAAGAGTTTACCAATCAAGAACTCAGCTGAGATATAGTAAACTTTTTTCTTACCAGTGTTGACTGGTTTTTGGCTGCTTGCTAGTTTGCTGTAGTTAAGAAGAGCAAGGTAAAGCTCTTCGTTGCTACATTCTGCGATAGATTTATTGTAACGATTTTGTACAAATTCTTTTAATGGTAACATTTTTTGTGTCTCCTGATAATGTCTTATTTCTTTAATTCTACCAAATTTTCATTAATTCGGCGATAAATGGTTGTCAAGTCAAGCAAAGTTTCTTCGACAGCAGGAGTCAATTGATCCTCTGTCATACGCCATGACCAGTTTCCACCAAGAGTAGATGGGAAGTTCATACGAGCTGAACCATCCAACTCTAGCAAATCTTGCATAGTAGCGATAGTCATAAAGCTTACTGATGAAAAGGCTGTACGAAGCATAGCATGTACTACTGTTTCGTATTCCTTGCGGTTTGTATAGCGTGCCATGTACTCACGTGTTGGATCGTCAATCTCATCACGGTACCAACCAAGAACAGTGTTGTTATCGTGTGTTCCTGTATACATAACTGAGTTTGCTGGTGCCAAGTGTGGGCTGTCGATACTTTCATGTTCTGGGTTGAAGGCAAATTGAAGGACTTTCATTCCTGGGAATCCAGTACGCTCACGAAGCTCGATAACTTCATCAGTCATGAATCCAAGGTCTTCTGCGATGATGTTCAAGTCACCAAGTTCTTCTTTAACCGCTGCAAAGAGTTTGTAGTCAGGTCCTTTCACCCATTTACCAGGTGCCGCTGTTTTAGAACCAGCAGGGATTTCCCAGTAAGACTCAAATCCACGGAAGTGGTCGATACGAACGATATCGTAGATTTTAAAGCTTTCACGCAAGCGTTCAATCCACCATTTGTAGCCATCTTTGTCCATTGCTTCCCAGTCATAGATTGGGTTCCCCCAAAGTTGACCGTCTGCAGAAAACTCATCTGGTGGGCATCCTGCAATGTGAGTCGCTTTTCCGTTTTCATCTGTTTTAAAGAGATGCGGATTAGCCCACATATCGCTTGAGTCCTCAGCCACATAGATAGGCATGTCTCCAACGATTTCAATGTGGTTATCGTTGGCGTATGCTTTCAATTTCAACCATTGTTGGAAGAAAAGGTATTGGGTTACGCGATGGTAAACAAGCTTGTCAGCTAATTTCTCACGGTAACTTTCAAGAGTTGAAGCTTTGCGAGCACGAGCATCTGCATCTGGCCATTCTGTCCAAGCAAGGTTGTCAAAATACTCTTTGATTGCCATATACTCTGCAAATAGTTCAAGCCATGATTGATTTTCTTGCGCAAATTTTTCGAAGTCTTTGACATCTCCGACTTCAAGGAAACGTTTGACAGCTTTCTCTAGAAGTGGACGACGTGCGTAGTAGATTTTAGCGTAGTCAACTTCTGTTGGATTGCTACCAAAATCAACACCTTCAAGATCACTTGTTTCCAACAATCCTTGCTCTACCAAAATATCAAGATCGATAAAATGAGTGTTTCCAGCAAAAGCTGAGAATGATTGGTATGGAGAATCTCCATAGCTAGTTGTTCCCAAAGGAAGGATTTGCCAGTAGCGTTGCTTAGTGCGAACCAAGAAGTCAACGAAATCATAGGCGCTTTGACCAAATGATCCGATTCCGTATGCTCCTGGAAGTGATGAGATGTGCATCAACACACCGCTTTGACGTTTTTTCATATTAGCACCTCAAGTGTTTATATTGTTAATTACTTCAATTTTTGCGCAAACGTTTGCGCTAACTAAAGTATAACCCATTTCAAAAAGAAATGCAAGCGTTTTTAGAAAACTTTTTTTGATTTATTTATATAATTAAAAATGAAATTTACTATATCCTCTTCTCTTAACTTGATATTTTTTTCAAAAAAATTGCGCAATCGTTTCCATTCATCCATTTCCGAACATTTTTTCCTTAATTATTTATCTTTTCTTCCTATTGTAAGGACAGTTTTCAGTTTTTCTTAACTTTAAGCTTTTTAAAAATTTTTATAAAAAACGCTTGCAACCGTTTTCTGTTTGTGCTATACTAGGGTCATAAGGGAAAACGTTTGCGTTTCCTCGAAATTAAAATTTGTTATTCTTTAGGAGGAATACACTATGTCAACTAAATTCATGAAGAGCGCTGCCGTACTTGGTACTGCTACTCTTGCTAGCTTGCTTTTGGTAGCTTGCGGAAGCAAAACTGCTGATAAAGCTGCTGATTCTTCTGCATCAGGAAGTCAAGAAATCACTTTCTACGTTGAAGATCAATATAAAGCCTTCGCAGAATCAGCTGCAAAAGCTTACGAAAAAGAAGCTGGTGTAAAAGTTACTATTAAAACTGGTGACCAATTAGGTGGACTTGATAACCTTTCACTTGATAACCAATCAGGTAAAGCTGCTGACGTTATGATGGCTCCATACGACCGTGTAGGTAGCCTTGGTACTGACGGACAACTTTCAGAAGTTACTTTGAGCGACGGTGCTAAAACAGATGACACTACTAAATCTCTTGTAACTGTTGGTGGTAAAGTTTACGGAGCTCCAGCCGTTATCGAATCACTTGTTATGTACTACAACAAAGATTTGATTAAAGAAGCTCCAAAAACATTTGCTGACTTAGAAAACCTTGCTAAAGATAGCAAATATGCTTTCGCTGGTGAAGACGGAAAAACAACTGCTTTCCTAGCTGACTGGACTAACTTCTACTACGCATACGGACTTCTTGCTGGTAACGGAGCTTACGTATTTGGTGACAATGGTAAAAATCCTAAAGATATCGGTCTTGCTAACGATGGTGCTATCGCAGGTATCGAATACGCTAAGACTTGGTACGACAAATGGCCTAAAGGTATGCAAGACACTGAAGGTGCTGGAAACTTGATCCAAACTCAATTCCAAGAAGGTAAAACAGCTGCGATCATCGATGGTCCTTGGAAAGCTCAAGCATTCAAAGATGCTAAAGTAAACTACGGTGTTGCAACTATCCCAACTCTTCCAAACGGTAAAAACTACGCAGCCTTTGGTGGTGGTAAAGCTTGGATCATCCCATCAAGCACTAAGAACCTTGAAGGAGCTCAAAAATTCGTGGACTTCCTTGTTTCAACTGACCAACAAAAAGCATTCTACGATGCAACTAACGAAATCCCAGCTAACACTGAAGCTCGTGCTTACGCTGAAGGTAAAAACGATGAGTTGACTACAGCTGTTATCAAACAGTTCCAAAACGCTCAACCAATGCCAAACATCTCTCAAATGTCAACAGTTTGGGACCCAGCTAAAACAATGCTCTTTGACGCTGTAAGCGGTAAGAAAGATGCTAAAACAGCTGCTAATGATGCTGTAACATTGATTAAAGAAACAATCCAACAAAAATTTGGTAACTAAAAATTTGGTAACTAATTGATTGATTCAAGGGAGATAATTTAAACATCTCCCTTGATTTTTAGATACATTGACAATGTTTTCAGCAATTTTGCTGATTAGCATCGAGCTTAATGCTCGTATCTTATGAAAGGAGCGCTCATGGAACAACAACCAAAAAAAGCAGCCTTGCTTTCATTGATTCCTGGGTTGGGACAAATCTACAACAAACAAAAAGCTAAAGGTTTTATCTTCCTTGCTGTAACAGTGGCTTTTGTCCTCTATTTTATAGTACTTGCAGCACCTGAATTGAGCAACTTAATCACGCTTGGTGAAAAACCTGGCCGTGACAACTCTCTCTTCATGTTGATTCGTGGTGCATTCCACTCTATTTTTGTAATTGTTTATCTAGCCTTTTATATTCTCAATATTAAAGACGCTCACACTATTGCAAAACGTATCAATAATGGCATCCCTGTCCCATTGACACTTAAGGATATGATTAAAGGTATCTACGAAAATGGATTCCCTTACTTGCTTATCATTCCATCTTACGTTGCCATGACATTTGCCATCATCTTCCCGGTTATTGTAACCTTGATGATTGCCTTTACTAACTACGATTTCCAACACTTACCACCAAATAAATTATTGGATTGGGTTGGATTGACTAACTTTACAAATATCTGGAGCTTGAGTACCTTCCGTTCAGCCTTCGGTTCTGTTCTTTCTTGGACTATTATCTGGGCTTTATCTGCATCTACTTTGCAAATCGTACTCGGTATCTTTACAGCTATTATTGCTAACCAACCATTCATCAAGGGTAAACGTATCTTTGGTGTTATCTTCCTTCTACCTTGGGCGGTTCCAGCCTTCATCACTATCTTGACATTCTCAAACATGTTCAACGATAGTGTTGGTGCTATCAATACTCAAGTTTTGCCACTTTTTGCTAAGGTTCTTCCTTTCTTAGATGGCGTTCTTATCCCTTGGAAGACAAATCCAACTTGGACTAAAATTGCCTTGATTATGATGCAAGGATGGCTTGGTTTCCCTTATATCTACGTCTTGACTCTCGGTATCCTACAGTCTATTCCAAATGACTTGTATGAAGCAGCTTATATCGACGGTGCAAACGCTTGGCAAAAATTCCGTAACATCACTTTCCCAATGATTTTGGCTGTTGCGGCGCCTACTTTGATTAGCCAATACACCTTCAACTTCAACAACTTCTCTATCATGTACCTCTTCAATGGTGGTGGTCCTGGTAGTGTCGGTGGTGGAGCTGGTTCAACCGATATCTTGATCTCATGGATCTACCGTTTGACAACTGGTACAGCTCCTCAATACTCTATGGCAGCTGCCGTTACCTTGATTATTTCAATCATTGTCATCTCTATTTCTATGATTGCATTCAAGAAACTACACGCATTTGATATGGAGGACGTCTAAGATGAATAACTCAATCAGAATCAAACGTAGACTGACTCAAACCCTTACTTATCTATACTTAATTGGACTTTCAATCGTTATTATCTATCCTCTTTTAATCACGATTATGTCAGCCTTTAAGGCCGGTAACGTTGTGGCCTTCAAGCTCGACAGCAATGTCAATTTCAGTCTTGATAACTTCAAAGGGCTCTTTACTGAAACCTTGTACGGCACATGGTACCTCAACACTTTGATCATCGCTTTGATCACTATGGTTGTCCAGACAAGTATTATCGTACTTGCTGGTTATGCCTATAGCCGTTACAACTTCTTGGCTCGTAAACAAAGTTTGGTCTTCTTCTTGATTATCCAAATGGTGCCAACAATGGCCGCTTTGACTGCCTTCTTCGTTATGGCTCTCATGTTGAATGCCCTTAACCATAGCTGGTTCCTCATCTTCCTCTACGTTGGTGGAGGTATCCCGATGAACGCTTGGCTCATGAAAGGTTACTTTGATACAGTACCAATGTCTCTTGATGAGTCTGCAAAACTAGATGGTGCAGGACACTTCCGCCGCTTCTGGCAAATCGTTCTCCCTCTTGTTCGCCCAATGGTTGCTGTACAAGCACTCTGGGCCTTCATGGGACCTTTCGGAGACTATATCCTCTCTAGTTTCTTGCTTCGTGAAAAAGAATACTTTACAGTTGCCGTTGGTCTCCAGACCTTCGTTAGCAATGTGAAGAATATGAAGATCGCCTACTTCTCAGCAGGTGCTATCCTCATCGCTCTTCCAATCTGTACACTTTTCTTCTTCTTGCAAAAGAACTTCGTTTCAGGACTTACAAGCGGTGGCGACAAGGGGTAATATACCCTCGCCACCCTTTTTCATTTTTGACCTTGTACATCGATTGTCTGGTGAGAAACAAGAGCTTGCTGAGATTACCTTGTTAGTTAGTGGACGAATCATAACATACATTCACTTTTACCAAGGATTCTACTATCCCCGCTTGAAATAAAAAACATTTCTCTATATAATACTCGTATAGAAAAATGCCTATAGAAAGAGATTTATGTTACCATATCCATTTTCTTATTTTAATAGTATTTGGGGATTTCGTAAGCCCCTCTCTCATCGTTTTGGTCTAAACTGGTTTCAACTGATTTTTACCAGTATTTTCTTGATTAGCTTATCCATGGTGCCTATTGCTATCCAGAACAGTTCTCAGGAAACCTATCCTTTAGAGACGTTCATCGATGATGTCTATGCTCCATTGACGGACGAAGTTGTTCAGGATCTAGCTACCAATGCTCAGATTGTAGATGGAAAACTAAGCTATACTGGGACAACTCCTCATCAACCTTCTGTTCAAATTGGAGTCGCTTCTAGCTCAAACTTCCCTGAAGAATTACTTCTTAGCTTTGAACCTGAGCAACTCGTCATCAGTAAGCAAGGAAAAGAACTAACCAGCATTCGCTATCATGCTATCACAACTGATAGTTTCCAAAGCAAGGAAAGCTTGACGCAAGCCATTTCTAAAGACTGGTACCAACAGAATCGTGTCTATATTAGCCTCTTTCTTGTGCTAGGTTCTAGTTTCCTCTTTGGACTTAATTTTTTCATTGTCGCTCTAGGTTCTAGCCTCTTGCTCTACTTTACGAAAAAATCTCGTCTCTTCTCATTTAAGACCTATAAAGAGTGCTATCATTTTATTTTGAACTGTTTAGGATTGCCAACTTTAATTACCTTGATTCTAGGTCTTTTGGGACAGAATATGGCAACTTTGATTACTGTTCAAAACATTTTATTTGTTCTATACCTGGTCACTATCTTTTATAAGACTCATTATCGTGATCCAGACTACCAAAAGTAGGAGATTATTATGCCTGTTACGATTAAAGACGTGGCCAAGGCTGCAGGAGTTTCACCTTCAACCGTAACCCGTGTTATTCAAAACAAATCAACCATTAGTGACGAAACCAAAAAACGAGTTCGAAAAGCAATGAAAGAACTCAATTATCATCCTAATCTAAATGCTCGAAGTCTCGTTAGCAGTTATACGCAAGTCATTGGTTTGGTTCTTCCAGATGACTCAGACGTTTTCTACCAAAACCCTTTCTTCCCTTCTGTTCTTAGAGGGATTGCACAGGTTGCCTCGGAAAATCACTATGCCATTCAGATTGCGACTGGTAAGGATGAGAAAGAGCGTTTAAACGCCATTTCACAAATGGTCTATGGAAAACGTGTGGATGGGCTTATCTTCTTGTATGCTCAAGAAAATGATCCCTTGGTGCAACTAGTTGTCGATGAGCAATTCCCCTTCCTCATTCTTGGAAAATCACTTTCTCCTTTTATTCCGCTTGTTGATAATGATAACATCCAAGCCGGATTTGATGCGACCGAATATTTCATCAAAAAAGGATGCAGTCGCATTGCTTTCATTGGTGGTACCAAGAAGCTCTTCGTTACCCAGGACCGTTTGACAGGTTACGAGCAAGCTCTTCAAGAACACAATCTACCTCTTGATAGTCACCGTACCTTCTTTGCAGACGAGTTTCTAGAAGAAAAGGGCTATAACTTTAGTAAACAACTCTTTAAACACGACCCTCAGACCGATGCTATTATCACAACAGATAGTCTCTTAGCTGAAGGTGTCTGTAACTACCTCAACGAACACCAGCTTGATGTTCCGGTTCTAAGCTTTGATTCGGTGAATCCAAGATTGAATCTAGCTGCCTATGTTGATATCAATAGCCTTGCTCTTGGCCGAACTTCATTTGAAACCATTCTGCAAATCATTAATGATGTCAAAGAGAATCGTCAAATCTGCTATCGTCAGGTGATTGCACACGAAATCGTTGAAAAATAAAAAACCAACTCTCTATTTTGAGTTGGTTTTTTTGTATTCTATTTACCTGAACAACTAGTTTTCAACTTCGACAAATCGTCCAAGAATATGAACATTCTCTGAGACCGATACAAAGGCTGTCGGATCAACTTGTTTCATAATCTGTTTAAAATCATTGAACTCTGCACGAGTGATAACCGTAATTAAAACTGCCTTACGCTCATGGTTATAAGTTCCTTCAGCATCATGGATCATCGTTGCCCCACGGTGCAATTTGTTGTGGATTTTCTCAATCACTGCATCTGGATTGCTAGTGACGATCATGGCCTGCATGCGTTTCTGTTTGGTGAAAACTGCATCTGTTACACGGCTTGAGACAAAGATCGTAATCATGGAATAAAGGGCATATTTCCAACCAAAGGTCAAGCCTGCAATCAGCATGATTGTCCCGTTCACTAGGAAGGAGATGCTTCCGACGTTTCGTCCTGTCTTCTTACGAATGGTAAGACTGACAATATCCGTTCCACCACTGGAAATGTTATGGCGTAAAGCAAAGCCGATACCAAGTCCCATGACTACCCCACCAAAGAGAGCATTGATGATGGGATCCTCTGTCAAGACCACCACTGGCACAAATTGGATAAAGAGCGAGCTCATGGATACCGTGATAAAGGTAAATATCGTGAACTTATGCCCAATCTGGCGCCAAGCTAAAATCATGAGTGGTATATTGATACAATAGAAAGCTACAGAAATTGGAATATGGAAATTAAACCAGTAGTTACTAAGGCTTGAGATAATCTGAGCTAAACCTGTTGCTCCACTTGAATAAACGTGTCCTGGTTGGAAGAAGAAATTGACGGCTACTGCTGATAGAAAACCATATACCAGAGAAGCTGAAATTTTTTCATCGTATTTTTCTCGGGAGATACCTTGCAAAACACGTAAAATCTTCACCCGATAAGCAAAGCGGCGCAGATAATGGTACCACTTTTTAGTTAGTTTCGTTTGTTTCATCTTGTTCTACTTGTAGATTGAGTTCCTCTAATTGTTTAAGAGCTACTGTTGATGGTGCTTGGGTCATTGGGTCAGTTGCTTTATTGTTCTTAGGAAAAGCAATCACTTCACGGATATTTTCTTCGCCTGCTAAGAGCATTACAAAGCGGTCAAGTCCGATAGCCAAGCCACCGTGTGGTGGGAATCCATAGTCCATGGCTTCCAAAAGGAATCCAAACTGGTCATTTGCTTCTTCTGTTGAGAATCCAAGGGCCTTGAACATACGTTCTTGAAGTTCTTTTTGGTTGATACGAAGGCTACCGCCACCAAGTTCATAACCGTTCAAGACGATGTCGTAGGCAATAGCACGAACCTTAGCCAAATCACCTTCAAGCTCATGAGTAGTATCTGCTTGAGGAAGAGTAAATGGATGGTGGGCGCTCATATAACGACCTTCTTCTTCAGACCATTCAAACATTGGCCAGTCAACTACCCAGAGGAAGTTAAATTTGCCGTTATCAATCAAGCCAAGCTCTTTGGCGATACGTCCACGAAGGGCACCAAGAGTTGCATTGGCTACTTCAAGTGTATCAGCCACGAAGAGTACCAAGTCTTTGTCCTCAAGACCAAGCGCTGCTGTCAAGTCTGCTTGAATGCCAGTCAAGAATTTAGCAACCGGACCGTTTAATTCACCGTCAACAACCTTGACCCAAGCAAGACCTTTAGCCCCATACTGCTTGGCTACTTCTGTCATCTTGTCGATGTCTTTACGGGAGTAGTTGTCTGCTGCACCTTTAACGACGATGGCTTTAACCGCAGGAGCCTCTGAGAAGACTTTGAAGTCTACACCCTTGACAAGATCTGTCAAGTCTTGAAGCAACATCTCAAAGCGAGTGTCAGGTTTGTCAGAACCATAAAGCGCCATGGCATCATCATACTTCATACGTGGGAATGGCAGAGTTACTTCGATGCCTTTTGTCTCCTTCATCACGCGAGCAATCAAGCCTTCTGTGATGTCTTGGATTTCTTGCTCAGTAAGGAATGAAGTTTCCAAGTCGACCTGGGTAAATTCAGGCTGGCGGTCACCACGCAAGTCTTCATCACGGAAACATTTGACGATTTGGTAGTAACGGTCAAATCCCGCATTCATCAGCAACTGTTTTGTAATCTGCGGACTTTGAGGAAGTGCGTAAAAATGCCCTTTATTGACACGAGAAGGCACCAAATAGTCACGCGCTCCTTCTGGTGTTGACTTAGAAAGGAATGGTGTTTCCACATCGATAAATTCTAACTCATCCAAATAGTTGCGGATAGAATGTGTTACTTTGGCACGAAGTTTAAGGTTTTCCAACATCTCTGGACGACGAAGATCAAGGTAACGGTAACGTAGACGCGTATCATCGTTTGCTTCAATGCCATCCTTGATTTCAAATGGTGTTGTCTTAGCTGTATTGAGTACAGCAAGAGCTGTTACATTCAGTTCAACCGCTCCAGTCGCCAACTTATCATTTGCTTGCTCACGTGCAGCAACTTGACCAGTCACCTCGATGACATATTCACTACGAAGGCTCTCAGCTGTTGCCATCACCTCTGCTGATACTTTTTCAGGGTTGATAACCAACTGCATAATCCCTTCACGGTCACGAAGGTCGATAAAGATCAAGCCACCCAGGTCACGACGACGGGCAACCCAACCCTTCAAGGTAATTTCTTGTCCGATGTGTTCCTCACGAACACGACCAGCATACATACTGCGTTTCATTTCTTCTCTCCTCTTGTATTCTGTTACTATTTTACCATAAAAGCGCAGGCTCTTCATGAAAATCATCAGAAAAGTTGAGAGTTTCCTGCGATAAATGAAAAAATCCAGCAAAGTCTTTCGCTGGATTTGGGTTTTCTTTATTTTTTTCGCTTTTCAGCAATCTCCGCTGCCTTTTTAGGGAGAACAATCTCCGTTGCATAGGCTGTCGCAAATCGCATAATACCTGCAATTGGTGCAAAGATAACTGCTAGATGATTATAAAAGAAATCCCCTTTAAAAGCATAGGCAAGCGCTCCAATAATAAGGAAGAGAACAACTGCCTGAATCACTGCTAATAATATCACTCGTTTCATGACTTCCTCCTGAGTCTATTATAGCATGATAATCATTAAAAATCCGATTAAATTATTCAAGGCATGTAGAGCTATACTATAGGCCAGACCACCCTTGCTGATGTAAGCCAGTCCCAAGCTAAAGCCGAGTGAAGCATAGACCAGGAACTGTTGAGGAGTCCCAGGGAAATGAACAAGTGCAAAAATGATGGTGCTTACAAGAAGAAAGAGAACTGTCTGCTTGACGTTATCTTGTTGAGGAAAGACATAGCGAGCTAACATTCCTCTAAAGGTCAATTCTTCTGTAAGAGGCGCAAAGAGCACTATCATAAAGAAAGAGAAAAGAGGTTGATTATGAGTCATTTGTTCTAACATCTGTTGATTGACTGATGGATCATTTGGTAAGAAATTTTGTGCTGCTATGACAAGAACCAATACCAAGGCAGGCAACCAGATGTATTTGTTAAGGGCTGTTTTTTCAATCGTAACGGTTCCTGTCTTATACCACTTGTAAGTAACGAAGGTGAAAATTCCTGCCAATAAGACATAAATTGGGACAGCAACATATTCAGGCGCACCCATTTTCATAGCCACTAAACCTACGCCCTGAATAAAACTATAGACCATAATAAATGATAAGAAAGTAAGGCTATACCAGCCAATGTTTTGAAGTGTTTTCATAATATTCTCCTATTTGAAATAACGTTTTGTTTTTCGCAATAGTGCCACATTCGTATACATATGGATGACAACTGCCACGAGTAGAGCAACCAATTGTACTTGCCCCAATACCACAGATAAAACTACTAAGACAACATAGATACCAAGAATGAGGAGCTGATTAACCTTGAACAAGATCAAGTAAGCTTCTTCCATCTCAGCCTGTTTTTCTCCCTCATCATAAGTATCGAGGTAGTCTAAAACTTCCTTGGGAGTCGCCGTAATAGAAAGTTTGTAGTTACGAATCTTGCTGGTGATTTTGAGACAGTAAGCACCTGCCCAGATACCTAAAACTATCAAAAGTAAGGATGCTACTGATGGGCCCAAAGCTCCCAAATCTATAAGTAGACAGGATAGCATACTAATTTGGCAAACATTCCAAGCTACCGTACCATAATCTAAGAAACGATACATAGCAAGATAGTCTTGTTCGTTTTCTTCGTCCTCTTCTTCTCTTTGATAACTCTGATAAGCCTGATGGCTTTTTCTAATGAAATAAAAGGTTAGAATTACCGTAATCAGCCCTAGACCAAAAAAGATTGAGAACAAGACAGGGATTACTTGCTCTTGGCTAATACCTAAAGGTTTAACTCCAAGAGCTCCGGCAAGTATTCCTAATAAAGCTCCTATAATAAAAAGTTTCAGTGCAAAAATTATGTGATTCTTTTCCATATTTTAACCTCTTTCTAAAACAAGCCAGACAACCATTGACCAAAGGATTTCCCCGATTCAAAAATAGCTGTCAAACCTTCTGCTCCAAGCGACACCAAAAGCAAACAAACAACAAGTAAGAGAATAGCTTGGTTTCTTGCTTTCTTCGCTCCATCTCCCAAGGGCTCATTCCCAAGCCAACCTGCTAGATAAGCATAGAGAGTCACGGTTATAATCCCAATCTCCGTCGAAGAGAGAAACAAGAAGACTGTCACCAAACGAACAATGTTGGCTTGAATGTTAAAATAGTTTCCTAAACCTGCACAAACACCTGCAAGTGCTTTGTTCTCAGTATCGACTTGAAAACCTGCTAAAAATTCTTTCATAACTTTTCTCCTTTTAGGATCTCTTTAAACTTTATCTTTTTCTCTACCCATCTAAAGACTAATAGTAAAACTATGTTAATCCAGAAGAGGTATTTACTTTCAACAATTGTAAACCAACCAAATAGGCTTCCAATCATAGCCAAAAGATTTACGATAAACACAACTATAGATAGATAATAAATCACTTTATACTTGTTCATCACTCGTCCTCCTCTAAGCGGAAAACCGACTCGACTGGCTCATGGAATATCTGAGCAATCTTCAGGGCAATGACGATGGATGGGGTATACTCATCCCGCTCAAGCAAGCTGATGGTTTGCCTGGACACGCCAGCTAGTTTGGCCAGCTCTGTTTGATTCAGGCCATCGCGAGCCCGAAGCTCTTTTAGACGATTTTTTAGCATGTCTTTTTTTCTCCTTTGTTCTTATCTTGATTTCATTGTAACACATCTTTTTATTTTTGACAAGTATATTTGTCAAAAAGTTTAAGATTTTTGTCATTTTTCAAAAGAAAAAGGTCAGGAATGGTATCCTGACCGTATTTTTTCTTATATATGATAGAAGATTGCTTACTCAGCTGACGCAGCCTCTTGACTTTCTTTCAACTGCTTTTTATCATCCTTTTTGTAATCTTTTCGGATGATATAGAGCGTTGATAGACTGATTAGAGTCAAAATAGCGCCTGTAATCGTCCCTTTTTGAGAGAAGGTAAATTCTACTTTGTGTTGTCCAGAAGTAATCGGGAAGGAAATAAAACTATTCCATGCTTTTGTCACTGGGACAGCCTTACCATCAACTTTCACCTTCCAACCCTCACTATAAGGGATAGAAGTCATCATAAATTTGCTGTCATCAGTAATATTCACGGAACCTACGATATGAGTGTTCGTAAATTTCTCAACTTGCAGGCCTTGTGCTTTTCGTTTTTCTAATGCACTTTGAATTTGACTGATTTCTGCACGATAAACACCTGCGTTTGAAAGGTCAACCTTATCTGTTTTAAAGCGGAACTCAAGCACAGATTCTTGATTCTCCGCCTTGTCTGCGATTTGCCATAGTTGGCGTTGCGTATTTCTCTTGGAATGAGTAAACCACTTGCCATTCAGAAGGACGGAGTAATCTTTCTCTGAATTGAGACCTGCAGGCACAAAGAAATAGTAAGTCAAATCTGTTCGCGGAGTAATGTGGTAGCGAACGACTGCATCCTTAGAGGAGTCCACTCGCTTGTAGACTGCAGTTCCTTTTTCTTTGTCGACATTTTCCTCAGTAAGATTTTCTGTTTCAACATCTCCGTAGGCTAGGGGTTTGAAGTAGTCGAGATAATTCTCTTCGCCTTTTTTCACACCTTCCATAGAGTTAAGGATGATATTTTGATTTTGGATAGCGTTGTTTCTACCAAAGTTGATGTTTCTTACTAAATCATTTGTTCCATAGGCTAATGGGAAAGAATTTGGATTTTCGTACACGATATAACGTTCATCTTCGTAGACCTTCTGCGTGAAATAACGCTGCATATCAAAACGACTGGCAAAACGTGTGAAATACATTCTCTCAGGATGAGCTTCTTTCTCAGTAGGATCCAGGTCTTTGACATCTATATAGTAGCGAACACCGTATAAGGCATCTGTTAACAAGGTCCCATTTTCATACTCTGTCGCTGCATTAATCCCTTGGTCACCCATAAAGGCAAATTGATCCATGGTCGTACGCTCTAAGCTCGAACTGAAGGTACTTAAACCTGGGTAGGAAACAAGCGATGGCACTGTTTTTGAATAGGCAAAGGTTGTTGCAATTCGATAGAATGGTTGGTCTGCTTGTTTCTGAACATCGTCTGTCACTTGTTTTACAGATACCGTCGCATCTACAAACTTATCTACATCTGCATACCCAAAAGTCACTTGAGATAGATAGGCATTATAGCCTAACTCAAAGATTGTTAGGGCAGACACGGCAAGAATGGCTAGTCTGGTCATTCTTGAGCCCAATAAGAATATAACCGCTAAGTAGACAAGCAAGGTTAATACAACCTGAGATAAGAAATATCCTGTTTGGAGAAGAATTCCTAAAAGAAGGACGATAGCACCAGCTATCAATAGTACCATTTTTTTCACTTGAGGAGCTTTACGAGAACGACTCCAATAGAGATAAGAGCAGGCTGCAGTGATAGCTATTAGTAAAACCCAAAACACAAGAACATTCTTTGATAGAAATTGAGTCAAAGCTTCAGGTTGGGTTTTTGGAAGGTAGGTGAATTTCTTTGTATAGAGATAAATTGCTGATAAAACAAGCAATACCACCGAAAGCAACTTCCCTCTGCGAGAAATTTCTACTTGTCCCTTAACTACCTGATAGGCTAAAACGAGCATAAAGAACGAGAATAACCATGAGAAACGGAAGAAGAATCCAGCTGGGTTTTGTCCCATATGCCAGATTTTACTTACAAATTCATTGACAAAGGAAATCAAGAAGACAAGGGTGACCGCACCTGCAGCCCAACGTTTTTCCTTGGCTACCTGCTTCGATGTAAAGTAGAGGATAAAACCTAGAAATCCTAAAGCACCAATGTAGATATTTGGAAGGTTAGGTCCAGCCGACCAGCCTGAGGCAGTATCAAAACCACCGATAGCTAATTTCGACAGGATATCCACAGGATTGATCTGAAAGGCGAAGGAGAACTTCATGGCATCTCCAACCTGCCCCTTACTCTCAAGGAGATTATAGAAAACTGGCACAATCAAGACCGATGCCGTAGCAACCCCAATGACAGAGAAGGCAAATGTTTTTATCAAAGGACTCAAGAAGTGTTTCAGCTTCTGTTTCAGAGTTCCCTGGATAGAGAGGCGTGGTGAAACATAATAGCAAGAGTATAGGACGATAAAAATCGAAATCATATACCCCATATAGAACTGCAGAAAGACTGTTAGCCCTAAAATAAAGGCATAACGATAGGGTCTTCCTCCATCCAAGAGCTCTTCCAGATAAACGATAACGAGCGGTAGCATAATCATGGCATCATAGAAAATGACGTTCATCTGATAGGAAACGAGCATCCCTGAAAGAGCATAGGCTGTTGCAAACAAAGGCACCAACCATACACGAGATTCTGCTCCCTTATAGCGCTTAATCAGGAAGTAAGAGAAAGAAAGGCCGATTGCTCCATATCTGAGCCAAATAGTCAGAAATACTGCTAAACCATAGTGTTTGAAGGGAATAAGAATATAAAAAATATTAAAGGGACTCATCAAGTAATAGCCCAAAACCCCTATCATGTCTCCACCGAGAGATTTAGTAAAAGAGTAAGTCAGGCTACTCAAATCACCAGTAAGTACCGCATGTTTAAGTAAGCCAAAAAAGCTGATATACTGCTGACCAAAGTCAACTGCCATCAGACTTTTATTTCCAAAAGGATAGCTACCCATGAAAAACCAAACAACCAGCATGATGGTCATCGGTAGTAAGGTACTTATCGTATAAAGCAAGGCTTTAGGGTGTTTCCCTTTTAACTCTTGCCAACGCGTTAACCACTTATCCATGTTTGTTTTCTCCTATGTCTTCTTAACCAATCTTATCTTTTTCAGCTTGGTCAATATTACTTTTCGCGACGATAAAGTGAGGACGTTGCTTCACCTCGTAATAAATCTTTCCGATATACTCTCCAAGCACACCGATGAAGATCAGCTGCACACTACTAAACAAGATGATAGCTGCTATTGTCGTGAAATAGCCACTTGTATAGTCGGAAGAAAAGATAAATTTACAAAATTCATAAACAATATAGAGAAGAGACAGAGCCATACTGACAAATCCAAATTGGATACAAATTCTAAGCGGTCGGTCATTAAATGAGATAATCCCCTGGAAAGCATAGTTCATAGACTTCTTAAAGCCAAATTTACTTTTTCCTGCTTTACGCACTTCGTTTTTATAAGGGATAACCTTCTCTTTAAAACCGATCCACTCATAAAGACCTTTGTTAAATCGATTGTACTCAGGCAGCGAAACAAACACATCCACAGCTCTCTTGCTGAGGAGTCGTAATTCAGATTTCCCGTCTGTCAATTTGACGTCCATAGAGTGGTTTGAGAATTTATAAAAACTGCGAGCAAAGAAGCTTCCTACAAATGACTCCCCTTCTCGACTTCTCTGACCACTGACAATATCGTATCCTTCTTTATAAGCTTCTACAAAGAGAGGAATCAGATAAGGCGGATGTTGCAAGTCTCCATCCATCACCATAACCGCATCGCCAGTTGCATACTTAAAACCAGCAAGGATTCCACTCTCGCGTCCAAAGTTTCTACTAAAGCTGATATACTTGACCCGTGGGTTTTCATTGGCAATAGCATCGATTAATTCTAGTGTGCTATCGCTACTGCCGTCATCCACATAGAGAATTTCGTAGTCAGATAGTTCTTCCGAAAAAATCATACTCTCTAACTGCTCAGAGATGGCTTTATGCGTTTGAGCGAGAACTAATTCTTCATTTAAAAGAGTGATAAGAATTGATAGTTTCATCTAAATGCTCCATAATATCTACTTTTTTAAAAAAGGGAGAGAGCCATGCTCTCCCCTATCTAAAGAAACTCAACTATTACTTATTAGAATATTTACGTTTCAATACAACTGTGCCTGATAAGATGACGATTCCTGCAAATACCAAGCCAGTTCCTACGGCTTCTCCAGTTTTAGGAAGTTTTGACTTCTCATCTGTTGTAGTCGTTGATCCTTCTGTTGTTGAAGTAGTTTTTGGCTCTTCTTTTGTTGTAGTTGTTGAAGTAGTTTTTGGCTCTTCTGTTGTTGTAGTTGTTGAAGTTGTCTTCGGTTCTTCTGTCGTTGTAGTTGTTGAAGTTGTCGTTGGACCTTCTGTCGTTGTAGTTGTTGAAGTTGTCGCTGGACCTTCTGTCGTTGTAGTTGTTGAAGTTGTCGTTGGACCTTCTGTCGTTGTAGTTGTTGAAGTTGTGCTTGGCTCTTCTGACGTTGTTGTCGTCGTTGTTGAAGTTGTGCTTGGCTCTTCTGACGTTGTGGTCGTCGTTGTTGAAGTTGTGCTTGGCTCTTCTGACGTTGTGGTTGTTGTTGTCGAAGTTGTGCTTGGCTCTTCTGACGTTGTGGTCGTCGTTGTTGAAGTTGTGCTTGGCTCTTCTGTCGTTGTAGTTGTTGAAGTTGTCGTTGGACCTTCTGTCGTTGTAGTTGTTGAAGTTGTCGTTGGTTCTTCTGTCGTTGTAGTTGTTGAAGTTGTCGTTGGTTCTTCTGTCGTTGTAGTTGTAGAAGTTGTCGTTGTGGTTGTTGTGGTCGTAGTAGTCTTATCTCCACTACCCTCACCTGAACCTGTTTCTAAACGAGTCAATGCACTGACTGAACGAGATTTTTGGAAGTTACTTGCTGACCATTCCAAAACATTGGCAACTTGAGTACCTTTTGGAAGTTCTGAAGTTAATTCTGTTGTGTACTCAATGTACATTGGCCAGTTCCAGTTGTCACCAAAGTTAATGGTGAACCCTGTGATTTTACCATCCGCATTTCGAGTAAATTCAGCTTTTTTGCTAAAGTTATCAATTGGTTCCAGTTTAAGAAGTGCTGCTTCATTTGGAATTTTTTCTGGTTGAGTCGCATAACGAACCGCACGGAAAGAGCTTTCCACCAAGACTTGTCCACTATCGCTAAAGTCATCTTTAATGACCATGTTGTTCAATTTATCCTGAACAGCGTTCAAAACAACACGCCACTTGATGCGGTTAGGATTTTCTGAATCTTGGTAACCATATTTCATTTCATAGTCACCAGCTTCACCGTCTGTTTTATTGTAATTGAGGGTATATTTTTCTGTCCCGAATTGGAAAGTATAGTTACCTGATTCTGGTAAGTTGGTTACGTTTGGACGAACAGAATATTTCAAAGACATTACCTTATCCTTGTAATTCTTAGAGAAATAATCTGTAAAAGTAATCGTTACTTTTTGAGTGCTTGGATCTGTCACAGCATTCCCAATTACTTCACCACTGCTATGGGTAATTGGAAATTCTAGCTTGGTGATCAAGCCCAATTCTTTAGGAAGGTCAAGTACCAGTACATCGCCTTCGTTAATTTGTTGAGTATCAGGGAAAGAAATGGTATTGGTTGCTTCCAAAACTTTACCTGTTCCGATTTGAGTGTCCGATGTCAATGGTTGACCATCAACAGTGATTGATGTTTTATTGGTATAGTCTGTAACATCAGCTGCAAATACTGTTGTCAGTACCGTCAAAGATAACACGATTATACCCAAAAATGCAAACACGCGCATCGTGTTCTTTTTAAAATAATTCATGGTTGACTCCTTTAATTAATCAAATATATCATAGCATTTTTTGAATTCGTTTACAAGCTATTTTTTATAATATTCCAGTTTTCCTAACTTTTTATATAAAAATAGTCTTCAATGGTCGGATTTTTTATTAAATAAAACCAGGAATAAAACCCTGGTTCATTACTTTACTATTAAGAGCCTAATTTTTCAAAGACTTCTGAGAAATTTTTACTAATAGCTTCAAGAGAAACTTCTACTTCTTCTCGAGTTTGGTTGTTCTTGACCGTCACTTGTCCGCTTTCGACTTCACTCTCTCCTAGGGTGATGAGGGTCTTAGCCTCAAAGACGTCAGCTGACTTGAACTGCGCTTTTAGCTTGCGATTGAGGTAATCTCGTTCTGCCTTGAAACCTTGTTGGCGCAATGCTTGTACTAACTCCAAGGCTTTCAGATTTGCTCCTTCACCAAGGACAGCAATATAAACGTCTAGGACGTTTTCGATAGGTAGGGCCACACCTTGTTTTTCAAGGACTAAAAGAAGACGCTCTACACCAAGTCCAAAGCCAAATCCAGCAGTTTCAGGACCGCCAAAGTAGGCAACCAGGCCATCGTAACGACCACCTGCACAGACTGTTAGAGCATTGCCCTCAATCTCTGTGATGAACTCGAAAATGGTGTGGTTGTAGTAGTCCAGACCACGCACCATATTGGTATCGATGATATAGTCTACTCCGAGATTTTCCAACATCTGGCGAACAGCATCAAAGTGAGCTTGGCTTTCTGCATCCAGGTAATCCAAGATAGATGGTGCATTCTCCACTGCCACCTTGTCTTCTTTTTCCTTCGAGTCCAAGACACGGAGAGGGTTTTCCTCCAAACGACGTTGGCTATCCTTAGACAAGCTATCTTTGAGCGGTGTTAAGTAGTCAATCAAGGCTTGACGGTAGGCTGTACGGCTCTCAGGATTTCCAAGGGTGTTGAGGTGTAGTTTGACACCTTGAATCCCGATTGCTTTCAAGAAGTGGGCTGCCATAGCGATCGTTTCTACATCGGTAGCTGGATTGCTAGAGCCAAAGCACTCCACACCAATCTGGTGGAATTGGCGCAAACGGCCTGCTTGTGGACGCTCATAGCGGAACATTGGCCCCATGTAGTAGAACTTACTTGGTTTTTGAACTTCTGGTGCGAAGAGTTTGTTTTCCACATAAGAGCGAACGACTGGCGCTGTTCCTTCTGGACGGAGGGTAATATGACGGTCTCCCTTGTCGTAAAAATCATACATTTCCTTGGTTACGATATCAGTTGTGTCTCCAACAGAACGACTGATGACTTCATAATGCTCGAAAATAGGGGTACGCACTTCTGCGTAGTTGTAGCGTTTGAAAATTTCACGCGCAAAGCCTTCAACGTACTGCCACTTGGCAGACTCAGCAGGTAAAATATCCTGCGTTCCTTTTGGTTTTTGTAATTTCATAGAGAATCCTCTTTCTAACTTAATAGTCCTATTTTACCATAAATGACGGGATTACAACAGTGTGAAGAAAACATGGATTTAAAGATTATTTTTGAGATTGAGACTTGTCAGAAGAATAGCTAACAGAGAAAGACCTACGAAAAGTATCCAAGTCAACTGTATATCCCATACCGCCACCAGTGAAAAACAGGCTGTCCCCACTGGTATAGATAGAGTAAACAACAAACCTAAAAAATTACTGGTACGAGAGAGAACCTCTGGAGCAAGATTTTTCATGAGCAGAGCACTAATTTTTGGAGAAATTTTCCCAGAAACATACATAGTAAAAAAGACGAAAAGCATCCCGAGCAAGACTTGGTTTAACAAATTAGATAGGCCAACTAGACTGGCTCCTAACGTAACCCACATCATCAATCTAGGCAGAGATTGCTTCCCAAAATAATCATTTCCCGTAAGGCTACTGATGATAACTGCTAATAAGGTAATCAATTGTAAGATAAACAAGGCATCCTTGTAGGAAAAATCCAGTAAGGAATAATTTAAAAGGAAGATGTTATAGATACCACCTAAGGCACCACCCAATGCATTGATAAGCAGGATAGCAAAGAGCATAAAACCAAAGTTTTTCTGCCCACTTTTAAGAAAAACGAGACGTAGATTTCGGTAAATCGTAAAAAACTGATCTTTGATAGAAAGCTTCTCATTTTTCAGTGATTTACTATCCGCAAATGGAGTTGGTAAGCTTAATTCAGCCCTTCCTAAAAAGAGAATGAGAGCTGACACTAGGAAAAATATGGCATTGATTCCCGCTACGAGCGAAAAGTTCTGTGTTGACACCCCTAATAGCCAAACTCCAAAAGCTTGGCCGCCAATCGCAGAGATGTAGGTAATAAACTGCGAAAAGGAATAGGCCTCCATCAGATCTGACTCTGCTACCTTTTCTTTAACGAGAGGCATTCGCAAGCCGCCAGCAAAATCACTGGCTACATCACTAATGACATTGATGAGGCAAAGGGTCGAAAAGGCAAAGAAACTAGCTTGCTGAACAACTAGGGCTGCTAGAAAAAATAAAACCGCCTGAAATAAACCGACATAGGTCATCCATTTGACCTTGTCCTTGGTATAATCTGCCCGAATTCCCACAAAAACTGTAAAAAGAGTTGGAAGCATCATCACAACATTCGCAATGGCAACGGCAACAGAAGCCTCTGGCAAAGTCGAGGCATAGACCACAAATACTAAATTATAAATGGAAGCTCCAAAAGCATTGAAAAATCGTGATAAGCTCAAAACTCTATATGCTTGATTTCTTAGTAATAGTTTCATATAATTTCCTTTCTTGCTAACATACTACTTTTATGGTAGTTCTAGTATAGCATCAAGAATCCCTCGAGAATAATTTTTTGAATATATGCAACAGGCTAAAGCCCTAACGAAAACGATAGAACTTGCTAATACTAATAAGTATCTTTACAGTCCTATCGTTTCAATTTAATTTATCCAGTTGCAAATACTCAACACTCTATGGCGCTTCTATAATAATCTGCAGATTTGCTACAACCAATCATCTCGAAAATACGGACAGCATCCTCCATTTTTCTCTGCCCATCCTCCACTCTTCCTTGTTTACTATCAAGCAAACCTTCTGCCCATAGGTAGACTATTCGAAAATAGGTTTCATTTTCTTCAAAGAAGTTCTTTTCAATTTGTTTTTTGAAATAAAGGGCATTGGTAAAATCATCAACTTCAATACAGGCCATAAAACCATTGAGGAGCAAGGTGTGCATCATATTCCGATTTTTCCCAACTCCTTGCAAGAAATCTGACTTCCGCAACATTTCCCGAGTATACTTTGTCAAAAGCTGGACTGATAAAAGAGGAGAGCAGGAAGAAAAGAACGAAAGTTCATAGAGCCCCCAAATTTCAACAGAAAATAGATAATCATGTAGGACTCTTTCTTCCTCAGAGGTCAATGTAACCGTCACATCAATAGCTTTCATATAGGATTTTATCAAAATAGCATTGAGAATGTGTTGCTGTTTATCCTTTGAAAAAGGATGTTGTTGGTATTCTCTCTGATAGAGAGTACTCAGGGATATTAAATCTTGTGGGTCGATAGCCTCAAACATTCTGTTTCTAAATTCAGAATAGGCATCCTGATGAAAACCTCTCGCCAAAAATAACAATTCTTCCATACTCGCATGAATATTCTCCAAAGCTGTGATTAACTTTGGAGCAGATATGTCACTCTGACCATTTTCAAAACGCGACAATAAGGATGCTGAAAAGCGTCCACCTGTTGCTTTTCTCAAGGAGATTTTTCTGGACTCCCTTAACTCTTTAAAAACTTTTCCTAAATTCTTCATCCTCTTACCACTCGTCTTTTATTTTTTCCTATTTTACCACATTTCCTAATAAATACTAGTTCCAAGCCAGTATTTACAATCTCCCACATGCATGATACAATGAAAACCATCAGATATACGAAGGAGAACTTATGAAAAAGAATATCTTGACAACCCTTGTTGCTGCCCTTGTCTACTTTCTCTGTATCGGAGTGGGGGTTCTACTAGGGAACCTTGTCGACCACACTGGAAATATGTTTTACGCCCCTGCCTTTTCTGCTCTTGTGGGCGGTAGCGTCTATATAATCCTTTTAGCCAAAGTGCCTCGTTTCGGAGCGATTACTTCGATAGGACTTGTGATTGCTCTCTTTTTCCTCGGGAGTAAGCATGGTGCTGGAGCCTTTCTGCCAGGTATTATCTGCGGTCTTGCAGCAGATGGCATCGCTCACCTAGGACATTACAAGGATAAGGTTAAAAACCTTCTTTCCTTCCTAGTTTTTGCCTTTGGTACTACTGGTCCCATCCTACTCATATGGTTGACCCCTCAAGCCTATATTGCAACTCTAGTCGCTCGTGGAAAATCTCAGGACTATATCGATCGCATTATGGTTGCACCGAATCCTGCTAATATCCTCCTCTTTATCACAAGTGTTCTCATCGGCGCTTTACTTGGTGCCCTGATTGGACAAACACTTAGTAAGAAGTTGACACATAAAAGTTAAATAAAAAGAGCCACACGGCTCTTTTTTTATTTATGACTTAATTTCTTGGTCAACAAGTCTCCCAAGAACTGAATTGTAAAGATAATCAGAATAATGATAAGTGTCGCAAGGACTGTCACATCATGATTGAAACGGTTAAATCCATAAGCGATAGCTACGTTACCAATACCTCCAGCCCCAACTGCTCCCGCCATAGCTGTTTCACCGACGAGGGAGATCAAGGTCACAGTCGTCACACGAATCAAGTCTGGTAGACCTTCTGATAGGTAAACACCCACGATATCCCAGAAAGTAGCTCCGCTAGCTTGAGCTGCCTCGATGACACCGCCATCTAGTTCTGCCAATACCACCTGTACTTGACGGGCAAAAAAGGCAAAGACTGCAAAAGATAGGGGTACAATAGCCGCATTTGGCCCGATACTTGTCCCTACGATTAGATGAGAGAAGGGTGACAAGACTGCCAAGAGAATAATAAATGGCACCGCACGGAAGATTGACGTGATCTTGTCTAAAATCCAGAAAACAACTTTATTTTCCAAGACACCACCTGGAGCTGTCAAGACAAGGAAAAGCCCTGCAACCAGCCCTAGGAAACCTCCAATGATAAAGGAAAGAACCGTCATATACAGGGTCAAGTAGATTGCTGTTCCCCAGCCAGCTTGACCAGACCAACCCATCTTGTAGACGTTTGGTAAATATGTTTGAATCAAGTCTGCCATCTCACTGTCCTCCCTTCAATACTTTTAGTTGCACACCAGCCTGACGGATAGCATCTTGAGCGCTTGCCAAGGCTTCTTTTTCCCCTGACAAGACAACCACAAGCTCACCCACAGGAGTGCCGTCAAGAATTTCAATGTTTCCATAGAGAATATTGGCTGTTACTTGGTAGTGCTTATACAATTCATTCAGAAGTGGTTCATCTGTAGAAGCGCCTGCATACTTGAGTTGTACCAAAATGCTATTTTCAGATAAGTGCTCCACGATTTCTTGCTTTTCAATCTTGACCATAGCTTCATCGATACCAGTAGCCGTTGAGATAAAGTCCTGAGTCAATGGTTGCTTAGGATCTGAGAAGATTTCAAGAACACTGCCCTCTTCAATCAAGCGACCATCCTGCATCACAGCTACACGGTTAGCAATGTCTTTGACAATCTGCATCTCATGTGTAATCAAGACAATGGTCAAACCTAGCTTACGATTCAAATCTTGCAAGAGCGACAAGATTTGTTTAGTTGTCTTAGGGTCGAGAGCTGAAGTTGACTCGTCTGAAATCAAGATTTTTGGATCATTGGCCAAGGCACGTGCAATAGCCACACGTTGTTTTTGCCCACCAGAAAGTTGTGAAGGATAGTTTTCGGCACGGTCAGCCAATCCGACTAAGTCTAATAATTCAGCCACTTTAGCCTTCTTATCTTTCTCGCTAAGTCCAGAGTGTTTGAGGGCGAAGGCTACGTTTTCCTCTGCTGTTTTCTGGCTCATGAGGTTAAAGTGTTGGAAAATCATCCCAATATCTTGACGTTTGCGACGTAATTTCCCAGCAGTTAAGGTTTCTTTCCCATCAAAAATCACATCATCATCAACAGTAATTCTACCTGCAGATGGTTTTTGCAAAAGGTTGATCACACGAACCAAGGTTGACTTTCCTGCTCCAGAATATCCAACGATTCCGTAGATATCCCCTTCTTGGATGTGAATGGTCACATCTTTAACCGCTGTGATGGTTCTTTTCTTTTGATGAAAAGTCACATCGATTTGATCTAACTTGATAATATCTCTACTCATAGCTTCTAATCAGCTCCTCTACTAATTCAATATGGGTGTAATAATCGGCGATTCGCACATTTTCATCTCCACCATGGTCTCGGCTATTAGCATTTCCTAGACCAAAGGCAACCATAGGTACTTCTAAGGCATCAAAGACTGTATGCATAGGTCCTGTCCCAGCTGTAGTCGGCAAGACAGATACGCCCTGTGGATAGAATTTCTTGGCCAGTTCAATAACATTGAGAATAGATGGTGCACTCATATCGCTTCGATAACTCATCTCACCCAAGGTATAGTACAATTCTACCTTATCAAAACCGTTTTTGTCTAGTTGTTTCCGGATTTTCTCCAAAACATCATGTGGTTCTAAGCCAGGAACCAAACGAACTTCTAGTTTAGCGCTAGCTTCTGCTGGCAGAATTGTTTTAACTCCTTGACCTTGATAGCCTGACTGAATTCCTTCGATATTGAGTGCTGGTTCAAAGAAGAACCGTTTGAGAAAGGCTGTACGTTCCTCTTGTAAAAGTGGCAATTCCAAGCCATAAATCTGACTGATTTCCTCTGGATTGCGTTGGGCATAGGTTTCAACCAAGGCTAACTCACGTTCGTTTGGTTCCTGCACATCATCGTACAAACCTTCTACCAAGATACGGCCGTCGGCAGCGCGAAGACTAGTCAAAGCTTGAATGAGATACCATGGAGCTGATTCGATGACTCCACCATAGCTAGAATGGATATCGACGTCTGCACTCTTGACCTTGGCATCAAAGGTCATAATCCCCTTGTTTCCACCAGAGATTTCTAACTGTTCTAAGGCATTCTTTGTTCCTTGTTCCCAGACCAATAAATCTGCACCACGAAGTTTGTCCGCATGTTTTTCTAAATATTTATCCAAGTCCATAGAGGCCGATTCCTCTGCCCCTTCCATGATGAAGCTGATATTGACTGGAAGATCATCGTGATGTTGCATGTATTTTCTCAGAGCGCTCAATCGAGCAGTGATATGTCCTTTGTCATCGTCAACCCCGCGTCCATACATAATGCCATCACGCAAAGAGAGCGTAAAAGGATCCTCGGTCCAAACTTGATCACCATCTGCTGGTACTGTGTCATAGTGGTTGTAGAAAATGATAGTCTTGGCATTTGGTCGTGAACTTTTGAAATGTGCCATGACAAAAGGCGCCGTATAGTTCTCGTCAATCTCAACTTCTGCACCAACACGTTTAAAAATCTCACCTAGATAACGAGCCACCTCTTTCAGGCCGACTTGTTGGGCAAAGACTGATTTTTTAGAAATCAAGGTACGCAAAACTTCAAAATAATGTTGCGCTACATGATCCTTTTCAAACTTTTCAATTTGTTCTTCTTGGCTAGGGAAAACCATTTTCTCTCTACCTTTCTACTAGGACTTGTACCTTTAGAATCAATACAAGTGGATTTCATTTGTTTTAGGCTCTATATAAAAGCAAGAGGTGGAAAAAATCTCTCCCACCTCCCTGTGTTTATTACCAAACTGGTTGATCCAAGCCGTCTGAAGTTTCTTCGATGACTTTTTTCACTTCGTCAGTGTGGTAAGCTGCGATAATTTTCTTGATTGCATCAGCTTTAGGTGATGATTCCCAATCTTTTTTCGCAACGATGATGTTATACCATTGTTTTGAGTTTTCGTCAGCTTGCTCTTTAAAGAGTGCTTTCTTGTAGTCCAATTTTGCTTCTGTAACAAAAGTGTTGTTTACAACAGCTGCATCAACTGATGACAATGAACGAGCTGTTTGGCTAGCGTCCAATTCAGTGATTTTCAAGTTCTTTGGATTTTCTGTGATGTTTGCGATTGTCGCAAGTGCAGTTCCTGAAACATCCAACTTGATCAAACCAGCTGATTGAAGCAAGTAAAGAGCACGGCTTTCGTTTGTAGCATCGTTAGGTACTGCGATTTCACCCTTATCTGGGATTTCTTCCACTTTAGTGTACTTGTTTTCACTTCCGTTTAAACCTGAGTAAAGACGGATTGGTGAGATGTAAGTATCTGCAATCGCTACAAGATCTTTACCGTTTTCTTTGTTCCAGTTGTTCAAGAAGTTGTAGTGTTGGAAAGCGTTCAAGTCTACTTCACCATCAGCAGTTGCTTTGTTTGGTTGTGAGTAGTCTGTAAACTCTGTGAATTCCAATTTAATTCCGTCTTTTTCAACCAATTCTTGGACTTTATCCCAACGTGCTTCTTCTGAACCACTACGGTTAACAGTCGCAATTTTAACTGTAGTTGTATTGTCCGCTTTCTTGTCTGAATTTCCGCAAGCTGCAAGAGTCAAGCCTGCGACTGTAGCGATAGCTGCTACGCCTAACCATTTTTTGATTTTCATGATTCTTTCTCCTTTAAAAATAATACCGTAATAGTATCTCATACTTTATTTGATTTCGCAAATTGTTAATAGATAGGAAGACCTATAGTTTGAAACTATATGTCTAAAAGTTGCAAAATCATCCACCTACAAGAGAGTGGATGATTTACAAACTTATTTAATGTCAGCTTCTGCTGGGAGGTAAGAACCACCGAAGAATTGTTGAGACAATTTTTCAAGAGTTCCGTCTTTGTATAGTTCTTGGATGCGTTTGTCCACAAAAGCTTTCAACTCATCTTGACCTTTGGCAAGAAGTGGGTAAACATAAGGTTGTTGGTCACTTGGGAGTTCGATGACTTTCAAATTATCCAAACCTTGGTTTTTGATAACTGTCTCTACACCAATCTTGTCAAAAATCTTATAGTCAAATTGTCCATCGCTCAAACGAGACATGATTTGTTGGAAATCTGCCTTAGTATAATTAAGGATAGTTGGATTGTCCGCATGTTCTGTGTTGTATGCTTCCAATTGTTTAGCTGAGGTTGTTCCTTGAACGACTTCAGTAGATTTTCCACCGATATCATCAAGAGACTTGATACTAGTGTCGTCCTTCTTCACAACAAGAACGTTAGGATTTTTAGCAGTTGGCGCTGCGTAGAGGTATTTCTCTGCACGTTCTTTGGTATAACTAAGGTTGTTAACGGCCATTTGGTAACGATCGCTATCAAGTCCTGGGAAAATCCCTGACCACTCTGTCTTTTCAAACTTGACAGTATACTTGTCTGAGTCTTTAAAGATAGCACGAACAAGTTCAATCTCGTAACCTGTCAATTCACCATTTTCTTCATAGATAAATGGTTTTGGTGATCCATTAGTTGCTACAACGATTTCTTTCTTACCAGATGTTGCTTCACCAGATGCAGCATCTTTCTTCTCACCACCTGAGCAAGCTGCTAATACACCTGCGGCAACAAGCCCTAGGGCAGCAAGTGATGAATATTTAACGATTTTTTTCATGATATTTCCTCCAAAATAAGATACAGTCTTATCTTAACAGAAAAAAAGTAATTGCGCCATTATATGATTTCTATATTTGTGATAGATTTTCTTTATGGCTGATTAAAAGACCAAACGTAAGACTGCTATTAAGACCACTCCAAAGAGAACTGTCCCCACTAGATTGCGGTAGCGAAAGGCGACAACGGCTGTCGGAAATACTGCTAGAAAGTCTAACCACTTTATCTGTGGGAAACTTCCAACTTTTCCTGTCACTACACTTGAAAGAATCAAGGCGAAGATAATAGAAACTGGGAGGAATTTTAAAAAGCGTTCTACGATTGCTGGCAATCCTTTGTACTTAGCAAGTATGAAAGGAATCATTCTCGGAACCCAGGTCACCAAGCCAGAGAAGATAATTGCCATTAAAATATACTTACTGACCATCCAAAATTACCCCCATAGTACAACCTAGCAAGGTCGCAAACAGAACAGCTAGTGACTGGGACACCACTGTCAAAAGCAAAAAGAAAGACACCGCAACAACCGCTAGAATTATCAGTAGATTGCGGATAGGAATCCGTTTTTGCATAATTTGAAACTGGGAAGTAAAAATCCCAATAAACATCCCCACTAGGGCAAAATCTAGACCAATAACTTCCGGATTTGGCAAAAGTCCACCTAGAGCAGTCCCGACAACAGTTCCGACAAACTAAGCTAGATAGCTGTTAAGGTTGTTCCCGTGCATCCACATAGGATTGACCTTGTCCCTATGAACCAGCTCTCCCATCAAGACCCCGTAGGTCTCATCCGTCAAAAGACTAGACATTCCGATATTATGCCAGAGACTAGTATGACGGAAATAGGTCGACGCATGCAAACTCAATAAAAAGAGACGCAGATTAATCAAAAAAACCGTCATGGCAATGGCTGCCACAGGGGCTTGAACTGCTATCAAGGCTATCATGGCAAACTGGGCACTCCCGGCATAGACAAAGAGGCTCATCAAGCCCATTTCCACAGGTGTTACATAGGGTGCACCGATAATCCCACAAGCCAGACCAATACTAACATAGCCTAGAGCCGTCGGCATCGCAGCCTGTACTCCCTCCCAAAATCCTTTTTCTTTCATAAACCTCCTCACTATTCATTCCTTCATCAACTACTTTCCAGACAGTCAAAGCAAAAATTATTATAACACATTCAAAGAGTAGAAAACCGTCTGGAATTTGAAACTAATAGCAAGTATCAGACCCTGAACAGTATGGTTCATTATGGATACATGAGAAATTGATCAATTCGAATTCTATACTTATAGCCTTCATTTTTTTCAGTATATTCATCTTCTATCGGGTAGACATCAACCCAGAGTTCTCTCCTTTGGCCTTGCAATTTGACTTTATAGCGATAGCCATCATCGTATAATCCTACTGTCTCGGTAGTTACGGATTTGAAAGTCGGAAGATCTTCAATTTCTTTTTTTATAGTCTGGGATAAATTGTAGAGCGCTACTTGTTGCTCCATTTTTGAAGCTACAGGAATATGAACTGTTACTTCTTCCAAGCGATGTGATTTTGAAAATGTGAAATCCGCTCGACCTGTATAACCATTCAATGCAATATTTTCGTAATGATAGAAAAGTCGGCCTGTTTTATAGAAATAAGGATCCCTTGCATGCCAAGTGTCCCGAAAGGCGGTTTCCGTTTCTTCTATCACTTCATCAGCTTCTCCAAACACTTTTTCAAGAGATTTGAGGGGCATATTGAATGACAGTGACTCAAATAGAATCAATTGTGTCTTTGGAATATGCTGGCAAGCTGACATGCAAAGCAATAAAGCTCCAAGAGCAAGCACAACGTTCATTGTTTTTTTAAATTTCATATTTCTACTATACTAAAAGATTCCGGCATTTGTCCAAGATAAAAGAGTTAACACTGAGCTAACTCTTTATTCCATGGTATCAAAAGCCAGGCTAGGTTTTGCATTCAGCTCCAAGTCTGCAAAGTTTTCTTTATTCCACTCACTAACGCTAGCATAGGCAATCATACCCGCATTGTCTCCGCAAAGACGTAGAGGTGGAATGATAACCTTGACATCGGTGATTTCAGCCGCCAAACGTTCTCTAAGACCTTTATTGGCAGCCACACCACCAGCCACGACTAGGGTTTTAACAGGGTATTTCTCCAAAGCCTTCTTGGTTTTCGCCATGAGAATATCCAGGACAGCTGCTTGGAAGGATGCACACAAGTCCGCTGTAGACAAACTTTCTCCCTTTTGCTCGGCATTGTGGTGGAGATTGATAAAGGCAGACTTCAAACCTGAGAATGAAAACTCCAGATTGTCTTCCTTAATCATGGCACGAGGGAAATCATATATATCCTGACCTTGATGAGCCAACTCATCAATCTCACGACCTGCTGGATAGGTCAAGCCCATGACACGACCGACCTTATCATAGGCCTCACCAACTGCATCATCACGAGTTTCCCCAACAATCTTATAATCACCAGCCTCAGAAACATAGACTAACTCTGTGTGGCCACCACTAACCAAGAGGGCTAGCAAGGGAAACTCCAAAGGTTCGACACTTTGAGCCGCCATGAGGTGACCAGCCATGTGATTAACGGGAATTAGAGGTAGGCCATGCGCCCAAGCAAAGGCCTTGGCAGCTGACAAACCAACAAGCAAGGCTCCGACCAAGCCTGGTCCGTAGGTAACCGCCACAGCTGTCACATCGTTTTCAGTAATTCCTGCTTCTGCTAACGCCTCCTCGATACAGGCTGTAATGATCTCAACATGGTGACGGCTAGCTACTTCTGGCACTACGCCCCCAAAACGTTTGTGACTCTCAATTTGACTAGCAATGACATTGGACAAGAGCTCGGCGTCGTTTTTCAGGACGGCGACACTGGTCTCATCACAGGATGTCTCAAATGCTAAAATATATCTATCCTTCATCTATTTCTCTCTTCATGATAATGGCGTCCTCAACTGGACTATGGTAATAGGACTTTCTCTCAGCGATGACTGCCATTTTTTCTTTCTTGTAAAATGCTTGCGCTCGGTGGTTGGACTTTCTAACTTCGAGGAAAATCTCCTTGTCTGTCGGCGATGTTGCAAACAAGGCTGAGGCTATCCCCTGACCTTGATAGGCTTTTTTGACAGCAATTTGCAAGACTTCTGCTTCAAAGTTATTCTCCTGAATTGCTAGAAAACCTATCACTTCTTCCCCATCATAAGCTAGAGCATACCAAGTCTGGTCTTGAGACAGGTCTGCTTGTATTTGTTCCAACGTCCAAGGACTGACGGGATAAACATCTGTCATCACTTCGTAGATAGCTTGTGCCACATCAGGCTGCTGTTGGATTCGTTTGATTTCTATCATAGGCGTTTAATGTAGGACTCGCCAGACTCGGCGTGGTTCTTGAGCCAATTTTCCTCAGCTTCGACACGCTTGAGGTAATTCGGCACAAAATCGTGTAAGGAGTCTGCTTCCTTGTCCCAGGCCCAAAGAGCAAGATTCGCTGCGTTTGGTAAGGTTTCTTGATAGTTAGCCTGTGGTAATTGCTCTTGAATCTGCTCGACAAAGGCACCCACTTCACCAACAAAGGTCACCTGGTCGGCATCCTTGACTTGCTCTAGGACCTCCTCGAAAGACAGGTGAGCTTCTGGAAAGACAGGTTGAGCATGTTCATAAAATCCTGCGTATACATTGTTGCGACGCGCATCCATCAGAGGGACTACCAGTCCTTCCTGCTGGCTCGGTACCAGAGCTAAAAGGCTAGACATCCCTACTAACTCAATGTTTAAGGTATGAGCCAAGGTCTTGGCAGTTGCTACTGCAATTCGTAAACCTGTATAGCTACCCGGTCCCTCTGCCACGACGATTCGATCCAAATCCTTAGGTGTCAAATCTAGACTGGCCATCAAAAAATCGATAGCAGGCATGAGGGTAATACTGTGATTTTTCTTGATATTAATAGTCGTCTCGGCAAGAAGCTGCTTGTCCTCTAAAATGGCTAAAGACAGAGCCTTGCTGGACGTATCAAAAGCTAATACTTTCATAACACATTCCTATCTTTTTGTCTGTTTACTATTATACTACAAAAGCTGACACATGGGAATTTTCTTTGTTTCCAAACAAGAATGTCCTGCCAAATAGACAGGACAAGCACTCAAGAATTCAAACCAAAGTAAAATACAAACCAGACCACATAGGTCACTAGGAGAAGGAAGAACGAATACAGAGTCACGAAGCTAATCTTCCAAAGGAGCTTGGCTTTCCGATACTCTAGCCGAGTATACAAAACATTTCCTCCGTAAACACAAACAACAAATGCCGCAAAGGCCAGAAGACGAATGATAATAGCTAGTTGAAACATATCCTGCCCTCCTTCATAAGGAAAAACCTCTTTTCTAACTTTATTATAGCACTTGATTTCAAAGTCTTCAAATACTTGTATCGGGCAAAATGAAACACATTTCAGGCTCCTTACTTTCATGTTTCCTGCTTTTACTAATTCCCCTTTTTATGTTATAATTGAAATAATTGCAACGAATCAAGGTCAATACAGGCAGAAAATGAAATAGAAACAAACAGCTTCAAGCTGGTAATTTTTTGAATACAGCTGACCTGAAAACAGAAAGGAAACACATGATTTACAAAGTTTTTTATCAAGAAACAAAAGACCGTAGCCCACGTCGTGAAACAACACGCTCACTTTACTTAGACATTGATGCCAGCTCAGAACTTGAGGGACGTATCATTGCCCGTGAACTTGTTGAAAAAAACCGTCCAGAATTCAACGTTGAATATATCGAGCTCTTGTCAGACAAATTGCTAGACTACGAAAAAGAAACTGGCGCATTCGAAATTACGGAGTTCTAATATGGCCTATACTCTTAAACCAGAAGAAGTGGGCGTTTTTGCCATTGGTGGTCTAGGAGAAATCGGTAAAAATACATACGGAATCGAATACCAAGACGAAATCATCATCGTTGATGCAGGGATTAAATTCCCCGAGGATGACTTGCTTGGTATCGACTACGTTATCCCTGATTACTCTTATATTGTCGAAAACATCGACCGCGTCAAGGCTCTCTTGATTACACACGGACACGAGGACCATATTGGTGGGATTCCTTTCTTGCTCAAGCAAGCAAATATCCCTATCTATGCAGGTCCACTAGCTCTCGCTTTGATTCGTGGAAAACTCGAAGAACATGGCCTTTTGCGCAATGCTACACTTCACGAAATCAACCACAACACTGAGTTGACCTTTAAAAATCTTAAAGCAACTTTCTTTAGAACAACTCACTCGATCCCAGAACCTTTGGGAATTGTTATCCACACACCTCAAGGAAAAATCGTTTGTACCGGTGACTTCAAGTTTGACTTTACACCAGTTGGTGAACCTGCAGACTTGCACCGTATGGCAGCCCTAGGTGAAGACGGAGTGCTTTGCTTACTCTCTGACTCGACAAATGCTGAAGTACCAACCTTTACAAACTCTGAAAAGGTCGTTGGTCAGTCTATTATGAAGATTATCCAAGGTATCGAGGGACGTATCATCTTTGCATCCTTTGCCTCAAACATCTTCCGTCTCCAGCAAGCAACTGATGCCGCTGTTAAAACGGGTCGTAAGATTGCTGTCTTTGGACGCTCTATGGAAAAGGCTATTGTCAACGGGATTGAACTAGGTTACATTAAGGCGCCAAAGGGAACCTTCATCGAACCAAATGAAATCAAAGATTACTCTGCGGGTGAGATTCTTATCCTCTGTACAGGTAGCCAGGGTGAACCTATGGCAGCCCTCTCTCGTATCGCTAACGGAACCCACCGTCAAGTGCAACTCCAACCTGGCGATACGGTTATCTTCTCATCTAGTCCAATCCCAGGAAACACCACTAGCGTTAACAAGCTGATTAACATCATTTCTGAAGCTGGTGTTGAAGTTATCCATGGTAAGATTAATAACATCCATACATCTGGACACGGTGGTCAGCAGGAACAAAAACTCATGCTCCGCCTCATCAAACCAAAATACTTCATGCCTGTTCACGGTGAATACCGCATGCAAAAAGTCCACGCTGGACTTGCCGTAGATACTGGAGTTGAGAAAGACAATATCTTTATCATGAGCAATGGTGATGTCCTTGCCCTTACTGCAAACTCTGCTCGTATCGCTGGTCATTTCAATGCTCAAGATATCTACGTCGATGGAAATCGTATCGGCGAAATCGGTGCGGCAGTCCTAAAAGACCGCCGAGACCTATCCGAAGATGGTGTTGTACTTGCTGTCGCAACGGTAGACTTTGAGTCTCAGATGATTATTTCTGGACCAGATATCCTGAGTCGTGGTTTCGTCTACATGCGCGAATCTGGCGACTTGATCCGTCAAAGTCAACGCATCCTTTTCAATGCTATTCGTATCGCTTTGAAAAACAAGGATGCTAGCGTCCAATCAGTCAATGGTGCTATCGTAAACGCCATTCGACCATTCCTTTACGAAAATACTGAACGTGAACCAATCATCATTCCGATGATTCTCACGCCAGATGAAGAATAAGAAAAAATTCTCTGAAATCCTATGACTTCAGAGAATTTTTATTATTTAACAATGATTTCGTAACGAGTTTTGCTAGTGAAAGTTTCACCTGCTTTGAGAATGACTTGATCTTTCAGGTCACTGTGAATAGCATCTGGTAAAGCCTGTGCTTCAAGAGCAATCCCATTGTGCTGAATCATCGGCTGACCAGCGATGATGACACTCTCATCCACAAAGTTTGCGGTGTAAACTACAAAGCAAGGAGCTTCTGTCTTAAAGAGCAAGAAACGACCTGAGTTTTGGTCATAGAGGAAACCAGCATTGTCATGTCCTGCAGGCAGAGCAAATGGATGGTCCAAACCAGATACGAGTTGGATTTGTTCATCTTTGTCTGCAAAGATATCTTTTAACAAGGCACCATTATAGATATGTTTAACCACATCACGATTAGCATCTGGAGTTTTAGCTGGTACTCCATCAGGAGCAATTGGATAGATACCCTCAGTGTTCAATTGGAAGACATGGCGATCAACAGTCTGAGTGAAATCGCCAGATAAGTTAAAGTAGCTATGGTTGGTCGGATTGACCAAGGTATCTTTGTCTGTCGTTACCTTATAACTAACCTCGTAGGCACCAGTTTCTTCCAAGTGGTAGCTAATCCAGATTTTAAGATTCCCAGGGAAACCTCCTGTACCGTCTGTTCTTTCTGTGTAAAGAGTCAAACCATGGTCGCTCACCTCGACTAGCTCAAACAAACTAGAATCCCAACCTGTTGAGCCGCTGTGGTTACAGTTGCTTGCGTTATTGACTTCGAGTTCATAGGTTTTCCCATTCAATTCGAATGTCGCACCTGCGATACGACCTGCAACTGGACCTACACTCGCTCCATGTTTAGGACTGTTACCTACATAGCTGTCAAAATCATCAAAGCCTAGGATAACATTGGCAAAATTACCAGCCTTATCAGGAGTTACATAGCGTAGAATCGTTGCACCATAGGTCATGATTTCTAGTTGGTAGCCTGCTTCTGTTTCAAAGCGATAAGCGACAACATCCTTGTCATCAACTTTCCCAAATACACGTTCTGTGTATGTTTTCATCCTTTTCTCCTTATTATTTGAATTCGTGAATAATAACACCTTGAACGACGCGGTTTACTGTACCTGTAGGTGATGGTGTATCAGGTCTATTTCCAACCTTAAGCGAAGTCAAGAGAGCAAATAATTGACCATAAACAATATAAGGGAATACACGGTAAACGTCATTCAAGACACCGCCACAGCCAAGTGCTACTTCCTTAACGTTTTCAAGACCAAAGGCTTGATCACTCAAGAGAACAACTCGACGAGCAATTTGATCCCCTGCAACTTCACGAACCAAGTCTAAGTCGTACTTACGAGTATAATCTGTTGTAGTACCAAAGACTAAAACTACAGTATCTTCATTGATAAGAGATTTTGGACCGTGACGGAAGCCGACTGGACTTTCATACATTGTCGCAACCTGACCAGCAGTCAATTCCAAAATTTTCAGTTGTGCCTCATGAGCAAGTCCGAAGAATGGACCTGCACCTAAGTAAATCACTCGGTTAAAGTCTAGGTCAACCAACTCTTTCACATCTGCCACATTGTCAAGAACTTTACGAGCAAGACTAGAAAGCACTTCAAAACGTTCAGCTTTAAGAGCGAATTCAGTTGGATCAAAGACCAAAAGTGCTGTCAACATCATTGAAGTAAAGCTTGATGTCATAGCAAATCCAGCATCATTAGAAGCTGCCGGTTGCAAAAGCAAGAGGTTGCGATCGTCACCGTGGGTTTGAAGTGCTAATTTCCCTTCAGCCGCACAAGTGATTGTTACTTGATAAAGCTCGTCAACTAAGGCTTTTGCTAAGTCAACGGTTGCTACACTCTCAGGTGAGTTTCCACTACGTGCAAATGATACTAAAACAGTTGCCACATCTTTTTTCAAATAGGTTTGTGGGTTTGCAACAATATCTGTTGTAGCAATAGCATTGAAATTCCATTTACGTTCGTCATAGACTTCCTTGAAGTATGGAACTAAGGTGTCGCCTACATAAGCTGAAGTCCCAGCACCAGTCAAAATAACCTTAATGTAGTCATGTTTATCTGCAATTCCTTTCAAAAAGGCTGCAATTTCATCACGGCGTGCTTGATAAGCTTCAAAAGCTTCCTTCCAAACATCTGGTTGTTGGTAAATCTCGCGTGTGGTGATCTCTGCTCCCAACTCAAGCAATTCTTCTTTTGTATAATCTAGCATTGAAAACCTCTAATCTAATATTATTTCATGATTGAAAACATGGGAATGGGAGTCGCTCCCATTCCCATGTATATTTTCTATAAGATAGTTTGCTACATCTTATTCATCTTCATCGTCGTCGAAGCTTGCCAATAAATCATTAACTTTCACAATGCTTTCTGAAGCACGGCTCTTATAGTCCGCATCCATGCCAGTTAGGCTTGCATTGATAAACTCAATGACCATTGGAAGGTTCATTCCTGCATAAAGTTCAATGTCGCGACCTTCCATAATCAAACGGCTCACCACATTACATGGAGTTCCGCCAAGAAGATCCGCAAAGACTAGGAAATCATCCAATCCTTCAACAGCAGCTTCAAATTTTGCAGTAAATTCTTCTGGGCCGTCTTCTGGAAGAAGAGCCACTGTATGAATGTTGTCCTGTGGACCCATGATCATTTCTGTGCTACCTTTAAGTTCTTCACAGAAACGACCGTGGCTCACTAAAATTAATGATTTAGTCATAAATTATGCGCCCATTCCAAGTGCAAATTTACCAAAAGCAGAAAGAGCCAAGGCAAGCACGATAATGATACCGATAGCTTTTGTAGAGTTCATACCTTTCTTACCAAGCAACCAGAAGATGAAGGCAGTGAAGATTGCTGGAAGCAAACGTGGGAAGATTGAGTTCAAGATATCTTGGAAGTCAATCATCTTTTCACCGATTGGCAATTTGTATGAAATTTCAAAGTTGATCATTGTTGCTACAAGAGCACCCATCATGAATACACCAAGTACAGATGCAGCTTCAATCAAAGCTGTCAAAGTACTTTGCATGTTGTTGATAAGGTTAACCCCTTCTTTGTATGCAAATTCCAACTGTTTCCAACGGAAGATGTCATACGCTACTGCAACTGCGATCCAAAGGAAGATCCCCCAAGGTTGACCAGCGATAGCCATTGTTGCAGCGATAGATCCCATGATAGCAGGTACAAGTGAACCAAAGATTGTATCTCCAAGAGGAGCGAATGGTCCCATCAAACCTGTCTTGATACCGTTAACCGCGTCTTTTGAGGCAACGCCATCTTTTTCTTCCATGGCAAGGTCAAAACCAGCGATGATTGTGTGGAAGAATGGTGAAGTGTTGAAGAATTGAGTATGAACTTTCATCATTTCTTTCAACTCAGGAGTTCCATCTCCATACATTTTACGCAATTGTGGCAAGATCATGTAAAGGTAACCTGATGCTTGCATACGTTCGTAGTTCCATCCCAATTGGAAAGTGAACAAGCTACGTTTGTTAATTTGATTAAAATCTTCTTTTGTTAATTTGTAATTAGAATTCGTCATCTTCAATTTCCCCACTTTCTGATGGTGTAGAAGGTGCTGCTACAGCAACTTTTTGGCTGTTCTTGAAGTGAACAACTGCAAGGAAGATACCCACGATAGAGATACCGATCATAGACAATCCTTTGAAGTTGTTAACAAAGCCAATTTTTTCAGCAACTTCAGCAGGAAGAGTGCCAATGATTCCAGCAACTGCTCCACCAAGACTTGTTACGTTTGAGTAAAGTACAGTCAACATAGCTGTCAAACCGAATCCCATAGCAAGGTAGTGAAGGTTACGTTTAACTGGAAGGTAACGAAGCAAGATAGCGAATCCAAGACCTGGGAGCATACGACCTGCAAGAGTCAAACCGTCTGCAACCCATTGGTATTCTTTAACAAGGTTTACAACACCTGTAACGAATTCTCCACCGAAAGCAAGGGCGAAGAATACTGGAAGGGCACGAGATAGAGCCCATGGAAGCGCACCAAGAAGATAGTTACGTTCGATTCCTTTGTAGTCAAAGCGTTCGATTGCAGCATCAATACGGTGAGCGAAGAATGTTGTAGTCATACGACCAAGTACGTCGAAGTAAGTCAAAAGTGCCGCTACTGGTACAGCGATTGTAGTGATTGCAAGATCTGTTTCGATTCCTTGTGAAACTGAGAAAGCTGTCGCAAGAACCGCACCAGAAGTTGCGTCGATACGAGAAGCACCACCGAAGGTACCTACCCCAAGTACGAATAACTGCAAGCTACCACCGATAAACAAACCAGCTGTCAAATCTCCCATGACTAAACCAGTAATGAAACCAGCGAATACAGGGGAACCTGCAGAAGAAACGATCGTCAACTCATCACAGATTTGATAAGCTGAGTACAAAGTGAGAAGTAAAATTTGCCACCATTGTATCATAACAATGACCTCCTAAAAATTTTTTCCTATTTTAATAAGCTCAAAAAGTCTGAAACTGGATCATTTGGAACCATTTGAGCAGTAAGTTTAACACCTTTTTCCGCTAATTTACGGAAATCTTCTACATCTTTATCTACTACGTTGATAGAACGTGTAATAGCACGTGTTTCTGGTGTTTGAGACATGTTGCCGACATTGACAGTTTCAAGTGGCACACCCGCTTCTACCAAACCGAGGAAACGGTCAGGTTTGCGTGCTACAATCAAAAGACGTTGGCTATCGTATTTACCAGCAAGGATATTCGCTGCTGCTTTATCAACTGGTAAAATACTAAGTTTTACACCTGGTGGTGTTGCAAGTTTCAAGCCGCTTTTTTCAACATCATTATTCACAACATCATTGTCAACGACCATGATACGTGAAACATCAAGTTTAGCAGACCATAGGTTTGCGACTTGTCCGTGAATTAAGCGCCCATCGATACGGCATCCTACAATTGTCATAAGTTTTCCCCCTTTATAAGTTTTAGTGTAGGTTTACAAGTTAAATGTATGTGTTCCTTATACTCCCCTTCTGTTTCAAAGATAATGATGCGGTTGGCACCTTCTTTGAGATAGCTATGTGGAATATAAAGAGATAAGGTTGGACCGACATTCCAGAAACGACCTAGATGATGTCCATTGATATAAGCAATCCCTTTACCAAACTCAGATAAGTCTAAGTAGGTATCCTTCGGCTCCTTGACTTCAAAGTCAAAGGCGTAAAAGGCGGGTTGCCCTTCTGTCCATCCCTTAGAGAAATCAATATTCTCTGGCTTATCAAGAGGAAGTGGATATTGCTTCCAGTTGAGCAAGAAATGCAAATCTTTACAGACACCTGTGCGAATTCCTTTTCGCTGCGTATCTGCTAAGAATTTGTGTCCATAGTTGACACGCCCCATATTTTCAATAAGGATGTCAAATCTAGAGAGCGCTTTCTTTTCACCTTGATAAAAGATATCTTCACCGATTTCTGTTTGGTACTGTGTTGCCACCCATTTGCCATCGATAAAGAGTTGAGCTCTATCACGTCCGTCAATGATTCGAATGCGTTCTTCATCCGCATCCCAACTTGCTTCCGTACGATAGAGTAGGTAGCCGTAACCTTGTCCTAGCTCTTCCATTTTCTTAGGGTAGAGACTTTCAATCGGACTCGTTAAGGAATCCAAGGCTTCAAACAAAGAAACTTTTTCAACTAGCGGAATCGCTTCAACTTCCATACTTTCCTTATGAAGTGGCTCAGATTGTGGATACTCAGGGTAGTAAGTCGCCATCATTTCTTTCACTGCAAAATATTTAGCAGTTGGGTTACCAGCTTCATCAAGAAGAGCGTCGTAATCATAAGATGTTACTTGTGGTAAATCAATAGTTCCTCGAGCTGAACAACCATTCATAAAACCAAAGTTGGTTCCGCCATGGAACATATATAGGTTGATAGAGCCTAACTCTAGAGCTTCATGAACAGCTTCTGCTAATTCCTCAGGTTCACGCTTGATGATTGGTTCTTTCCATCGATTGAACCAGCCATCCCAGAATTCCATACACATGAGTGGCCATTTCTTGCAGTGCTCATCAAAGAATTCTTGCATCTGCGAGAAATTATAAGCAGCTTTGGAACCAAAGTTCCCTGTCACTAAGAGATCATCCTCAATTAAGGTTCCAGCCTTAAGAGTTGCTCGCCATGGTCCATCTGATGTGAAAAGCGGACAAGTAACTGCTCGTTCTTCCATCAAACGTCGAATTTCCCTCAAGTAGGTCTTGTCCTCGCCATAGGATCCGTACTCATTTTCGACTTGCATCATGAGAATATTTCCACCGTTTTCCAATAATCTCGGAACTAGACGTGGAAGCAACTGATCATAGTAGCGACCAACAATGTCAATGAAAGCTGGGTCAGATGATCGTATTCTCATATCCTTGGTCAAGAGCCATGCTGGTAAACCACCGAATTCCCACTCTGCACAGATAAATGGAGAAGGACGTACAATTGCATATAAGCCCAAATCATGTGCAGTTTGAAGAAATCTCTCTAAATCAAGATTGCCTTCAAAGTTAAAGTGTCCTTCAGCAGGTTCATGCATATTCCAAGCAACATAAGTCTCTACTGTATTGAAACCTAGTGCCTTGAGGTTATACAATGAATGATGCCAATCTTCCGCAGGAACTCTAAAATAGTGAATGGCTCCAGACAAAATCTTGAATGGTTTCCCATCCAGATAGAAATCATCTTTAATTTCAAATCTTGCCATTCATCCTCCCCTAAAAGCGAAAAGTTTGCGCTTTCATGTATTGTTATATCAACTATAAACCAATCGGGGAATAATGTCAATAGTTTTTGAAATTTTCTTTAAAATTTTTCTATTTTTTTTACTGAATCTTTTCTAAAAATCTCCACAAATCCCATAAAATCAGCATTCTGGGCAACTAATTAAAACAAGGAGCAAAACACGAATTATTTATATCTATCCTAAATTCTTATTCTGATATTTTAATTTTTTTCTGTGCTTTTCTACTATTTTTTTCTATTTTATGTTAAAATGATAAGTGGAGAAGGAAAAAACGAGGTGAAAATATGGCAATTCCAAAGTATCAATACATTAAAGATGAATTGAAAAATAAGATTATTTCTGGTCAATTTGCTAGTGGAGATAAGTTCTACACTGAGGCAGAATTGATTTCCATGTATGATGTTAGTTCAATCACAGTAGTTCGTGCCTTGAACGACCTTGCCAAAGATGGATATATTGTCCGCCAACAAGGTAAAGGAACTTTCGTAGCTCGTGCACGTAAACACAAACTCGTTGAATTTTCTGATGTGGAAATCTTCGAAACTAAAGATGATAAAGTAACTGTTCTTTCTATCGAACGTGGGAACGATCTTAAATATTTAGAAAAACTCGGCCTACGTGGCGATCAATTCTATTATAAGATTGAACGTGTTCGTGAAACAAATGGCGTTACCTATATCTATCACAATTCATATATTCCTGAACAATACATCAATGCCAACTATCCAAATCTTGAATACTATAGTTCTATCTATACTCGTTTCAAATTGGACTACCACATTCACATGAATGACGAGCATTTTGAAGAAATTAACGAAATTGTATTTCCGACTCCAAAACATGCCGCTTCTATTTTAGGAATCGACACTAAATTCCCAACTGTTTTCCAAACTAAGACAACTCAGCTTGAAGCAACTGGTCAAGTTTTGGAATACATCGAAACTTATAAACGTTCTGATTTCTACAAAATTAAATTCATTTCTTGTGACCGTGGTCACTAATTTATAAAAATCCTGAGGCAACTGTCTCAGGGTTTTTATATACCCATTATAGCATCAGCTCCCTTCCCTGAGAATAGCATTTCAAGCTATTCTATAATTAGTAACCTTTTTACTAAAAAATAGTCA
>NZ_JADMUH010000030.1 GCF_015546995.1 Streptococcus infantis
TATTGGCAAAGCCGTCAACAAGGCAATAACCAAGGAGTGAAGCTTAAAAAAATCTTCCCCGTTTTCATTCTCTACTTCATCCTAGCTTCTCTGCTAACTACCGTCCTTACTTCTTTTGGTGTTAGCAATAGCTTCTTTGCACCTCTCAAACAACTCTCTAAATTCCTTATTATCATGGCCATGAGTGCTATCGGTCTCAAAACCAACCTCGTTGCTATGATCAAATCCAGTGGAAAATCCATTCTTCTTGGAGCCCTTTGCTGGATTGCTATCATCCTGACTAGTCTTGGCATGCAATTACTCATCGGTATTTTCTAAGAAAAAAGGGAGCCTAAAGGCTACCTCAGAACGTAGACAGACGTCATTTTTGGCGTTTGTCTTTTTGTATGTTCAAAGATATTTTGTCTTATCATCTACTATTCCATCCAAAAATCTGATTTAAAGCAAAATAAAAAGGGATATTCCCTATCCATTTCACTTATTTTTCTATATGTTGTGGTAGAGACAATTTTGGTACAACATATAACTTTCCGAAAAATTGGTCTTTTTCGGAAAGTTGTGTAATGAACAGAAAAACAGCGAAAACCATTGACGCTGTAGGGATTTTTAGCGGTAGATTGTCCGTACTTTAATCTGAAAATAGACCAGAATGACTATCTCAGCATCATTTTTTGACAATTTATACAGAAAAATTATCAACGAGAAAAAAAATAGTTTGAAGAAATCTGTTTTTTTGTGTATAATATACACAAAAAGATGAGGTGATTTAAATGGCTATTACAACTACAAAAGCAAGATTGAATCTAAGTATTGACTCTGAATTAAAACAGGAAGTCGGTGAGGTCTTAAACGAGATTGGACTTGACTATACCACAGCAATTAATTTATATTTCAATAAAATCAGACGTGATCGTAAAATTCCATTTGAACTTGAAGCACGAAAAAATTTAACTGTCGATGAATTTCTTGGTTCAAATTGGCGTGAAGGTTTGGAAAATGTAGAGGATGGTTGGGATTGAGTTATAAAGTTGAATTGATACCTGAAGCACAAGATGATTTTTATAAATTAGATAATAGTCAACGTCTTCATGTTAAAAAGTCACTTATCAAGTTAGAAAATCAAGGAATGCTTGCCGGAGAGGCTCTTCACGGTAATCTAGCAGGTTACAGGAAGTTAAAACACAAAAAACTGGGCCTGAGAATTGTTTTTCATGAAACTGTCAATACAATTGAAATTATTGAAGTCATTGCTATTGGTAAGAGAAGTGATAACGAAATTTATACAATTTCTGAAAAACGTATAAGAAACAGATGAATTTATTTTAGCCAATCTATATAAAAGAAAAAATGCCCACTATCCCTCTAAAGAAATTAAAAGCAAATGAGCTAAGATAATTGATCACGACCTACAGAGCAGGATAGAAAGTGAGAGTCGTGAGTAACTTATTTGACCTCTTCTTCAGCGTTATGGCAAATGTATTAGCATATTTCATTTGTGAATAGTTGGACGACGAGGATAGTCGGCATTTAGCCTCAAAATACTCGTTAATCAAAAAAAGAGCAGAAGAATAAAAAGCTGATGCTTTTATCCCAGAGTTATCCTTAGTTGCGGAAAATTATGATTTGAGTGAAGAAGAAAAATGAGTTGGAACCCAACTCATTTTTTTGTGTTGTTGTTTTTAATTTTAATACGGATATACAGTATAACCCAAGATATAAATTTATAGATTATAAATATTGATATCGGGATGAATATAACTGTTTGTATTGAATTATAAAGTTTTGGGTAGTAGTGATTGGTAATAGAGAATAGACAAAATAATGAAAAAATAATAATAAATTCTTTAAAATTTTTCATGGCTACTTTTCCTTTCTATTTTGTTAACTGTATCTTTTGTTTAGGATTTGTAATGATCTCCCTAACAAAATGCTTTCGCTTTCATTATATATTAGCCTTGATACATCTTTCAAATATTATTATAGCACAAAAAGAAAGCGTTTTTAAAAATGGAGTTAGTTCAGAAATGAATTCTCACTCCCAAAACTTCCACTATCTCTTCGTTTTCTGTTCAATCAGCAACTGATTATCTTTTTGAGTTGCTCAATTTGCTTCTTGTAGTCGTCTATTTGAATTTTAAGGTCTGTATACAAAAAATCGGCGATTGGTTGCCGATGTCTGCTATTTTTTATAGCAAACTCAGATCCCCCTCAGGTGTTCCGAAAATGCCTAGACTTTTTTGCGTTAATAAGGGATATTACTCGATAAGAGTAATATCCCTTGTCATTTATTGCTGGCTTCTTAAGAATTATAACCAAACATCAAAAAAAATAATGTGATATATGCAATCAAAGCTAATATTATTAGGTAAACTACTAACAAAGCTATCGCTATTGGTTTGCTCAAATTCAGTTTTGACTTGTTCTTAATTAGAGCAAACCCTAAAATGAGATAAAGGAAGAAAAAAATAATAATGTGAAATCTGAACATCATACGAATTTCGCAAATAGCTTGTAAGCAGCTAATGCGTAAGCTCCTTTTGGTGTTAAAACACTATTTTTTTGAATAATCGGTAGCAAATTTCTTAAAAACTCTCTGTTACAGGCGCGATTGTCTTTTGTAAATCCTTTAAAGCATTTATCATGTACTCTACAAGCACTATCTAAGTCATCTATAGGTGCAACATCCCACCCTTTATTTCCTTTTCCACAATAATTCCCGTAAGCTCCAACTGGAATTAAAGCACGCTCCATTGCTGCAAGAGTTGATGATTCTCCATTAGTTTCTATATCTTTTACTATTTGGTTAAGATTCAAAGCGACTTCCATCGCCTCTTCACTTACTCCCATTTCATCTGCAGCTTCTAGATTAACAACAGGTAATCCCTGTTCATTAAATTCAGTGACTTTATCCAGTTCTTGAAGAATGTTGGTACTATTCCTATCTAACATACTGTAGGCGTCTGTGTCTGCTGAAGCAGGACTAGGTAGCAGGAAAAAAACTGATAAAATCGCTAATGTTATGAATATAAATTTTCTCATGATAAAACTCCTTTCGTAATAAATTAGCTTTGATACATCTTTCAAATATTATTATAGCATAAAAAGAAAGCGTTTTCAAGAATGTTGCTTATTCATTAATAAATTGCTCTTTTAAATTTATCAAAACCAAATCCTCACTAATATACAACTGATTAGTTATTTTTTTGAAAACAAACGTTGCCACCAGCTTTGTTTTGTTTCTAAAAGTAATGTTTCATCTACAATCTAGTATAGACTGTTTGACTCGTATTTTAAATGATCAAGAGCCTTCCCCAGGGATTGATATTGCTGAGGTTTTTTAGAAATAGAGCGAGAAATATTAATTTATATCTTGAAAAATGTTTAAACTTAGTTTATACTATTAATTAGACACGATGGGACACGTGTTAAATAAATAAAGTAAAACGGACTAATTTCGCAAGGAGAAATGGATATGATTAGCGTAGATACACCTAAAATAGTGGAAACGCGGACGGTCCAAAAATGGGGCAACGGTCTAGGAATTTTACTACCTAAATCAATGATAGATTCCTTTGGACTAGTCAAAGGAGATACCCTTAATTTTTCGGTAGAAGAACAACAGGTCACTATAAAAAATAATAAAGATAAATTAATCATTCCAGAATTTAAACTGGAAGATTTGCTAAATGGTTTTGAGAATTATCAAAATCATTTTGAATGGCAAGATACCCCTCTGGTTGGGGAAGAAATGTAAGAGGCGCAAGTTTTTGCGCCTCTTTTAATTTCTATTGACAAACGTTTAAACATAGTTTATACTATTAAGTGCCTAAGTAGGACCTCTCCAATATCTACGAAAGCAACTAATATTTAATTACTTAAGAAAGAGAGAATTATATGAAAATTTTATTTAAAGAAGGGGAACTCGGAGAACTGTCTCAGGGGGACTTGGTTTGGTTGGATTCAAATCCTGTTAAAGGACATGAACAAGGTAATTATCGTCCACATCTTGTTCTATCACACAAAGAAACTAATCGTTCGAATGTTGTAACAGTATTACCTATTACAAGCACTGAACGTAATTTACCCTTTCGATATAAGATTGAACTTTCTGCTAGTAGCAGTTGGGTCGTTGTTGATCAACCTAAAACTTTAGATTTACGGCAACGTGAATATGAGTTTGATGATGAAGAATTTATATCAAACGCAGAACTCGGAGCAATCCTTGGGATATTCAAAGCCATCTTCTTTTAGATTAATTAGCCTAGTGAAGCTAGGTTTTTTTATTTTTCGGGGAAATAGGCATCCTTAGTACTGGTAACGCTAGCTATTTAAAATTAGAATTTACAGCAAAAAAATCAAGAAAGAAATTTATATTTAATGACTGAATTTCATACTCTATAAAATAAAATCTATTTTTAAACTCTATACAAGAATAAAATAGGTTGGCAAATAAAACAAAATTTTAGACAATACCTTTTTAGTTTTTCTTCTTTTCCCTCTCCTCGTCTTAATAAAAAGCCTTATAAATAAGATTTTAAGACTCTATATTACCAAATTAAAAGACTTAATAATATCAAAGTTGAAAATTTTTTATAAAAAGTAAGCGGTTTACTTGTACTATTTTAGAATATGTGCTATACTAGAGATAATCAGATAGGTTATAAAATTAAAATATTTTCTAAACAAAGAAAGATAAAAAATGGCAGACGATTTAATTTTTTCAAACTTTTCAAACGTAGAAGTAAAACAAGCACGACAAACGGAAATTAAGCCGAAACCCAGTCAGGACGTGAAAAAGAAAGTTGTAGAAGCAGTTGCACCCCCAAAAAAGAAAGGGGGGCGTAAGGCTGTTATCGTGCCGACAATCGAGCAGAAACTTGATTTTGTAAAGCGTGACAAGGCAATTCGTGAGCATGAAGTTGCTGACTTTACTGTAAAAGCAGAAAAAAGCGCAGTTCGTGAGCTTGCAGTCCGTCACCTAGTTTTGAATTATGATATTACAGAAGATTATGCTTCTAAAATTCTTTGTTTCATCTACGACAACGCAAAGAAACTAGACGGCCATACAATCTACTTTGACGGCATCCAAGCCATTGCAGACGCGTTAGAATTGTCTTATCCAACTGTACAAAAGACGGTTAAGAAATTGCGTGATAAGAGCGTTCTTACAAAGGCTGCAATCGGTCAAAACACTTACGAATTGTCAGTAGAAGCAGGCCGATTTTTCAAATCGATCAGCAACAATGCGCAGATTTTGCTGACCTTTGAAACAATCGAAGAAGAGCAACTGGAGGCAGTTAACGAAGACGGAACAGCCAACGAAGAAATGACAAATTAGAAACTACAACTTTCCGAAAAAAATAGTCTTTAAATCATAGCGCTCGTAGTCTTGGCGCCTTTGTAATAATATTTTATGATATAATGTAAGCGCATACACGAAAACTGATTTAGTAGATGAACTAATTGAATTCATCACTTTAGTTTTTCAATTCCAATTTGTTTATAGAAAGGAGAATTCTTATGAATAAACAAATAAAAACTTCAGCCCTTTTAGGGGTATGTATTGTTTCTTTAGGGGTTATTGCTCCTGCTTTAGGAGCGAATCCAGTTGTTGCTGATTCCGTCACAGAGACAACAGTGCAAGGAAATCTTAATAAGATTGATGTTATTGAAACTCTCTCTGATAATGGCTATCTAGACGTGGATCCTGATGCTAAAAAAGTTACCATTACTGAAAAATATAAGCAGGAGATATTAGCTAACACTGATACTGACTTATATAATGTTATTTTTACCGAAAATTCAATTACAATAGTTCCTAAATATTCTTTCAGAAGTTTCTCAGGATATAATAAAATCGTTTTTACTTGGAAAGGATATGACCTTTATTTAGATAGCACTACTGCCAATCAAATAGTTGCTGGAATTAGTGAAGGAACTGTTCTTGCTGCTTTAATTCCTGACCCAACCGCATCCAAAATTGTAGTTGCTAGTTTAGGGACTGTTGCTGCTTTAATTACTTATAATAATGCTGCCGGACGAGGGGTTATCGTTGCTTTTGTAGGACTATTTCCAAATGGAACTCCACACTGGATAACTTCTCAATGATACATCCAGTTAAACTTGTGTTGTACATTACCTTTCTTACATTAACCTTGTCAACTGATAAGGTTTTTGGAAAAAATAAAAAAATTTGGAAAATAGTTTTTGCAATATTGGCGGCAGCGGTAGCATTCTCATTTATGTACTAAGTTATTTTAAGAATGTAGGGTTTATTTCCCTACACTCTTTCTTTTCGGAAAGTTATTCTAATGAAATTGCGTATGTCCTTGAGGCTCTAGGGTTTTTAGAGATAAGTTGCTTACGAAGAAATCTGAAAAACGCTCAGAATTGTCATGTCAGCATCAAAAATGCGTGTTTTTTGTATGAAAAAACGCAAATTGAGTCCGTTATACAAAAAATGGATATTGGTAGTGTATATCTAGTTAATTTCCCTAAAAAGGGCGGAAATGAGTTGTTCAAAAAAGAATATACCAAAATTTATCAGCTTGATGAAAATGATTTTGAACTATTGAGAGATAAATGTGTGGTAAATTGAGGCTGAAAAAATATTTTAATTTAAGGAGGTCGTTTTATGAAAGCGAACGTTAAGAAGATAATTATTGTTTCTAGTGTCGCATTATTACTATCGGATAATGTTGCCCCTGTTTTTGCGTTGAATAATCAGAGTTATGAACCTGATGTAGGATACATGAAATTGGATGCGACTGATGAAATGGCTGGCGAAGTTACATTTTCTAATGCTGATGTTCTTAAGGCGGCCGAAGATTTGTATAACCAAGGTTTGTTTACTAAAGAACAGTATAACATTGTTTTTGCCGCATTTACTCAAAGGTTCGGAATTAAAGGTGAAAATAAAGTAGTTCATTTAGGGAATGGCTTAATGGATGTATATATCAATAATGTTACTTGGAGTATACTGATAGGATTAGGAGGGGCAGCTGGAGGAGCTTTATTAGGAGCAATTCCGGGACTGAATGCTAGTTGGGCAGCAGCGATAGGTACAGTAGCAGGAGCGGGAGGAAGTGCGTATTTGGGTGCTGAGCGGGGAGTAATTGTTAGAATGAAACAAGTATATGAACCACCTACTCAATATTCAGGGGCAAAGAGTTACCCTAAAGTTGTGGATGTTAGAGAACAATGATGTCATTTTTTGAAAGCGCATTCTATTACTTTGTGGTTAAAATATTTCCCGCAATATCTGTTGTTTTAGGGGTTGTGATTATGCAATTTTTAAAAAGAAACAAAAGTAAAAAACTCTCTCCCCCCCAAAAAAAAAAAAAAACTAACCAAACTGTAGATTATTAGTTAAAGGTTTAGATAAAAATAAAAGGCTGGTATCAAATATCAGCCTTTTTATATTGGGTGCAGTTTCGACTGATTCCACCCCAGAGGGTATTAGTTTTAAATTTAATAGATAAATTGATTGAAAATGGAGGGAGAGGAGAGCGAACGAAGTGAGTCTCTCTTTCCCATGAACAGATTGAAGTAGATCAAGCCAAAAGATTGGCTGTTCTGGCGCTCGTTCCCACGATTTTCCCAACGTTTAATAAACGCTTGGGCATTTTTCTTTTGTTCTTTTAAATTTATCAAAATGAAATCCTAACTTCCAAAATTTCTACTAGTTATAGATCATTATTTATTCTTCTTACTAGAAAACAATCGTTTCCACCAGCTTTGTTTTGTTTCTAAAAGTAGAGTTTCATTTTTTATTGTGAGTGCTCCAATCAACTGGAGTTGATTATTATTAGTCTCTAACATTTCAGCAATTTGTTTATCTTTTTGCTCAATTTGAGAAACATAAAAGCTACGTTCAGTCTCAAAATCAGCACGAATTTGCTCAATTTGCTCGTGTAGAACTTCTGCTACACGATTGCTAGCATCATCTACATTGCTAGCATCTGTATAGCTATCTTCCACAATACAGCGATCGACTATGTATTGCGTAATTGTTTTATTCTCATTTTTAGCTAACTCTACAAGTTTTTCCTTTTGTTCTTTTGAAACTCTCACGCTGATTTGAACGCTCATTTTTTCTCCTAGGTGTTTTTATTTGCTACACAAATATAGCACTATGTATAGATACATTGTAGCATATTCTATACAATTCTACACGCATAATTTAATGAAAATACTTAAATAAGCAGCAAAAAAAAGCAGTTTAATGCTGCTTTTTAAAATTGATTATTGTTTTCCTTCCTTCCCTCGTTTATCTGACCATAGATTCATAGCAGCTTCAAACTCTGGGCTGATTTCTACATCATCAGGGTTAGGCAAAGGATCGTATGAAGGGCCATAGGTATCATCATGTAGCTTCCTAGCATCTGCTAATGAAGTTACATTATTATCTGACCATTCCTGCAATGTTGTCACAATATAATTAAGTGAGCTAGCTCCATTCTGAAGATACAAATTGTAAGCATACTCAAGTAATTGCTCCCTATATTCTTCAGAGAACTTTAGAATTGCTGCTACAATAGACTCTTTTACAGAATTGGTTACATTTGGAAACTTATTAAAAAAATCTGTGTATTGCTCTAATAACTCTACATCTTCTTTATGATTTTCAATCAAATTCTGAGCTGATTTAAATGTATCTCTGATTTTTTTAGCTTTAGCGATTGCTTTGCTTGCTTGTTCTCTATCAAGCAGTTGAGGATCTTTAAGTTGACTCAATAAGACAACATCTTCTTTACTTGTTAGATTAAGCTTGCTTAGCTGAACATAAAAATCATGCATAAGACTAATTTGCTTTTCTGTTGAAGGCAATTTGACTTTCTCTTGCGACCAATAAAGATTAATTCCAACAATACGTCTGCTTTCTTTAATGGGTTCCATTTTTACATCTAGACCAGTATTTTTATTAATACTCACAAGCGCTGGAATTAAATGTTTAGTTTTAATAGCATTAAATCGTTCCATACTCTTGCCGTTAGCTTTAAAAATTCCTCTTAATTCTTCTAAACTGAGACTGAGTTTTTTCTTATTTTGAGCAGTTGCAATTAATAAATGCTCGTACAAACTTTGGCCCCTGGAGTTAAGTTTTGAGAAAGTAGCAAGATTATAAATTAATGGATTATCCTCTTTTGAACGTAAAAGCTCAATGATCGGAGTTAAACGTTTCTTACCAATCGGGGTAGAATTGAAAGTAAGATGATAAATCCCTCGACTATATGAATAGTCACTAAAAATCAAAATTCCTTTAGCTTTCCCATTCTGAGGATTTGCAACCATCTCTTCATCCATCATCAAAAGACTATTTTCTGCAATTGTTTTTAAATCTTTCAAAATCCTTCTAGTATCATATTTTTGATAATTTTGATTATTTAAAAACTTACTCAAAGCGGTTAATGAAAACTCTGATTCAGCAAAACCATCTTCAATATTTGCATTAAGTAATGCAAATGAAAATAGTACATTTTGAGAAGAATTCATCTTATTTGCAAGATTAGTGATCAATAAACTCCGACTCTTAGCAAGTTCTGATCTTTCTATATTTGATAACTTCCAGACTTCCTCGTTATCATTATGTATCTGTTTTACTTCTTTAGCAGTTGTTTTTTCTGACATTTGTGCCCTCATTTTATTGTTAAGCACATTATAACACTTTTTTTTGCTAAAAACAACCATTCTCATTTTTGGTGTGACATAGTTGAGTTTTTCTTATATAATATTTTTAATAGGGAAATGGAGAACACAAAAATTAAACCCCGCATTTTGGTGTACTTTACCCCGCATTCTTGTTTACTTTACCCCGCATTTTGGTGTACTTTACCCCGCATTTTGGTGTACTTTACCCCGCATTCTTGTTTACTTTAATAAATAGAATCCCTCTGTTATAGGGTTTTTAGCCCCTTAAATCTCTTCCTACTATTACTATTACTATTACATACTGAGGAGGAGAAAAGAATAAAGGTTCCCCTAATTTATCTAACGATCTAAATCAAAATCTTGCCACAAACCTCCTTCAATTTCAGCTTCTTGACGTTCATAGATTTTATCTGAGATCTCATTTTTTTCCTCTTCAGATAAATATCTTTCAAACTCTGATTTAAAACGTTTATAATTATCAGCTTCTTCCTTAGCCTTGAAATACTTAGACAAAGCATTTCGATTTTCTTCTTCCAAGTGAGCTTTCTCTTTTTGGAATTCTGCTTTCAGTTCTTTGATTACGTTCTTCAAAGATGAAATTGTAGAATGTAACTTTTTAATGAACCCTATTTGAAGAATAGACTCTTTAAAATCGTTCAACAAATTCGACAATGGACTATAGTTCGCCTTCATGGCTATTCTATCAAACACATCTTCAGGAACAATCACAACACGTTCACGGTTATTAAATAGCCCTCGCTCTTTGATTTCAAATTGACTTTTATCTACTTCAGTTTCACTGATCATTTGAAGACGTAACATAGCATTGATAGTTTCATCTTCTAATTTTGCTTTATCCAACTCTTCGGACATGTTTGCGACTTCATTCTTCAAATGCTGCAGTTCCCTCTCTTCTTGCTGCTTCTGTAATTCAATTTGTCGCATAGTTTCTTTATATTCTCGCATATCCTTAATATCGTTCGTCTGACCTAACTTGCGTTCGATATTAAGGCTTTTCATAAAGTATTGAATCCTATCAATTTCATGATCACGAAATTGTTTCAGTTGGCCACGGCCTTTTTCTTTAAATCCTTCCTGGAGGAGAGCTTTTGAAAAAGATGGTTGTTTCGAAAGACCATTTTTATACCCATCAGCAATAGGAACAACGTTAAAATGAGCGTGAGGAGCTCCATCTTCGTCTAAATGGACAACTGCATTATAGATAACTAAATGATCGTGCCGTTCATTAAAATCTCTTACGTAGCTTGCTAGAGCCTCTCCCACCTTTCTTTTTTTATTGAAATCCATCTTTTCCCAGTCAGATTTATTACCTACTGAGACTACAAATTCACGTTGCAGATCTAATGTCTTTGATTTTTTAACGTGTTTGTAGTAGTCTTCAATTTTTCTATCCTTCCTCCGTTGCTTTGAATTATAAGTATTTAAAGCATCGTCAAATTCATCGTGATAGACTTCTTTTATGTCACGTTTAATAATCGTTATATTTTCCTGGGACAATGCACGATTTATATGTTTGTGTTCATTACTCTTAAACTCTTCTTCGCTCAGATCTCTGTTATTATGACGTATATTTGTCATGCCAGTTTTTGTTTTGAAAGAAATGGTCATTTGATTCATTAGTCTGTTTCCTCTCTTACTATTGTGATAGTAGTATGCCACAAAAAACAAAAGATAATAAAAATTTTTAAAAATTTCCGTTAAAAACGTGATTAACAAATTTATTTGAGCATTTGTTTTTCAAAAAGATGGTCACTATATAAGACCATCTTTTTAGAATTTATGGAACACTATATAAGTCCATGATTTTTAAATCTATGGATTTCTATATAGTTTCAGCAGCTTAAAGAGAAACATTTAGCCCAAAATGTTGGGCTACGGCGTGGGGCTATCGCTATTCCACGCCAACTATTGTCGATATGTAATCAGTTGTAAATAAAAGTATCTATCTCGGATCAAGCAGAGTTTCTGTTACTCTTTGTCAAAGAGTAACGTTTTTGTAGTTTTGACATTGCTGCGCAACGTACAAAACTAAAACGCTCTGCCGAGGGCCATGGGTTGCACCCCTTTTTTGGCCCATCATGGTCCAAAAAATTCACTGCGTTTTTCGGCCCACAAAGTGGACTCGAAAAAAATCGGCGCGAACACCGCACCGAAAAAATTGCCCACTGCAATTTTTGCTTGCCCATCTTTTGCTAACAAAATAAGGACCTATCTGACCGCAAAATTCCGTTAATTTACTACCTTATTCCTACTTTCTATTTTCTATTTTACTTTTCTGATGAATAAGATTATAATAAGGGGTATTTATTTTCGGAGGTTTTTATGTCATTTCTATCAAAAAATTGGGCAGGACTGTTAGCCTGTCTGATCATTTCTATCATCTCTTGGGTTTTAGGAGGCTTTCTGCCTGTTGTAGGAGCACCTGTTTTCGCCATTTTTATCGGAATGATTCTCCATCCCTTTCTCACTTCTTATAAACAACTGGATGCCGGTTTGACTTATAGCTCCAAAAAATTGCTTCAGTATGCTGTTATCTTGCTTGGATTTGGACTCAATATCTCTCAAGTTTTCGCAGTTGGAAAATCTTCCCTTCCTGTCATCCTCTCAACTATTTCAATTGCTTTGATTATAGCTTTCTTTTTCCAACGCTTTTTTAATCTGGATACCAAGCTAGCTACCTTGATTGGAGTTGGATCTTCTATCTGTGGCGGTTCTGCCATTGCAGCGACTGCTCCTGTTATTCA
>NZ_JADMUH010000031.1 GCF_015546995.1 Streptococcus infantis
TATTGGCAAAGCCGTCAACAAGGCAATAACCAAGGAGTGAAGCTTAAAAAAATCTTCCCCGTTTTCATTCTCTACTTTATCCTAGCTTCTCTGCTAACTACTCTTCTCACATCTTTCGGTGTCAGCAATAGCTTCTTTTCACCTCTCAAACAACTCTCCAAATTCCTCATCATCATGGCTATGAGTGCTATTGGTCTCAAAACCAACCTCATTGCTATGATCAAATCCAGTGGAAAATCCATTCTTCTTGGAGCCCTTTGCTGGATTGCTATCATTCTGACTAGTCTTGGTATGCAAACACTCATCGGTATTTTCTAAGAAAAAAGGTAGCCTAAAGGCTACCTTTTTATTGTTCAAGAATTAAACGTGTATGTTCTCTCTTAATACAACGGTTCATCACGATGTCATCGCATCCCCCAGCACGCAAGATTTTTTCTGCTTCCAAACTTTCAAGTTCTAATTGTGCCCAGAAAATCTTGGCATCCGCCTTGAGAAAGTCTCGTGCTACATCAGGTAAAAATTCACTGCGACGATATACATTGACGATATCTACAGGGAAAGGAATTTCAGCTAGACTGGCATAAACCTTTTCTCCCAAAATCTCGCCACCTGCAGCTTTAGGGTTAACTGGAATAATTTTATAGCCACGAGCCTGCATTTCTTTAGTCACTCGATTGCTAGTTGTTTCCTCACGATCGGATAAGCCTACTACAGCTAGAGTTTTACTGGTTGCTAGATACCGACGGATCACTCCATCACTTGGATTGATAAATTCTTGAGTCATAGAAACCCTCCTTTTTCATCAGTATAGCATATTTTGAAAGGGTTTGTAGAAATTTGCTATGAAAATAAAAAATCCTCTTAAAATTAAACTATTCATTTAATTTTAAGAGGATCATAAAGATTTTATTTAAAGATTATTCTCTTGTTGGTTTATACTGAAGGCTTTCTCCGTGTTGTTTGACAAAGTCACTCAACTCTGAATCAGGAATTTGTCGAAGGTAGAGATTGGCACGAATCGTATCATCTTCTTCACGACAAGTAGAAAGCACAAGATATTTATCCTTAGCTGATACCTTGACATTTGGTTTCTTAACCTCTGCAGTATCATAAATAGTAGTTAGCTGTTTCTCAAAATCTGCATCATCATCAAAAGAAGTACGGTAAAAAGCTGTTTCTTCTGGAACAATAATCATGGCAACAGCTTCATAATAGTACTTTCTCTCTGGAGTTTCAATGACAACATAAGGGTGTGCATCAAAATATTCTTGGCGACTGAAATAGTTCACATCTTTAAACATACGGTGATCAGGAACTTTACTACCACGAGCGTGACCAAATAACCAAGTTAATCGATCGCTAAAATCCTTCTTGTTATCAGCGTCCATAAAGACTGTCCCCATTAAAGGCTCGTTAACTCCATCAAAGCGCTTATCTAAATAAGTCGCATTATCCGTTGTTTGAACGACTGGTTCATCTAACTGTGTACCCGGAATATATACATACCCCACAGTTTCAGAGTTTGTTGCAAGTAAACCTTTAAATTTATTAGAGAGATATTCCTTTTCTTCCTCGCTAGCAGTATAAGCTTGCTTTGACGCTTCCTGGGTAACGGTAGTTTCAGTCGTCTTATTCTCACTTGATGCTGAGAAGCTGTTATTATATATAAACAAGCCTCCCAAAGCAACGATAGCTACTGCTGCGATAGAAGCAATTATTTTAGTAATTGGTGTTTTCTTTGTTCTAGAGTGTCCACTCATTTTTCTACCTCGTTATTTACTAAAAAAATCACTGAAACAAAGTTTCAGTGATAGTATACTTCACCAAATAAATAAATTATTTAACAGCGTGTGTTTTTGGAAGGGCTTTTTGACCTGCTTTTGCAGAAGCTCCTGCTTTTTTAGCTGCTGCATCTGCTTTTTTAGCTTGGTCTACAGCACCTGGTTTACCACCTTCTGGTTGAGTTGCTGCTTGGTCAGCTGCTGCTTGATCAGGAGATACTTGTTCAGCTACACCATGGTTAAGAGCTTTATCTTCTTGATCACGCATGTCTTTTGTTTTGTTGTCTTGAACGCCAGTTGGATCGTTCCAGTATTTACCTTCAGCATAAGCAGTGTCACGGTATGCATCTTGAAGGCGAGCTACATATTTGTTGCGTACAACATTACGTGCTTCAGTACGAGCTGCTTCAAGTTTAGCAACGTAATCGCCGTAAAGGTGACCTGATCCGTATGCTTCAAGAGCTTGTTTTGCTGCTACAACTGCTGCATCGTTTTCAGCTTCAGCGTTAATTTCAGCTTCGTGTGCTGCTACTTGTGTGTTTGCTTCGTCAGCGATGTCGCGTTCTGAAACGTAGTGTTTTTGAATCAATGCATTTGAGCTATATGAATTGTCAGATGCAAATGCTGGAGCTGCTGCAGAAAATACTGCAAGAGCTGCTACTGATGATAATAAAACTTTCTTCATTGTTTTATCTCCTCTTTAATTTTAAAATTTAATTATAAGGATAATCCTTACTAACTCAAATTATATCACATATATTAGAGTTGTCAAGCTTTTTTAAAAATAAATTTATATTTTCTGGTAAAAACAAGTAAAATTCATTCGAATTACAAAAATCAAATAAAATTCTTGAAATAATTGATATAAAAAAGTTTAAAATCCGAACAATGCAGAGTTTTGCGAGTGTTAGGTTCTGTATTTCTAAGAGTATATTTTATTTTTTCAGCTGTAATTTTAAATAGTCTTCTCGATACTAAACAATGGAGAAAGAGGACGTTTTTCGTGGATACGGATGATTGCATCGCCTAAAAGATGAGCAATAGAAATTTGTTCAATCTTATCAATCAAACGTTCTTCTGGAAGATAGATAGTATCCAAAACAACCAATTTTTTAATGGCTGATTTCTGGATATTCTCCATTGCTGGACCAGAAAGAACTGGGTGCGTACAGCTTGCATAAACTTCAACAGCTCCTGCTTCTGCTAGAGCATCAGCCGCATGACAAATGGTTCCAGCTGTATCAATCATATCGTCAATCAAGATACAAGTCTTACCTTCTACCTTACCAATGATATTCATAACTTCACTAGTATTCATCTTGTCTACACTACGACGCTTGTCGATAATGGCAATTGGAGTTTTCAAAAATTCTGCTAATTTACGAGCACGAGTCACCCCACCGTGGTCCGGGCTGACAACGACATAGTCGGAACCAACCATGCCACGACGCTCAAAGTAATCCGCAATCAATGGAGCACCCATCAAGTGATCCACCGGAATATCAAAGAAACCTTGAATCTGTGCAGCGTGCAAATCAATCGTCAACAAACGATCAACTCCAGCGACCTCAAGCATATTTGCAACGAGTTTTGCAGTGATTGGCTCACGCGCTCTTGCCTTTCTATCCTGACGTGCATAACCATAGTAAGGCATAACAACGTTGACAGATTCTGCACTCGCGCGCTTCAAAGCGTCAACCATAATCAAAATCTCAAGTAGATTATCATTTACTGGTGAGCTAGTTGATTGTAGAATAAAGACGTGTTTTCCACGGATCGATTCTTCGATATTAACTTGAATTTCTCCGTCTGAAAATTGACGAACAGTCGATTTTCCCAACTCTATCCCAATCTCTTGCGCCACACGCTCTGCCAATTCTCTATTTGAAGAAAGGGCAAACAGCTTTAAATCAGAAAAAGACATGATTTCCTCCGGTATTTATGTATCACTTGTGTTTTTCACAACATTTTTCCATCTACCATTGTAGCGCTTTTTTCTCAATTTTTCAATAAAAAATAAGACAAGAGTAGACTTTTATACTCTTATCTTATACTATCTTATATTAGTGATATCAAAGGTGAAACTTGTCAATTTTCTCATCCTACTTCATGCTACTCCAGAAGCTTTTAATTAGAAAGTTAGTATATCTCCCTCATACTACCTGTATCCACATCGTAAACAGCTCCTGAAATAATAACATCATCTGGAATTAAGGGGCATTCTCGCAGCAATTTCATATCCTCTCGAACACTCTCATCGATGTCTTGAAACGGTAAAAAGTCCTGCCCAGATACATCAACTCCCAATTCACATTTTAGGTGCTCTTGAAAATCCTCGTTATTGAAGGTTTGAGCCCCGCAGTCTGTATGATGAAGAACCACAATTTCTCTTGTCCCCATTTGTTGTTGGGAAATTACAAGTGAACGAATCATATCCTCAGTCACTCGACCTCCCGCATTCCGTAAAATATGGGCATCTCCCAGAGCTAACCCCAGAGCTGGCGCAACGTGTAGACGCGAATCCATACAAGTTACGATTGCAACCTTGGTCTTGGGTTTAATGGATAAATGCAAATCTCCATGTAGTTCTACATAAGCTTGATTGGCTTTTAAAAAATTTTCAAAATAGGACATGACAACTCACTTTCTAGTCTGCCAGATAATTTGAACACCAAATTATTTATCTCCTATCTTACCATCTTTTCTTTGTCTTGTCAGCTGTCAACTTTCATATTAAAAAAACTGGGACAGAGACATCCAGCAACTAGCTTGGGTTTCTGTCCTAGTTTTTTAATATTATGAACCTTTTTGGATATACTTGTTAAGAGAGCCTGCAAAGCTCTGAAGATTGAGACTTTGTACATAGACCTCACCGGTACCTCGGAAGGTATTCACCACTCCTTCGCCTGTACCAATAGACTGCCAGAACCCATTTTCTAAGTGGATATCATAGTCCAGAGATTGACTCCAAGCCACCACATGGGCATTGTCAATCGTTATTTCTTGGTTTTGCAACTCAATTTTCTTAATAGAGCCAAAGGCATTGGCCAAAAGAGTTCCTTGACCTTGGGTAGTCATCACAAAGAGACCGCCTTGCCCTCCGAACAGAGCTTTCCCAATAGACTGGCGCTCCATTGTATAGAAAGCTGTACCATCAAGAGCTAAAAAGGCCCCATCATTCAATCGATATTGCTCTTCGCCTAGCTCAAGAGCAATCACTTGACCAGGAGTATCTGGTGCTAAAGCAAGGTTGCCGTTGTCAGACTCTGCAACAGCTTGAGTGATAAAGGTACTTTCACCAGAAACCATTGAACGCCCTACAGCTTTAACAAAACGTCCCAAACCAGAACCGCTTGCATTGAGCTGGGTATTGAGACTTACATTGGGTGTGTGGTAGACCATGCTACCACGCTGAATAAAGACCGTTTCTCCCTGATTGAGCGACAACTCTACCAAAGGAAACTGCATGTGACTATCCATAGAAAATTTCATCAGAAATTCCTCCTTATTTTTAATAAATGTTAGCAATAAAATAATTAGTCATCTAAAACTGACCATAACGATTAGGAGAATACCTTTTTCAAGACTTCCTGAATAGTCGTCACCCCAATCACCTGAATTTCCTTAGGTGGCTTTATACCTGTTAGGGAATTTTTTGGCACATAGATTTTTGTAAATCCAAGCTTAGCAGCTTCATTGATCCGTTGTTCGATACGATTTATGCGCCGAATCTCTCCCGTCAAGCCCAACTCTCCTACAAAACATTCCTGAGGATTGGTTGGTTTGTCCTTGTAGCTCGAAGCAATAGCAACTGCAACAGCCAGGTCAATAGCAGGTTCATCCAATTTGACACCACCAGCTGATTTAAGATAGGCATCCTGATTTTGAAGGAGTAAGCCTGCCCGTTTCTCCAAGACAGCCATAATCAGACTAGCGCGATTGAAATCAAGCCCTGTCGTCGTACGTTTAGCGTTTCCAAACATGGTCGGCGTCACCAATGCCTGCACTTCTGCAAGAATTGGACGTGTTCCTTCCATTGTCACAACGATGGACGAACCAGTCGCTCCATCCAAGCGTTCTTCCAGAAATACTTCACTAGGATTAAGAACTTCAACCAATCCACCTGACTGCATCTCAAAGATTCCAATCTCGTTGGTTGAGCCAAAACGGTTTTTGACAGCTCTCAAGATACGGAAGGTATGATGACGCTCCCCTTCAAAGTAAAGCACGGTATCCACCATATGCTCCAGCATACGCGGACCAGCCAAGGTTCCTTCCTTGGTTACATGGCCGACGATAAAAATAGCGATATTATTAGTCTTAGCCAGCTGCATGAGCTCTGCAGTTACTTCCCGTACTTGAGAAACCGATCCTTGAACTCCAGAAATCTCAGGAGACATAATGGTTTGGATGGAGTCGATGATGAGAAAATCTGGCTGAATTCTCTCTACTTCTGCCCGCACGCTCTGCATATTGGTCTCAGCATAGAGATAAAACTCACTATCAATATCCCCCAAGCGCTCTGCACGGAGTTTGATCTGTTGAGCAGACTCCTCCCCACTGACATAGAGAACTGTTCCTACTTGAGACAACTGGGTTGATACTTGTAAGAGAAGGGTTGATTTTCCAATCCCTGGATCTCCACCAATTAGGACGAGACTCCCTGGTACCACACCCCCACCGAGTACACGGTTGAATTCCTCCATCTCAGTCTTGGTTCGATTGACATTAATAGAAGTTACTTCAGCCAATTTCATAGGCTTGGTTTTCTCACCTGTCAAAGACACACGCGCATTCTTGACCTCTGCAACCTCAACTTCCTCCACAAAAGTAGACCAAGCTCCACAGTTTGGACAGCGTCCTAAATACTTTGGTGAATTATATTCACAATTTTGACACACAAATGTCGCTTTTTTCTTAGCTATAATTCTAATCCTCTCATTATAAAATCTCTTATTCTTTTCACGTCAGCAACTATCTTGTTTCAGAACAGTAAGGCCTCCATCATCCGCATGGACATAATACTCCCCATCAGGGCTAAATCCAAAAATATAGGGTAAATAACCTTTATAAATTTGACTTTTATCTCCCTTAGCTTTTTCCCAATAAATAGTTAAAATCGGATAATCTTCAGATTGGTCTTTATCCATTGTCACTCTGATGTCTTTGCCATTATCCAGAGGGAGATTTCCACCGTATTGACCAGCGATAGGGATAGGTGAATCATATCCCTCACACATGGCTACTAACTCTACCTCATCGTAATCTCCGTCTATCGGTGTTACTTGCCCATTTTCGCTATCAATGATTGACATGTAGTCTGAAGAAATACACAGAATTTTATGATAGGCATCAGGGAGAAATGCTAGGTAAAGAAATCCTCCAATACTAATCTCAAAAATCTTCTTATACCCTCGATAATTCTCGGCAGTAAAAGCTTGAAAATCCTTATAACTCATTTCATTGTGCTTCTTTCTAAATCTCTATCTCACACTCAATCACTTGGTAAAAATCAATCTTCTCGTCTGGCACAAATTGGCGCATGAGCATTCGATGAGTGACAATGATAATAGTTTTATAATTTTTATATTTTTCCAAAGCTCTTAAAAAACGATGACGCATCTCTAGATCAGTTTCATAGCGATAAGGAGAATCTTCAGATAAACCTCCTTGATGTTTTAGATAATATTCATGAGCTACCAATACACTAGTTAAATCAGAGTTAGTGCCATCTAAGTCTGGACGCCACTCATGAAAAAACGCCTCTACAAATAAGTCCAATCCTGTTTCAACTGCTATATAATGTGCTGTTTCTAAAGCCCTCGTCACAGACGATGAAATAATAATCTCTGCCTTTCCAAAACATGCAGTTTTAGCAACTTCTTTTGCCAGACTGCGACCTTTTCCTGTCAATGGTGCTAAATCACGACCAAAACCACTATAGAGTTGCGGATTTTCAAGTTTATCAAGCATACTATAATCTGGCTCCCCATGACGGACAAAGATAATCTTCATATTAAGATCCCCATAAAACTATCCAATCTTGATTCCGCAATCTTGCCACTGCTTCAGTGTTTTAGAGAATTTCTTCTGGTTGGCAACTCCGACAGCAGACAAATCGACAGAAACCTGATAATTCTCCTTAACAGCTGCCAAAATGGAAGCCTTGACACATCCATTGCCATCTACCCCTATAAACTCTATGCTTTTAGCACCGTTTCCCTCTAAAAAATCTTTTAAATCTGGATTAGTAAAGCAAGAAGCCCGACGCTTCTCAAAAATACGAGAAGATACAACCAGCAAGCCGGTCGCAAATTGCTTCTTTCTATCTTTTCTCTCCCAGAAAAAACGATTGAGAATATAGATAACTCGGTCGCTAGGATAGGTAGCAATTTTGTCATTTACAGCTGCAGTCAGTTCTTCATGATATGCTTTTCCTACAGCAACATAATCTGACTGCATGTCTACAACTAATAAATAGTCTGCCATTTTATTCCTCTATTTCCCTGTTGACCCAAATCCACCAGTCCGCACGCCGTCTGCCTCATCTCCATCTGCAATTAAGAAAGGAGCAAAGACAGCCTGAACTATACGTTCGCCAACTTCAAGGACGACTTCCTGGTCGGTAATGTTTTTCATCTGAGCAAAGATATGGCCTTCATTTCCTGGATTGCCATAGTAGTCTCCATCAATAACCCCCACAGAGTTGATTAAAACTAGGCCTTTTTTGCGAGGGTTAGAGGAACGGTCATAAAGATAGAGCACTTCAGTCGGCTGCATATAGGCCTTGACACCAGTTGGGACAAGAACAATCTCTCCTGGAGCAATCACCGTACGCACCGCAACCTTTAAGTCGTAGCCAGCTGCATGCGCTGTCTCACGTTTAGGTAACAAAGTTTCATCTGTAAAACTAGAAACTAATTCAAAACCACGAATTTTCATATTATTCCTCTTTTTAATCTTTTATTCTAGGCTATTTTATCTTATTTATTCGAAAAAAGCACGAAAAAAGAGCACACAATTCACACTCGCTTAGGGCTGCTGGATTCCTCCCCTGACCCGCTTCACGCAGAACTGTTGCTCCACTAGTTATTATACCACATTCCCCTCTATTTTTAAAGAGAAATTATTTTTTACGTCGATTTCGGAAAAAGTCTTGCATAATCTCTGCGCACTCATTCTCTAAAACGCCTGTTTCAACATCCACACGGTGATTGAGCCTCTCATCTGTTAAAATATCGTACAAGCTCCCAGCGGCGCCAAATTTCTGGTTTTTAGCCCCGTAGACCACGTTTGGAATCCTTGCGAGACCAATTGCCCCACTACACATAACGCAAGGCTCAATGGTCACAAAAAGCGTACAATCCAGCAAACGCCAACTCTCTTCACTTAGATTAGCATTCTCTATAGCCATAATTTCTGCATGCATGACTGCACGTTGCAACTCCTCCCGTGCATTATGGCCCCTCCCTATGATTTTACCGTCCTTGACAATCACGCAACCAATCGGGATTTCATCATGCTCTAAAGCAATCTCTGCCTCTTTTAAGGCCTCTCTCATAAAAGCTTCTTTTTCTTCAAGCGTGTAATTCATCTCTTCTCTCTTCCTAGCTATCAATTCTATCATTATAGCATGTTTTCCTAGACAAAAAAAGAGCTCTATAATATTTGCAGAAACCAACTTTAGATAGTATTCAATCTCTGGTTTGTAGAAATAATGTTATAAAAAGAGTATAATAATAGCAAAATTGAGAGAAACATTAGAAATCATGAACTGAGAGTAATGGAGACAACTGATACAGAATGTCCAGATCTGTCGGAAGATTTTTAACTATAAGTCTCCAAGAGATGATTATCCTGAGATTTAAATAACAAACAAGATGAAAGGGTAACTAATGCAATTAGAATTTTTACAGGGTGAACCAAAACTTACCTTGATGTTTCCATATAAAGATACATTTAATAGAGTAGGGGGACCATCCATGATATCTATATCTGTTATGATTCTCTGGATTCTGAAGCGTCTGATGACTTACAATACTGATTTTGCAGACAAGATTGTTATGGCGGTAGCGCTGATTTATGCTCCCCTCCTTATATGGTTTATGGGGTATTATCTCTTCATAAATGGAGTAAAATTAGAAATTTATAAAAACAATATTGTTCAGTATTATACCTATAGCAGTAGAGGCCACAGCCTATTACATTATCAATTTGGACTTCAAGATATCGAACAAATAACCATTAAAAAGCGTCCTTTTAATTGCGTAAAGTTAAGCATAAAAATTAGAAATCCTATTTTTTTAGAAGGGCATGAAAAAAAACTAAATAAGCTAGTCAGTGTCAGTATCATCACAGACAAACTAAAAGCAGATGCTTTTATGTACGAAATGAAGCAATTTCAAAGTGATAAATCAGATAATCAAGTAAGCTGATTCAGAAAAAATTCAAGTTTGTCTAACTTACAAATTCTCAAGAAAATAGTTCACTGAAGAGGCTGGGATCAGAAATCCCAACCTCATTTTTTCTTAGTTATGCGCCTTTGATGTGATGGCAAATTGAACGATTTGTTGGTATTTGAGAATTCAAAAAGCTTCTTTTACAAAAGCTTCTTTTCTCAATTCACAACTTTAACCAATTTACCCAAATGTTGAAACCTCACAGATCTGGGTGTCCCAAATCGAGAGTTGGTCTAAAGATTTCTGTCCCACTGTTTTTTTCTTTGTCTTAAAAGTAAAGAAGCCACTTAAATATGACTTAAAAGCTGACAAAAAAAGCCACCGAATGCGGTGACTTTATAGGGAGATTATTATGAAAAAGAAAAGTTTAGGAAATTTGTTACAACAAGTTAGGAGGTCTTCTTGTAACTGTCTATAGTATATCCGACCTGTCTTAAACAAATCTTAAAAAATCTCCTATGACCAAACACTTTCTAAAATATTAGTCTGTTCACGACCAGGACCTACTGAGAATGTTGAAATACGAACACCCACCAATTCGCTAACACGGCGAACATAGTTACGTGCATTTTCAGGAAGGTCTTCCAAAGTACGTACTCCAGTAATATCTTCATGCCAACCTGGTAGCTCCTCGTAGATTGGTTTACAACGTTTCAATTGTTCAAGACTAGCAGGGTAATAATCAATACGTTGACCGTCAAGATCATAGGCCACACAGATTTTAACAGTATCCAAACCACTCAAAACGTCAATAGAGTTCAAAGAGAGATTTGTGATACCAGAAACACGGCGACTATGACGCATAACAACTGAGTCGAACCAACCTACACGACGAGGACGCCCAGTAGTTGTCCCATACTCATGCCCCACTTCACGGATACGATCTCCAACTTCATCAAATAATTCAGTTGGGAAAGGACCATCACCAACACGACTTGTGTAAGCTTTACATACACCGACAACTTTGTCAATCTTGCTTGGACCTACTCCAGAACCAATTGTCACACCACCAGCCACTGGGTTTGATGAAGTAACAAATGGATAAGTACCTTGGTCAATATCCAACATAACACCTTGTGCCCCCTCAAAGAGAACCCGTTTACCATTATCAAGCGCGTCGTTCAAGATAACAGAAGTATCAGTCACATATTGCTTGATTTGTTGGCCATACTCATAGTATTCTTCAAAAATATCATCAATTGAAATAGGTTCACTATCATACAATTTTACAAATTGACGATTTTTCTCAGCAAGATTACGTTCTAAACGTTCACGGAAGATTTCTTTATCCAAAAGATCCGCAATACGAATTCCAACACGAGCTGCCTTGTCCATATAGGCTGGACCAATTCCTTTAATTGTCGTCCCAATCTTGTTATCACCCTTAGCTTCTTCTTGCAAGCGATCTAACTCGATGTGGTAAGGCAAAATAACATGTGCACGATCAGAAATACGTAGATTATCTGTTGTAACGCCTTCCTCGTGAAGATAGGATAATTCTTTTACAAGAGATTTCGGATTAACTACCATTCCATTACCAATTACGGAAATCTTTTCAGGGAAGAAAATTCCAGATGGAATTAAATGCAATTTGAACTTTTTCCCATCAATAACAATAGTGTGGCCCGCATTGTCACCACCTTGGTAACGAGCAATCACTTCCGCATTAGCTGAAAGAAAATCTGTAATTTTTCCTTTACCTTCATCGCCCCATTGGGTTCCTACAACAACAACTGAAGTCATATTAAAATTTCGTCTGAGCCTAATGGCTCGTCCTTTCTCATATACATGGTGGGAATCTCACCCACAATTATATCTTACAATTTATTATAAGAAAAAAAGCTTATTTTATCAAGGATAAACACTAGAAAAGATTAGGGATTTCTTTTATTTTTAAATTGAAAAATAACAATTATTTAGCTTATTCTATATAAAATTAAA
>NZ_JADMUH010000032.1 GCF_015546995.1 Streptococcus infantis
TCTTGGAAGACAAAGCCTAACTTTTCACGACGGAAGCTTGATGCTTCAGAATTTTTAATGGTAGCTGTGTCAGTTCCATTTAGGAAGACCTGGCCACGCGTTGGCTTGTCAAGCATAGCAAGAATATTGAGTAGAGTCGATTTACCAGATCCAGACTCACCCATGATAGCAACGTAGTCGCCTTTTTCAACGGTAAAGTGAATATCTTTCAGGGCCTCTACTTGGTTGCCTTGAAAGCGAGTTTTATAAATCTTTTGAACGTGTTTTACATCTAATAGTGTCATGATAATCTCCTTTTTAATATCCCATTAATTGAAACTGAGCCTGCATAATAGAGCAACCGAGCTGAACTCGCTCGATCTCTTTTGGACTTGGTTTACTTGTATGTTTCTTTTGTAAAATATTTTTCATAGTTTTGCTACTTTATCTTTCTGATATAAGTGTACTCTAAAAAAAGAGTTGGTTCCATAACATAACCTTACAAAAGAGGTCTGTAATCTTACATTTTTGTAAGATTGGATTATTTTTTTGTAATGAACTACTATTAGTTTACCACAAATTTTTAAGCAAAAGAAAAACCCTTGATACTACAAGGGTTTAATACTTCAAATGAATGGTATGATGGTTACCAAAACCAACCTTCGTCGTCATTAATAGGCTGGGCTTCTTTAATCTTGCGTGGGCCTGTTCCGTACATCTCCGCTTCGATATCTTCCTTAGTTGGTAGGATATAGGCTAGGATGATGTAGATGATGATTCCGAGTCCAAAATTTGCGATTGTAAAGATAGCGAAAATGAAGCGCACCAGTGTCACATCAAGATCCCATCTATCAGATAGTCCAGCAAGAACTCCTGATATCATACGATTTCGTCTCATTTTATAAAAATTTTTATTCATGATTTGTACCTCTTTCGGTATTCTTGAAGTAAGTATAACATGAACTAAAGCTCCCTGCATCAGTCCTTGGGCTGATTTAGTAGGATAAGTTTTCCATGACATAGACCACAACGATAACGTTTGGTGTCGATTCGTCGTTTTCTTTGATAGGGTTGGTGACAAGTCTGACAAATATAGACTAGAGTTGGTGTTTGACTAACACTTGATAAGGGAGGAACAAAGCGGAGCCCGTCTACTTCTTTTAACAGTTTCTTAAAGGCTACATCTTTATGTTTATACCCCTTGCCCTCATAGTATAGATGATAATGACAGAGTTCGTGACGGACAATTTTTCGAAAAACCTCTAAACCTAGTTCTTGATAGACTTTGGGATTAAAATCCAAATGCCCATCCTTAGGGAAAAATCGCCCACCTGTCGACCGTAGACGAGAATTCCATTGAGCTTGGTGTTTGAAAGGTTTCCCAAAGTCTTCTAAAGAAACTTGTCGAACGTAATTAGTTAGATTCATCTGGTGCAAGGAGCGACAGATTTACTTTTTCGCGTTGGACATCAATCTTCTTCACCCAAACGGTTACCAAATCACCAACTGAAACGACTTGACTCGGATGTTTGATGAATTTCTTGCTCATGTGAGAGATATGAATCAGGCCATCCTCGTGAATACCAATGTCAACAAAGGCACCGAAGTCAACGACGTTACGGACAACGCCCTCAAGCTTCTGGCCAACTTTCAAGTCTTTGATATCCAAGACATCCTGACGAAGGACTGGAGCATCAAAAGAATCACGGAAATCACGTCCTGGTTTTAAAAGATCTGCAATAATATCTTTGAGAGTTTCTTGACCGAGGTCAAATTCTTGGGCCATTTCCTTGATTGAAATAGATTTGAGTTTGGCTTGTGCTTCTTCATTTAACTCTTTAATGTCCAAACGTTTGAATAATTCCTTAACAGCAGCATAGTTTTCTGGGTGAACACCTGTGTTATCAAGGATATTGCTACTTTCAGGGATACGGAGGAAACCTGCAGCCTGTTCAAACGCTTTAGCACCTAAACGAGGAACTTTCTTGATTTGGGCGCGTGAAGTGATTTTACCTTCTTCTTCACGATACTTCACGATATTTTCAGAGATTGTTTTGTTAAGACCAGCTACGTGCGAAAGTAAGGCTGGACTAGCTGTATTGACATTGACACCGACTTGGTTAACTACTGTATCAACAACAAAGTCCAGACTTTCAGACAGTTTTTTCTGACTAACATCGTGCTGATATTGACCGACACCGATTGATTTGGGATCGATTTTAACCAACTCAGCAAGTGGGTCTTGCAAGCGACGAGCAATAGAAATAGCAGATCGTTTCTCAACAGTTAACTCTGGAAACTCTTGACGAGCAAGTTCACTAGCTGAGTAGACAGATGCCCCGCTCTCATTTACAATAACATAGCTGACCTCAGGAAAATCTTTAAGTACTTCAGCGACAAAGGCTTCGCTCTCACGACTAGCAGTACCATTGCCGATAGCGATGATTTCAACACCATATTGGCCAATCAAATCTGCCAAATCTCTCTTTGCTTCTTCAATCTGACGAGCTGAAGCTGGTTTGACGGGATAAATGACCTGTGTTGTCAGCATCTTCCCAGTCGCATCAACGACCGCAAGCTTAGCACCTGTACGAAAGGCAGGGTCAAATCCAAGGACCACGCGCCCTTTAAGAGGTGCAACAAGGAGAAGATTTCGAAGGTTTTCTGAGAAGAGTTGAATAGCTCCCTCTTCTGCCTTTTCTGTTAATTCTGTACGGATACGGCGCTCGATAGCTGGTAAGACTTTTTTCTTAACAGATTGCTGAATAACTTCGTCAATATAAGCATTCTTAACTTTAAAACGACCACTAAAGAAAGATAGAATCCGATCAGTCGCATGCTCAAAGCCAATTTTCAAAATTCCTAGCTTCTCACCACGATTAAGGGCAAACGTACGGTAACCTTGCATGTTTGCAACTGTCTCTGAGAAATCGTAATAAATCTGAAAGACTTGTTTTTCATCAAGACTCTCATCTTTGACTTGAGAAGTAATCTTAGAGCGTCTAAGTACCTCTTGATAGGTCATTGAACGTAAATGAACATCCTCGGATAGTGCTTCAACCAAGATGTCTACAGCTCCAGCCAAAGCTTCTTGAGGAGTTTCGAAACCTTCACAGACAAATGCTTCTGCTTCTTTTTCTAGGTCAGAAACATTTTGTAAAATCAAGCGAGCAAGTGGAAAAAGTCCAGCCTCACGCGCAATCGTTGCCTTGGTTCGACGTTTCTCCTTATAGGGAAGATAGAGTTCTTCTACATCTGCGAGTTTTTCAGCTGATAGAATTGCTTCTTCTAACTCCTTAGTTAGCTTGCCTTGCTCTTTGATTTTTGCTAAGACCGCTTCCTTTCGATCATTTAGAGCAGTTAAACTCTTATCGAGGTCGATGATAGCCTTAATGGCAACCTCATCTAGACTTCCGGTCATATCTTTCCGATAACGGGCGATAAAGGGGATAGTTGCTCCTTCTGCTGTCAAAGACAAGACAGTATCAATCTGCTTTAAAGTTACACCCAAATCTTGGGAAATTTTTTCATATTTTTTATCCATAAAACTATTATACCATAAGGAAGAAAGCTTGTTTTCATTAATTTGTTGCTTTATTTCAACTTTATAAAGATAAAAGCCATGTTTATTTTAAAATCCAACTATTTCTTAGAAATAATAGTATAATAGTGTTAACTAAAAGAATCGAGGTATGCCTTATGGCTGTTAAATTTACAAAAACTGATGACTTAGATAAGATGTTCGAAGAATTCGCTAAACTACCTGATTTGAAGCAAGTAACATTTCCAGACGACAAAGAAAAGAAAGATAAGGCAGAAAAGAAAAAATAGATGACACTCTTTCAAAGTTTACCTTCTAGTGTGCTACAAGCTGGCGCTATTTTTCTTTCAATTATTATTGAAGCTTTACCCTTTGTCTTAATTGGTAGTATCATCTCTGGTGCCATTGAAGTCTATGTCACACCTGAGAAGGTTTATAAATTTCTCCCTAAAAATCGCTTGGGGAGAATCTTTTTTGGTAGCTTCATCGGTTTTTTCTTTCCCTCTTGTGAGTGTGGAATCGTTCCTATCATCAACCGCTTTTTAGAAAAGAAGGTTCCTAGTTATACAGCGGTACCTTTTCTAGTAACGGCTCCTATTATCAATCCTATTGTACTTTTTGCGACTTATTCAGCCTTTGGTCATTCAATTCAAATGGTTCTCCTAAGAGCTTTGGGCGCGATTCTTGTTGCTACTATATTGGGTATCTTTCTTGGTTTTGTCTGGGAGGGACTTATCCAAAAAGAAAATAGATTGGCTTGTCATGAGCATGATTTTTCTCACTTGACTAAAAGTCAAAAAATCCTTCAGGTCTTTATCCAAGCTATTGATGAATTCTTTGATATGGGGCGTTATTTGGTCTTTGGCTGTCTTTTTGCAAGTATAGTCCAAGTCTATGTTCCAACTCGTATCCTGACATCTATCAGTGCGACACCACTGCTTGCTATTCTTCTTCTGATGGTCTTATCTTTCCTTCTATCCCTCTGTAGTGAAGCGGATGCCTTTATCGGATCTTCTCTTCTATCAAGTTTTGGCTTTGCCCCAGTGCTTGCCTTTCTGGTTATAGGTCCCATGCTTGATGTCAAGAATTTACTCATGATGAAGAATTATCTTAAAACGCGATTTATTTGGCAATTTATGACAATTGTAACCCTTGTTGTTCTTGTCTATTCTTATCTAGTTGGGGTGATGCTATGATTCGATTTTTTATCTTATTTGGCTATTTTATCTTAACCCTTTATCTACATCTATCAGGTAAGCTCAATCAGTATATAAACCTCCACTACTCATATCTGGCTTATATCACTATGGTTTTATCTTTGTTACTAGCCATTGTTCAAGCCTATATTTGCTTCAAGCGTTTGAAAGAACATAGTCACTTACATAGTCTTTCAGCCAAGCTTGCTAGTTTTGCCCTCTTAAGTTTACCCTTGTTAGTTGGATTTACCTTTCCAACTGTCACTCTGGATTCACAAACAGTATCGGCAAAAGGATATTATTTCCCTTTGTCGGAAGGAACTGACAAGGCAATCCAAGCAAGTGAAGGAACGAGCAGTCAGTTTCTTAAGCCGGATACGAGCAGATTTTATTCACAAACAGCTCATGAAAATATTATTCGGAAGAGTGCTGATAAATACTTAGCTCAATCTAGTATAGTTATCAATGATGAAAATTATCTGGAAGTTATGGAAGCTATCTACGATATTCCAAACGAATTTGAAGGCAAGGAAATCGAGTTTATTGGCTTTATCTACAACGATCCAAATCATACCAATAGTCAATTTGTTTTTCGCTTTGGTATTATGCACTGTATCGCTGATTCTGGAGTTTTTGGCCTTTTGACCACTGGAAACACTAATCAGTACGAAAATAACACCTGGGTGAGAGTCAAAGGTAAGATTAGGAATCACTATCACAAAGAACTCAACCAAGTCCTCCCAACTCTTGAAGTCCAGTCCTTCATCAAAGTAGACAAACCCGAAAATACCTATGTTTACAAAGAATTTTAAAAAGTAGCCTGAATGGGCTACTTTTTCTTGTTTAGTAAGTTTTTAACTTCTTGTGCTCCGATCTGATCTCCTGCTTTTTCAAAAAGTTCAATAGCTTGTAAAAAATTCTCTTGCGATTTTTCTGAATTTTTAGCAGAATAAATCTCACCTAAACCTCTATAGGAACAGGCTTGAGCTATCAGATCATCTGTTTGTAATGCTTGCTTTAAGGACTGTTCCATATACATGATTGCTTTTGCTATTTCCCCTAGTTTTAATCGTAAATAACCTTGCTCATAATTATTGACAGAAGATTTGAGTGCATCCTCTGAAAAAGAATCTTCAATAACTTCTCGCTCCTTATCGATATAGTTAAGAGCTGTTTGATAGTCATTCATTTCACGATAAACCATGGCTAACTGGTGATATCCTATATGTTCATTTTCTTTATCTTGACTTGATATTGCTATTTCAAGATATTTTTGATAAATCAGTAAAGCTTCTTTATAGTCTTTTTCAAAGAACTTGATATAACCCAGCAAATTGAGAAGGCTGTAATCCTTGCAAGTTTCTAACGAGAAAGTTTCTGAGACTAATTTCTTGGCCTCTTCAATCTTCCCCTCAAACAATAATTCCCAGGCTTGATTCATGCTTATTCTCCTCTAGCTTATGTTGTATAGAAATCAATCGACAAATCACTATCAGACTCGTATTTTTTCCAGGCTATACTGAAGCCATAATAGTCTTCAAATTCTGGATGCCAGTCATAATAAAGTGGGATACGGCTAAATTTTCTTGCAACTACTTCATCTTCAAATTCTGGGGACTCTCCTGCAGTAATTCCAAATTGAAGGCCATTCATTTCCCAGGTGTTTCCCCAAACATTTTCGTCTGAAAGAATGTCAATCCAACGAGAGGCATCAATATCAAAATCTGCACATAATTCAAGTTCTAACAATTTTCTGTAGTTTACCTTGGTGGGTTTAATGAAGAAGGCACCCTCTACCTGATACCTTTTATCTTTAACTTGAATTTGTGTGATTTTCATCGGAATTGGAATTCTATTTAACTCCAACCAAAAATAGCCTAGAGGAGTTTTGATTGCATGGTAAATTTGTTTAGACTCTATATTTACTTTGTTCGAACAAGCATTTAGAATTTTTCCATGCTCAAGTATATTTTTACAAACTATTTTTGAAGTCTCAGAATCAAAAATAGAATACCTACGGATAACCCTTTTTAACTTTTCAACGGGAAAAGTGATATCCTTTGGTAGTGCATGATACTTCTGGACAACTAAAGCAGTTTTTTCAGTATTTTCCTTTCCTACTGGGACAATCACAGCATGTCCAATATGGATATTTGGCTCGTCACAGATATAAGTATAACCATTTCCACCTTCTTGAAACTCAACAACTACAATATTTAACTCTTGATTAGGATCGAAAAGTGATTCTGCTTTTGCACTGGTCTGGCGCTCATAAAAAGTGAAACAATCTTTATTATCCTCTTCACCAAAGACCATAAAACTACCACAATTAGGGCACTTCCACATATAAAAGGAAGCCTCCGAAATGTCTTCATAGGAAATTGTATCATTACCATCTTTTTTATTCATGATTTCTACTAATAACTCATCCGAATAAACCGAATAAGCATTTGGATCAGGGGCTTTGTGGTCGTTCATTGCTTGACCACATCTACATGTCCATTTTCCCATATCTAACCTCAGTCACTACTTAATTCTTCGATGAAAAATTGATTAAGAGCTTTCCAGTCTTTCTTTTCCTCTGTAACACTTTGGATGTAGTCATCCAGCTCTTGGATATTTTTGATGATAAAGTCCTGAATTGGCTCTATCGGCTCAATTTCCATACCTTCAGGTCCCTTTACCTTTATATCAAGCAATCTAGACACAAGCTCTTTCATTTCATCAGGTAGGAGTTCTTTGACCAAATCATCAAACAAAATCGGTGGAACAGAGTGATGTTTTTCAATCCAACGACAAGCTAAAATAGGACGAAGTGCATAGAAATACTTTTTAGGTTTGACCTTATCTCCTGAAAGATACTTATTCATTTGAGTTCTAGCAGTATTCAAGTAATGGTAGAGCATCTTTTTCTCGGAAAAATACTGACTGACAAGCGGACGGATACGGTTTATAAAGCCTGAGTCTTGCTGGTAAACGATTGGCGACTGTAACCATTAAAAGAGGGTTGGATTTGACTTATAAAGCAACTTTAAAGCCTTGTCCAAATCCCAGCCACTCACATCCCAAGTATCGTCAATTGGTAGTTCGATGACATCTCGATGATCGTTCAAGCTTAGATAAAAATCTTGCTTGTGCTTGTATACAAAACGTACATCAAAATCACTATCCGGAGACTCAAAGCCCCAAGCGCGACTACCAGACTCAATTGCCCACAAAACAGTAACGTCATAATCACGCTCAATTTCTGCTAGTTTTTCAGGTACCAAAACATTCATTTCTTCTTGTGTTTGCATGGTGGTTCTCTTTCTATATTCAAGCTACTTCTTCAGCGCGATTATTGATTAAGTCAATTGTTTGGACAATATCCCTCAATATTGGTATTTGATGTTGAAATAGTACTTGTACGGATCCATAAGATTTAAACGGTTCTTGTGTCAGGATAGACTTATCCATATACCCATTTTCAACGACATAATCGACAATCAATTTTACAAAGGAAATTTGCTTAGCATTAAGGTTTTCATCTGATAAGAACTTAGAAAATACTTGATTAGCAGCCTCTCTATTCAAACCAATAATCTCCCGAACTAATCTAGGAATAGCCTTGTTCTCATAGTGCTGCTGATAGTCAGATTTACTTCCTAATTTTTCCCATAATAGAGTTTCTAATGCTAATAAATCTTGTGCAGTCAACTTCTTGTTATGATACAATTTAGAAATTGCTTCCTCATCCAAATGAGCTTTCAAATAATGCTCAACTTTTTCGTTATAAGATCGCAGGTCATTGACTTGTAAATATGGCTTAGTATCATGGATAGTGGAAAGAATGTGATCATCAAAATTGACATAATATACAGTGCGTTCCGGTTTATCCAAAAACTGTAGTAAATCTCGAAGCGCAAGGCGTATTTTTTCCAGCTCAGATAAACTAACTTCTTCCCAAAATTCAGGTTCTTGTACTTTCCTGATAATTTCAGACTGTGCAAAGACCTGAGGGATATTGCCAACCCTGGCAAGGGCCTGAGCAGTTTTCATAACTTGAAATATATGAGTCCGTGATGGCTTAGAGGTTAGTTGTCCTACTTGAATTTCTAACATCCATAAATCAAAACGTCTAGCCATTTCATTTTCATTATCTTCATCAAACATGAGAGGAGATATATGAGTATGAAGATTTTTACATGAAATCGTTGTAAGATTTTGCCAATTTTCTAATTTTTTATAGGTATAAACCATATCTAAGACCATACGAACTCTAAAGTCTAACTCATTCAAGTCCTCTACATGGCTATGAAGTTCTGAGACCAGTTGCTGACGATACTCTCTTGCAAATGGATCCTCTTGATAGTGAAGATCCTGCAGTTCATGAATCAAGTCCACCTTGATATTAAACAAACGCTGCGCCAAGGGAACAATATGACGTCCATTTCCTTCTCTAGGATCTGCTTTGAAATATTCAAAGTTGTCACCATAATCAAATACCAAAAAGTTTTCCTTATCCTGATCAGGTCCAAACAAATCTTTACAGAGACGGGTTCCACGACCAATCATCTGCCAAAATTTTGTTTTTGATCGCACTTTCTTGAAAAAGACTAAATTGACAACCTCTGGAACATCAATACCTGTATCCAACATGTCAACTGAAATTGCAATTTGAGGGTATTTCTCTTTGATTTTAAAATCATCAATCAAGGTCTGATAATGTTTAATACTGTAATCAATCACCTGAGCATAGTCGCTCTCCTTTTCAGGATATCGTTTATTAAAAATCTCTCTAATAAATTCAGCATGATGATGATTCTTTGCAAAGATGATAGTTTTTCCAATCTCATCACCCGAAGCCGTCTGAATCCCTCTCGTCATTAGTTCATCTAGAACAATCTCTACTGTACCTTGATTAAAAATAAAGGAATTAAAAGCTCCAGCATCAATGTCTTTTTCTAGACTATCATCTTCAAATTGGCTATCAAAATATTCTTTTTCGTCTTGGGATAAATCATCGTAAAGTAGACCATCCGTTGGTAGTTTTAACTTAATTTCAATCGAATGATAAGCTACTAAATAACCATCTTTTACAGCCTCTTCCAGGTCGTATGCGTATGTTGGAACACCATTTTCCAAGTTAAAAAATCCATAAGTATTTTTATCAAGATCTTGACGAGGTGTGGCCGTTAAGCCTACTATTCTAGCATCAAAATAATCAAAAATGGCCTTGTATTTTTGATAAATGGAGCGGTGGGACTCGTCAATAATGATAAGATCAAAATGACCAACAGTGAAAGGGCGTTGAATGACTTCTTCCTGATCACTAATAGCTCCAATCATGGTCGGATAAGTAGAAAACACCATACGACTTGATCGTGCCCCATCTTTATCCTCTAAAAAGTTACAAACCGAAAGATCTGGAAGTAATTTCCTAAATGAATCATAGGCTTGCTTTACAAGAGATGTTCGGTCAGCTAGAAAGAGAACATTTTTGACCCAATTATGACGTGATAGGATATCAACAAGAGAGACTGCTGTTCGAGTTTTCCCAGAACCAGTTGCCATTACCAAAAGAGCTTGTCTTCGATTGTTAGAAAAAGCCTCACAAACACTTGCAATCGCATGTTTCTGGTAATATCTTCCAGAGATATCGTCTCTGATTTTTCTAGAAATATCCTCAAGTGGTTTTTGCAAATGTCGTCTGTCCATCAATAATTGCAATTCTTCTTGCGAATAGAATCCTGCGACCTGGCGACGATTTATACCATCAAGAATGTAGTGCTTGAGGCCATTTGTAATAAAACAAATCGGTTGATAACCTATTTTTTCCTCTAGCGCTTTAGCATATTCCTTAACTTGTACTTCACCGACTTCTGGATTAACTGCAGCCTTTTTGGCTTCAATAATTGCTAAAATCTTTCCATTTTTACCATAAAGGACATAATCACAATAACCTGTTCCCGATCCGTGTTTCAGTCCATTAACAGCGACTTCAACTCGACAATTTTCTTCAAATTTCCAACCCGCTAATCGTAAATCAATGTCAATAAAAAGTTTTCTCGTCTCTGCCTCAGATAACTGATCGATATGAAAAGAAATCTCTTGCCGTTGAGCAGCAGTTTCACGTTTTTCTGTATAATTTTCTTGAACTTCCAAGGACTGTACAGCCATTTGTTCATGAAAGTCAGGCATAACAGGTAAACTTTCTTGCAGTTCCACCATGGCTTGTGGTGTTTCTCTTTTCTTGACATTCTCTGAAATTGGCAATAACTTCTCGTCAAAAAAACGTTCCACAAACTCATTGCTGTAGCAGTAATCAATAAAGTTTACGAACTGGTACAAATGATGTAAGGCTAAAATCGCTTCACGTTCTTTGATCTCCCCACCATGAGCAGCATGATTGCCCCAACGTATCAAGAGAACCATCTGACTATGAAGCTCTGGATCTACGATTTCTCTAAAGTCATCATCCCAAACTAATGAAGACAAGGTAGCACGATAAGGGGCTTCCAAATAAGAATCATGGCTATAAATCCAATGAACAGCCTGCTCCAAGGCACGACGTGCCATGAAAGCTGTCGCTACAGTAGATGTCCCAATCATATTCTCAGCTTCTATACAGGGCTTTGAAAAAGATCCATACTCCTCGTTATTTAAAAGAAAATCAAAATTTCCCATTTTTCTCTCACTTTGATTAAATAGATACCTATATTATACTAGATTTCAAGCTATTTCTCCACAGTTTTATAGCCTTCTGACAAGCAAATTGTGATTTGTCGACTTGAGCCACCAAGTCTGCGAACTCGTTTTGGAGGGAAAGAGGAGGGAGGGGGATGAAAATATTTTTAATCATCGATAAGTTAAAATTTTTTTGACGTACGCCTCTTTGTTGATTCAATAGCATGGATCGTAAATTTTGAATTACATAATAAACATATATAGTATTCGTGATTTTATCATCTAATTTTGCGAAAGCAATAGCTTGATTACAAGACATTAGTCTAGTATTGATTGACGATTTTAAACCCGCAGTATCATACATACCTAGCAATAAGCTCCCTTTTTCAATTATTTTTGCAGAACTACACTCAATTGCCTTTTCTGAAATTTTTTCAAAAGAATTTTCAATGTATTTATGTTCTAGTTCTCCTGATGTAATCCAAGGGATATTTCCTCTAAAAAATTCTTTTTCATTTCTTTTAGGAGTTCCACCGCTTTTCCATATTCCAAATTCCTTCAAAGCATGTTTATCCCAACCCATTTCATTCAAAACAGGGTCTCCAAACAACTCGTTAAATCGGGATTTTACAAGGTTTGAGAGTTCACTAAGTTGCTTATTTCTATTTATTATTTGATTCTCTAACCTATCCAATATATCTACAATTGTATTTTGATTTTCTATAGTTTCAATATTAACT
>NZ_JADMUH010000033.1 GCF_015546995.1 Streptococcus infantis
TCATTTTCTTAAACAAAAAAAGAAGCGTTTATTCATTATTCAGCTCCTTTTTCTGTATATTTAATCAATTTTATAATTCGACAATCTTACCTGTTTCAAAGTAAACAACCCATTCACAGATATTTTTTGCATAGTCACCGATGCGCTCCAAGTATGAAATCACTTGGAAGTAATCACGACCTGTGACGATAGCATCTGGATTCTTTCTGATTTCTTCAGTTGCCAAATCACGAATATTTTCAAAGTAATGGTTGATTTTTTCATCCATTGTTGCAACTTCATAGGCCTTGTCAACTGATCCGTTTAGGTAAAGTTCGAGGGTTGTTTCTACAAAATCTTTAACATCACGTCCCATCTTTTTGATTTCTTCTTCAACTGCTGGGATGCGTTGTTCACCCTTCATACGAATGGTTGCCTCAGCAATGGATACAGCGTGGTCACCCATACGTTCCAAGTCAGAAACAGCCTTTAGAACTGTTAGAACTGTACGTAAATCTTGTGATACCGGCTGTTGAAGGGCAATGATTTCAAATGATTTCTTTTCAAGTTTCAATTCGTATTCATTGACTTCTGCGTCTTGCTCGATGACTTCTTTAGCCAAGTCACGGTCATGGGTGACAAAAGCACGTACAGTACGATTGATTTGGGAAAGAACTTCTTGTCCCATAGCGTAAAATTGGTTATGCAATTTCTCTAAATCTTCTTCAAATTGAGATCGTAACATCTTTTTCTCCTTATCCAAATTTACCTGAAATGTAATCTTCTGTTTCCTTATGTTGTGGATAGAGGAACATTTCCTTGGTATCGTTAAATTCAATCAAATCTCCATTGAGGAAAAAGCCTGTTTTATCAGAGATTCGAGATGCTTGCTGCATGGAACGAGTAACCAATAGCATGGTGTACTTGTCCTTAAGGCTATATAGGGTTTCTTCGATTTTTCCAGCCGAGATAGGGTCTAAGGCTGAGGTCGGCTCATCCAAGAGGATAATCTTTGGACTAGTCGCCAATACACGGGCTACACAGACACGTTGCTGCTGTCCACCTGAAAGTCCAATAGCTGAATCATGCAAGCGATCCTTGACCTCATCCCAGATTGAAGCACGCTGTAAAGCTTTCTCCACAGCTTCGTCCAAGACTTGCTTGTCTTTCTCTCCATTAATTCTTAGTCCATAAACAACATTTTCGTAGATAGACATTGGGAATGGATTGGGTTGTTGGAAAACCATTCCGATTTCCTTACGTAATTCAACCGTATCAGTACGAGGGCTATAGATATTGTGCCCATTATAAACCACTGATCCAGTTGTCGTCACTTCAGGATTAAGGTCACCCATTCGGTTAATAGCCTTGAGCAGGGTTGATTTCCCAGATCCAGATGGACCGATAAGGGCGGTAATTTCCTTGGGTTGGAAAGATAAGGAAACACTATTCAAAGCCTTCTTTTTGTTGTAATAAACAGACAGGTCTTTGACCTGTAAAATCGGTTCTGTCATACTGTTTCCTTTCTAACCAAAGTGTCCAGTTACATAGTCATTGGTAGACTGTAGCTTCGCATTTTGGAAAATGTTTGACGTTTTATCGTACTCAATCAAATCTCCCAAGTAGAAAAATCCAGTGTAGTCACTTGCACGCGCAGCCTGTTGCATACTGTGGGTCACAATAATGATGGTGAAGTCCTTCTTCAACTCCAACATGGTCTCCTCAAGCTGAGCTGTCGCAATCGGATCCAAGGCTGATGCCGGCTCATCCATCAAGAGAATGTCTGGTTTTACAGAAATAGCACGTGCGATACAGAGACGTTGCTGCTGACCACCTGAAAGCATCAAGGCAGACTTGTGAAGGTCATCTTTGACCTGGTCCCAGAGGGCTGCCTGGCGAAGTGAGGTTTCTACAATTTCATCAAGGACCTTCTTATCCTTAACACCTGCACGTTCGTGTGCAAAGGTGATGTTACGGTAGATTGATTTAGCAAATGGGTTTGGACGTTGAAACACCATTCCGATGTGTTTACGCATTTCATAAACATTGATTTCAGGACGGTTAACGTCAATACCTCGATAGAGAATCTGTCCTGTAACCTTAGCAATATCAATGGTATCATTCATACGGTTGAGACTGCGTAGGTAGGTTGATTTCCCAGAACCTGACGGTCCGATCAAGGCCGTAATTTTATTTTTTTCGAATTGCATATCCACGCCCTTGATGGATTCATTCTTACCGTAGTAAACATGTAAATCCTTCGTAGAGAGGGCCACTTTTTCTTCTGGAAAAGTAATGATATGCCTTTCATCCCAATTATATTTTGACATGGCTTCTCCTTTAGGCAGCGGTTAATTTCTTATGTAGATAGCTTCCGAGTTTACGTGCTCCAAAGTTAAAGATTAAGATAAAGATTAGGAGCACTGCAGCAGAACCTGCTGAAACAAGTGTTCCATCAGGAATAGTTCCTTCACTGTTGACTTTCCAGATATGAACAGCCAAGGTTTCTGCTTGACGGAAGATTGAGATTGGACTACTTACGCTGAGAACATTCCAGTTAGACCAGTCAAGAGCCGGTGCAGATTGACCTGCTGTGTAGATAAGGGCTGCAGCTTCACCAAAGATACGACCTGAAGCAAGCACGATTCCCGTTACAATTCCAGGAAGAGCTTCAGGAATAACGACATGAAGGACTGTTTCCCAACGAGAAAGTCCAAGCGCCAAACCAGCTTCACGTTGCGTATGGTGAACATGTTTCAAACTATCTTCAACATTACGAGTCATCTGTGGAAGATTAAAGACTGTTAAAGCCAAGGCACCAGAAATAATGGAAAATCCATACTCAAACTGGACTACAAAGATGAGGTAACCAAAGAGTCCCACAACTACGGATGGTAGAGAAGACAAGATTTCAATACAGGTACGAACGAAATTGGTAATACGACCTTTTTTAGCATACTCTGCTAGGAAAATTCCAGCTCCCATTGATAGAGGCACAGAGATGAATAAGGTAATCACCAAAAGGAAAAAGGAATTATAAAGCTGAATTCCAATACCGCCACCTGCTTGATATGAGGATGATTTTCCTGTCAAGAAAGACCAAGAAACATGTGGCAAGCCTCGAACCAAGATATAGAGAATCAAGGAAGCTAGAATGGTCACAATGATTCCTGCGATGGTGTAGAGGACAGCTGTTGCAAGTTTATCTAATTTCTTAGCGTGCATAGTTTTTCTTTCCTCTTTCTTTCGTAATCAGTTTAATGACACTGTTAAAGGCCAAGCTCATCAAAAGCAATACTAAGGCCAGTGACCAAAGAACATTATTATCAACAGTTCCCATAACGGTATTACCAATTCCCATGGTCAAAACAGAGGTCAGAGTCGCTGCTGGTGTCGTCAATGAAGTTGGAACAACTGCTGAGTTACCAACAACCATCTGAATTGCAAGGGCTTCACCGAAAGCACGCGCCATACCAAAGACTACAGCCGTAAAAATACCTGAACGAGCAGCCTTCAAGGTTACACGCCAGATAGTTTGCCAACGAGTCGCTCCCATGGCTAAACTAGCTTCACGGTAGTGACGAGGAACTGCACGTAGGCTATCTGTTGTCATGAAGGTTACAGTCGGCAAAATCATAACAAAGAGAACGAAAATTCCTGATAAAATACCGAAACCTGTTCCACCAAAGACAGTACGTACAAATGGTACCACGACCTGCAAACCGATAAATCCATATACTACTGAAGGAATCCCAACTAAGAGTTCAATAGCAGGTTGCAAAATCTTTGCCCCTTTTGGTGATACTTCTGTCATAAAGACTGCTGCCCCAATGGCAAATGGTGTTGCAATAAGAGCTGATAGGATGGTAACAATAAAGGAACCTAAAATCATTGGAAGGGCACCAAATTGTTTACCTGACGGATTCCAAGTTGCACCAAAAAGAAAATCAAAGATATTCACACCATTGACAAAGAAAGTGGACAAACCTTTTTGAGCTACAAAGATCAAAATCATTGCAACAATGATAACAATCAAAGATAGGCAGGCAAAGGTTAGCCCTTTTCCTAATTTCTCAAGACGAGAGTTTTTTGAAGGAGAGAGCAATTTTTTTGATAATTCTTCTTGATTCATTATTGGCTCCCTTCTATGGCTGTCACAGTACCTGCAGCATCTTTTTCAACCTTCATTTCCTTGACAGAAATATAACCCATTCCTTTAACAATTCCATTCTGAGCTTCGTCTGAAAGGACAAAGTTTAGGAATTCGGCAACCAATTCATTTGGCTCACCAAGTGTATACATATGTTCATAAGACCACAAAGGCCAGTTATTCGTTGTAACGTTTTCTGAGATTGGCTCATAACCATTGAGTTTGATAGTCCCAACCGAATCATCAACATAGGCGAAGGCTAGGTATGAGATAGCTCCAGGGGTTTGAGAAACAATGGACTTCACCATACCGTTTGAATCTTGCTCCTGACTTTGTACCGCTGATTTTCCATCCATAATCACACTGTCAAAGGTAGCACGAGAACCTGAGCTCGCAGCTCGGTTAATAATAGAGATAGCTAAATCCTTACCGCCGACTTCCTTCCAGTTGGTAATTTCACCTGTAAAGATTTGTCGAAGTTGGTCTGTCGTCAGATTATCAACATCTACTTCTTTGTTGATGATAACAGCTATACCCGCAACAGCAACCTTATGGTCAACTAAGGCTGTTGCATCAATACCATCTTTCTCTTCCGCAAAAACATCAGAGTTGCCAACATCTACTGCTCCTGATTGAACTTGAGACAGACCTGTACCAGAACCACCACCTTGAACATTTACAGTTTTGCCAATGTTAGCAGATGCAAACTCATCTGCCGCGGCCTCCACTAGAGGTTGGAGGGCAGTTGACCCAACAGCAGTCATAGACTCCCCACGATCAATCCAACTAGCGCACCCCGCTAGCGACCCAGCAAGCAAAAGAGTTGCAAGAGATAGGGCAAGCTTTTTTCTTTTTTTCACTATTTGTCTCCTTGAAAATAATGGTGAATAGATTGGAAGATTTGAATATTTTCATGTATTTTACAAAATCATCCTTACTTCCACTATAACATAGAATAGAGGCTTTGACTAGTTTTTTACCTGAATCGCAAGCCCTTAGGGAAATAGTTTTTTAGAGTATTCCCAGTTACTTTAGCAAAACCTAGACCATTTCCACCAACCAAAACTTGGTACCAACCATTTGGAAGAGTTTCAGCTAATTGGACCGTTTCACCAGCTACATATTTGACAAAGTCTTCTTGATGAATTTCGACTCCTTGCTTGACTTGGCTTGGTTTTAAAGCTAAGCCAAGAGCAAAACTTGGTTCAAAACGTTTTTTCTTAAAAGTTCCAAGATGAAGACCATTACGAGCTATTTTGAGTTTTCCTATATCGGGTAGGACTTCTGGCAAGAGATAAAGCTGGTCTCCAAAAACTTGTAGGACTCCTGGCAGTTTTTCTTTTAAATGCTTCTTCTCAAAATCTTGCCACAAACTCAACTGTTCACGGCTGAGATTCGTCTTCGAAGGCTTGAACTTTCCAGCCTTGTTTTGACCTTTAAACTGAAGATGGGCCACGAACTGACCTTCTCCCTTAAAGTGATGAGGGTACATTCTAGCTGTTTCAGGTAAATCAATCCCAGGTACCATTCCATTGATGTGTTGGATTGGAATCAATTCAAAATGATAGCTATCCAGTAACCATTGGACGATTTCTTCGTTTTCTTCTGGAGCCCAAGTACAAGTAGAATATACAAGTCGACCGCCATCAGCCAACATAGTAACTGTATCTGCTAAAATCTCACGTTGTAGACTAGCGCACTGACTAGGATAATCCTCACTCCAATAATCCATAGCGTCAGGTTGTTTACGAAACATCCCTTCTCCTGAGCAAGGTGCATCTAAAACGATCAGGTCAAAATAGCCTTTAAAAACCTTGGCTAAACGGTCTGCTGATTCATTGGTCAAAACGACATTAGTCGCACCAAAGCGTTCCATATTTTCAACTAAAATCTTTGACCGTTTGCTTGAAATTTCATTTGAAACAAGAAGACCTTCTCCTGCAAGATAGGAGGCCAGTTGAGTGGATTTCCCACCGGGAGCTGCTGCCAAGTCTAAGACCTTCATACCTGGCTTTGGCTGGGCTACTTGAGCGACCATTTGTGCGGCAGGTTCTTGTGAATAGACCAAGCCAGTTACATGTTCTGGTGATTTCCCTGAAACCTTCCCATAGTAGCCCCAGGGTGTATTGGGAATTGCATCTGAAAAAGAAAGCTGTCTTTCTTTTAAAGGGTTGATACGAAAAGCAGAAACAGCCTCATCATCAAAAGAGGCAAGAAAAGCTCTTGCCTCATCTCCCAATATTGTTTCGTATTTTTTTACAAATCCATCTGGAAATTGCATGTAGATTTATTTCCTTTCATAGATATAGGATTGAATCTCATCTTTCATCTCGACTGGCACCATCATAACGGCCTGTCGTGTTTGAAAATCGACTTCCTCACCAGCAATCGTAAAAACCTTATAACCCAAACTCTCACCTAGGATACTTGCAGCCGCATAATCCCAAGGTTGTAAATAAGTGATATAAGTTAAAAGTCGACCTGAAAGCACCTTGGCAAAACTAATAGCGGCACTGCCATAAACTCGTGTCCCAAGTGCAGCATTTCCCAAATCCGCTAAGCCCCATTCGTTAGTCGCTAGCATTCCAGAATTACCAGACACCAAAAATTCTCTCAAGGGTTTCTTTTTAAAGAGTGGCAAAGGTTCGTCATTGCGACAGGGCGGGAAGTCTCCTCCACCATGGTAACAATCACCTTTCATGACATCATAGATAATACCAAACTTACCAACACCTTCCTCAAAATAGGCCAGCATAACGGCAAAATCTTCGCCTTGTGCTACGAAGTTGTTAGTTCCATCAATAGGATCAATAATCCATACACAACCCTGTCCTACTGCTGCACGCATGCAGCCTTCTTCTGCACAAAATAGATCATCTGGATAGCGAGAACGGATTTTTTTAATAAGTAAGTCTTGAACTTCTTTATCTAACTTAGTTACCAAATCTGTAGGGGAAGACTTACTCTCAACATGGAGATCTTCTTTCATATGCTGGAGAATGTATTCCCCAGCTTCCCTGACAATTTCTTTGGCAAATGTAAATTTATTTTCCAAGTGAAATCTTCCCTTCTCCTTTTTCTTTGGCCAACTGGACTGCACGGTAGAAAGAGTATCCACTAACTGATTCAAACTCACTTCCCAAACGTTTTTCTTCGCTCTTGCTAGGCACAACTGATTTGAATACCTTGTAGGAATCTAATAGTTGTTTTGCTTCTACCTTGGTTTCATAGGCAGCTTCAACATCATTAAAAAAAGAAAGCACTGAAGCAAGTTCTTCAGTGCTCCACGACAAATCTAGTGGGTAACTATACTGTTTATTCATCTAATTAATACCAGCTCTCAATGTAGCCTCTTTCAATTCTTGCTTACGGTAACTACGAGGAAGAAATGCACGAATCTCATCTTCATTAAAGCCAATCTGCATACGCTTATCATCAATAATGATAGGACGACGCAAAAGACTAGGGTATTGCTCAATTAAACTAAGCAACTCCGTCACCGAGATATTTTCCACATCGATATTTAACTTTTGGAAAATTTTTGAACGAGTTGAAATGATGTCATCGGTACCGTTTTCGGTCAAGGAAAGAATTTGTTGCAACTCTTTTCTTGATAAAGGACTGGTCATAATATTGTGCTCTTGGAAAGGCACTTTATGATTATCAAGCCAGGCCTTTGCCTTACGACATGATGTACAACTCGGTGATAAAAATAGTGTAATCATGCTATTCTCTTCTTTGCATACTTTTCTAACTCTATTATACAAAAAAATAAAGCGCTTGACTAGTTATTTCCGTAAAAAAAACCTACTTTTT
>NZ_JADMUH010000034.1 GCF_015546995.1 Streptococcus infantis
TAAACCAAAATTAAGTCGTAATTTACTTATTATATTTTTGATTGGGATTTTTTCTCTACTTATAGGAAGTAGAATTCAAAGCCACTTTAGAAATAATGCTAAAGTTCAACAATTAAAAGAGTTTTATTCTTCTAGGGGAATGAATTATGATGTTGCTCTTAAAAGCGTAGAAATAGATAGTAACGTTTCAGATATTAGTATTTTTGAAGTATCGGATAATGGAATAACTATTCAAGTAGGTGCTAAGTACATTCATCAAAGATTAACAGAGGTCAGTTTCATTAATGAGAATTATGGTTTTAAAGAATTCTTGAGGCTTTCTGTATCGAGCCAAGAGGCACAGACAGTTCTGAATGATTTTAAATCAACTGTAGAAAGTGCAATACAAAAGAAAGGATATGATTTAGCAGTTATTGATGATAAAGAACAGCCATTGGCTAGCCCAGGTTTTCAAATATCACGTTCATTTAGAATCACTCCTTTTATTAAAGAAAAAGCAGTTCAAAATCAGAAGTCATCTAGTCCAGAAAAACAAGCATTTGGAGGATATGCAACAATTTCTCTTAAAGATTATATGAGAGAGGGAGCCCTTCGTTTATGTTTAAGACTTAGTGAAAGTGACAAATTGAAGTTAGAAGACATTGATTTTTCAAGACTTTCCGATGGACACTACATGATCAATAATGACTATTTTATAGTGAACAACGGAATGTATACAATAGTTGAAGATGAAGGTGATTTTGAAAATTTTTTACTGAGAGAATCTAGTAAACAATTTTATTTGGAGGATTTTTATAAAATTGAAAAGCTTGATTAAATTATTAGCAAATAAAGATGTAAAACTTCTTTATAATATTTGTATTCGATTATCGTCATATTTAGTAGTTGTTGCAGTTTATATAGCAATTTTGGGATTGTTTTTATTGTTTAAACAAAATATTATTGCAGTACGTTATCTGTTATTTTTGTCGGTATTATTTATAGTTATTGGCATCTTTTTAAATTTATTAACTTGGAAAGTTCTCCTATATTTGAAGGAGACTTTGATTGACTTTAAGAAATATCAATCTTTCTTTGAACACAGTGTTAGTCATTCCAATAAGTTTAATAAGAAATTCAATGAAGTAAGTTTTGAATTAATCACAGGAGAATTATCTTACCTCAGAGGAGATTTTTTATTAGCACTTAGTCAATATTCAAATATCAATCTTTCTAATATTTCTAAAAAAAATAGAAAAATATTTGAATTTAAGAAATTATATTATGAATTTCTATCTTCTATCCATCTTCAAGATGCGCAAGGTATTGCTTTCATTGAGGAACAATTGTCCAAGGCTGCAGATTGTAAAGGTGGTAAGGCTAAATTCGTTGCACAAGCCCAAACCATAAAAGATATTGTGTTTAACAAAGAACCAAACGACTACTTCGATACAACTGAACCAGAAAATAAGCTAGCTCGAATCAAGTTCTCATATTACGGAGCTCTCAATGCTCAGCTAAAAGGAGACGAAGATCGTGCTCGTAGTTTGTTTGAGAGCATATCCCATGAAAATCCAGAGCTTTTCTATGTACAGGAAGCGCAGAAATATTTAGGAGCAGAGGAATAAGAGAGTAATATATGAAATTAATTGAAAAAATAGTAAGTAGGGCGACAGAGAATATTCTTCTACAAATAGAGACTATTAGTCAAATTAGCTCAATTATTGGACTTGTTTTGGATGTGTTGGCTGTATTTTTAATTTTCCAAAGTGATACCAAAAAGTGGGGAGTAATATTATTAGTAGTAGTAGTACTATTTGCTAGTCTAGTTTTATACCTACGTTTTGTCCTAAACAAAGTTATTTATCTAGTGTTAAACGATGCTATTAATCTTAAGCTCTATGTGGACATGTTCAGGGTTCAATCAGAAAAGTCTATTAAGCCCTTTAGGGCAACATATCGTGAGTATTGCCAATTTATCCAAGGTCAAGTGGCTTATCTAAAAGGAGATTTTCAAGCTGCCAAGGAAAATATGTCCAAATATGATTTGAAGAAAATTTGGAAGAGATTCAGGAACCATACATTTTTAATATCAACCTATGAGCTATTAAAAGTTTGCATTCATCTTCAAGATGCACAAGATATTGCTTTCTTTGAGGAACAATTGTCCAAGGCGCCAGATTTTAAAGGAGGCAAAGCTAAACTAGTCGCCCAAACTCAAGCCATAAAAGACATTGTGTTCAATAAAGAAGTGAACGACTACTTCGACACCACTGAGCCAGAAAGTAAGTTAGCTCGAATCATGTTTTCTTATTATGGAGCTCTCAATGCCCAATTAAAAGGAGACGAAGCTCGTACTCGCAGTTTGTTTGAAAGCATCTCCCATGAAAATCCAGAACTCTTTTATGTTCAGGAAGCTCAGAAATATTTAGAAGGAGAAAACTGATGTCAGAACGTACTACTTTACCGATTGGGAGTGTTGTTCGAGTGAGAGAAGGTGTGGAGCCTGTCATGATTGTTAATCATTGTCCAGATACTAAAAAGCAGAGGCAAAAATGAAACTAGGACAATTTGGATTGGGCTTATTAATAGGGGGGTAAAACATGGAAATACAATTAAAATTACGTGGAAACTCAGAAGGATTTATCCTTGAGTCAAAATTACCTGATGATGAACATTGGACTGAAAGAATTGAAATCGTTCAAGAAGAGGCAGGTTATCGTCTATATGCAAAAGATGTAGAAATTCTAGTCTTGAAAGTATCAGAATATATTTCTAAAAGAAAAAGAATAGTCGCAAGAGGGTTAAATAAGGATTTGATTTATTTTGAAGAAGAAAGATTTGAACATTTATGGGAACAAGCATACTGGCATGGAGTTTTTCAATTCAATTTAAATAACTATGAAATGACGTGTGTAGGTTCAGGTAGTAAAGGAGATATTTCACCTGTCACAAAAGATGGCATTCCGATTGCCGTTTATGCTGCAAGTAATATTGCAATTGCTGGAAAGAGAAATTTTTCTCTCTATACTGAAAATATTGACGAAATTGACAATTTACTGATGTTTTACGTAATTGATTATATTAGGGGATATGACTTTTTAGATATTGATTCTTTATCTGCAAGATATCGTTTCTTTTATCAATTCAGTAATCGCTCAGCTCTAACGAAGGAACATTTAGATATGCTTCCAGAGGCGAGAAGACCATCTAAGTTAGAGGCGTTTATCATTTATTTTTTATCAGCCTTCTTTGTTGTGGGTATCAGTTTGGTATCATTACGCCCTTTGTTCGCATTTTTAGTAGCAATACTGATACATTATATTTATACTATCATAAAGAATTGGAGAGACAGAGGTGAATAGTAGGGTATTTACCTATTGATTTATTATTGATACTGCATTAAAAGAAATATTAAAAAGGTGTCAATAGCCTAATTAAAGGCATGAGAGGATGGTTTAAATGATACTGGAACGAATTAAAAAAACATTTGAATTTCAAAGAAGTAGAATAAAGGGACCGGTTCCTCTTTGGGGGGTGTTAAATGGGATTTTTATTTTGTATCCTATAGCATTTTTTATGTTTATGGCAGGAGGGTTAGAGGTTCTAAAAAATGAGGACTTATATCAAGGGCTGCTTATTGCAGGAATTGTTGTTTGGGTTTTAAATCTAGTATTTTTACTAGATCTTAAGCGAGGGATATTAACCAGTTTTGGAACCTATCTCATGTATTTGACTGGTCATGTTTATACCATTATTGGTTTTGGTGCTATGAGTGGGGACCATAACTTTATTGGTCTAAAGCTATCCCTCCCTCTTATTCAATCCATTATTGTTATAGTCGTCATGAGCTGCTTGGTCAATTTAGACTCTGAAGAAGTTATCTCGCAGAAAGCCAGCAAAGTTATGCTTAATTTTGTTATCGCTCCTCCACTTATTTTATCGTGTGTCTGTATATTTTTAGCGATGATTGGATATGATTATTTTATGGGATGGGGAATGTCTTTATTATCAATGACTTTTGGACAAGCTGTGTACTTACCTTTGTTTTATATTATCTATGCCTACCAACATCGTCATGATGTTGAGGAAACAAGACCAATCAAGCATATAGAAGTGTCTTCGGATTTGATTCAAAATAAAGAATTTGATAAAAATAGATTTAAAAAGGAAAAGAAACATGATTAAAGAAATCCAAATTCATATGGAACATTTGATGACAGACCAGGTCCAGATTCAAGCGGACGAACTATTAGAGTTGTTTGTCCACACAGAACTCTTACCCTACACCAATGGCATCTATAAAGATGGTCCGACCATTTTTGAAATGACTCCAACTCAATTTGACGAAGAAGAACAGGACGTTACCATTTATATACCTGTCATTTCAGAAACAAACTCAACGAGCCAACTAAGGTATCAAGCTAGTTTAAGTATTGAGGGTATCAGCAAACGTGTACCTTTTGAGGATGGCTTGGACCAGTCCATCTACGAGATGAAGGATTACATCAGAGACCATGGTTGGGAGTTGCAAGATAAGTTGTATCTTGTCTTGATTCCAGTTTATGATGATTTGTTTGTAGATTTGATTATCCCAGTGGAGAAGTAAAATGGCAGAAATTACATATGGTATGAATCAATCATTAATGATGAGTAATGTCTTAAGTGTCGATTACAACATTACTGGTGATGAAATTGCAGTAGCCTTTCAAGATATGGTTCAAACAGCCGTAGCAGCTGGATATACACCTAAAAGTAATCCATTTTACTCATGCCCTCATATCGGAGAGTTGGATGATGGGACATACAACATCACAGTCTATCTTCCTGTCCATGAGGATTATTTAGGAGAGAATGAATTACTGGAAGTGACAGCCTATAACAGTTATTTTTTAGTTCCTAGAATGGTAGGAGCTAGAGTTACTGGGGAGGAAGCAGTCAACTTTGATAAGGCTATATACGGCTTAACCAATTTATTGATTGATAATGACTTAGAAGAATCTACACCCGTATTTTATATTTCAAGTAAGATAAATGATGTTTTGTATACAGATATCATGGTAGGAATACGAGCTAAAAGAGATTAAAAGTTGGTAGAGGACTAAAAGAAGGAAGTCTCAAAAATAACAAATGATGTAGTAAAAGCAGGTAAAGAAGTTATAGATGGTGTTGGTAATGCAGTATCTGACTTTTTAGTGGTATTGGATCTGTATTTCAGTGATAGGAGATTCTCTTGGACGAAAATAAAATTATAAAGTTAAAAGACGTTGAATTTGTAGGAATTGGTAATTTTGAAGGGGAAACAGTTTTTTTTGATAAGAAAAGAGGCAAGATGTTCTTAGGTCATTCTAAAACGAAGTTTAAAGTGTCTCCTGTCGCTTTCTTGACAGGAGCAGCACTTATTCTTTTTGTTCTTGTAAGAGAAATAACAAAAGTTCAGGTGTTCAGTGGGTTTTGGCCCTTGATTTTTGGTTTTTTTCTAATGATCATTGTCTCAAAACTCCTCTACAGACCAGCTTTGAAGGAAGACTAGGAGGCTCCTATGCAGATACGAAAAGCAACCATAAAAGATGCTGAAGCACTATTGTCTCTATATGAAGACTTGGGCTATCCAACGACCGCTTCTAAGCTGTCTCGACGTTTAGAAATGATTCTTTCTCAGCCGCATTATGGCTGTCTTTTAGCTGAAAGAAACGGAGAAATTTTAGGTTTCTTAGGTTACGCAAAGCTCTTCTTTTTTGAAGCAGATGGATCTTACTATCGTATTTTGGCTTTGTCAGTTGCAAAAGAAACAAGACGACAAGGAGTTGCTAGTAGGCTAATTGATGAATTGAAAAAACAAGCGGTAAAAGAAGGAGTTAAGGCACTGGCTCTAAATAGTGGTTTAACCGCTGAACGAAATGCTGCACATCAGTTTTATCAGGCGGTTGGATTTGAAAAAGTTACTCTCGGCTTTGCCTTGCATTTAAAAACTCAACATAAATAAATCATGAAAAAAAAGTGGAGGGAATGAGGTAATGTCTTCAACAAAAGGGAAAACCTTATATTTTAATGAAAAGAGCATGGACTATGTAACATTTGGAAAAGGAAAGGACCCAATGGTGATTATACCAGGATTGGGTGATGGACTACAGACGGTTAAAGGTATGGCTATGCCTTTTTTAATCACATACCGTATACTTGCCAAACGTTATAAAATTTATGTTTTTTCTCGAATCATTGAGTTGAGGCAGGGATATACGACACGGGATATGGCAGCAGATGTTGCTGAAGCAATGGAGATACTAAACCTAGATACCGCTTATGTTATGGGGATTTCACAAGGTGGAATGATTGCCCAATGGTTGGTGGTGGATTTCCCTAAAAAGGTTCAAAAGCTCATTTTAGCCGTGACCACTGCAAAACTAAGTAATCAAGGCAGGGAGAGAATTAGTTGCTGGCTGAACCTGATCCAAACAGGAACTTATAAAGATCTAATGATTGATATTGCTCGTCACTCTTACACGACTAAATCCTTTGGAAGATTTAAATACCTTTATCGAATAATGGGAATCTTTGGTCGCATTAAAGATAAAAAACGTATTGATATTCAGACTGTATCTTGTTTGAAGCATGATAGTCTAGCTTTTTTGGAAAAAATTAGCTGCCCTACGTTAATCATTGGAGCAGAAAAAGATGATGTTCTTGGCGTAGATGGTTCACTTGTATTGCATCAGCATATCAAAGATAGCCAGCTCACCATTTTGCCAGAGTGCGGGCATGCACTCTATGAACAGAATAAGGATTTCCAAAAGAGAGTTTTAGTATTTTTAGAAAGTTAATAAATGAACGGTATTATCAACTTAAAAAAAGAAGCAGGCATGACCTCGCATGATGCGGTTTTTAAACTGCGTAAGATTTTGGGAACTAAGAAGATTGGCCATGGTGGGACCTTGGATCCGGATGTAGTGGGCGTTTTACCCATTGCTGTGGGAAAGGCGACTCGCATGGTAGAGTTCATGCAGGATGAAGGCAAGGTCTATGAGGGAGAAATCACATTAGGATATTCAACAACAACCGAAGACGCTAGTGGGGAAATTGTTGCAGAAACTCCTGTTTTAGCTCCACTGGATGAAAAACTTGTCGATGAAGCGATTGCGAGTTTGACTGGTCCTATCACACAAATCCCACCGATGTATTCGGCTGTCAAGGTCAATGGTCGCAAGCTCTATGAGTATGCACGTGCTGGTCAGGAAGTCGAGCGTCCAGAACGTAAGGTAACCATTTATAGTTTTGAAAGAACCAGTCCCATTTCCTATGAGGATAAACTTGCGCGTTTTACCTTCCGAGTAAAATGTAGCAAGGGAACCTATATCCGTACCTTATCAGTTGACTTGGGAGAAAAACTTGGCTATTCAGCTCATATGTCTCATTTAACAAGGACCAGTGCTGCAGGCTTGCAGTTAGATGATGCTTTGACCTTGAATGAAATTGAGGAAAAGGTTCAAGCTGGTGAGTTAGATTTTCTTCATCCATTGGAGATTGGGACAGGTGACTTAGTCAAAGTTTATTTGACTCCTGAGCAGGCTGAGGAAGTCCGTTTTGGTCGTTTCATCGAGTTAGAACAAATGGAAAATCAATTAGCTGCTTTCGAAGATGATAAGCTTCTTGCTATATTGGAAAAACGAGAACATCTTTACAAACCTAGAAAGGTTTTCTCTTAAGTATTTGACAAACCAATGATTTTTATATACTAGTCGAAAGATGGGATTTTCTCATCTTTTTAAAATATCGCAAATAAGTAGTTTTAAA
>NZ_JADMUH010000035.1 GCF_015546995.1 Streptococcus infantis
ATAATTTTTTATAGAACTCTTTTATATCTTTTTTCTGAGAATTCAACTCTTCTTTACCATAGTCAAAATTTGCTACTACAAATCCCTCGTCAGCATCAGAAAAAGTAAAAAATTCTATTTCAATGAGTTTATTATGCTTAGAGTCCTCTATAGTGTCTCCTAAATTATTATTAAATCGCTTCACTTCTTCTTCACGAACTCCGAACCCCATAGCAGCTCCATTTGCAATGATGTTTGAAAATACTTCTTCTGAAGACGCTACTTCTTTTACAGTTATGAAGTATGTAGCTTCTTCTGTTTCTACTTCTTTCACTTTATTCCATTTTTCTGTATCACTAGAAGAAACCGTATAAACTGTTAACTCCAGTGTTGGTTTATTAGTATTTTCTTTTATGATCATTTGTTTTCCAAAGAAGAAAATACCAAGTAGCCCAGCTACAAAGATCAAAGCAATATAAATTATCTTTTTCATACATTATCCCCTATATCTTTCATATCAATGATCACATCAACTTTGTTATAGACAGCTGGATCATGAGTTGCTATAATAACATATTTGTCTTCATCTCTTTCATTTAATAATAAACGAATAATTTCTTTTCCAATCTCACCATCTAAAGCTCCTGTAGGTTCATCTGCTAAGATAATTTTACGTGGTTTCATTAACATTCTGGCAATAGCTACACGTTGAGCCTGCCCTCCAGACAATTCATATATTTTTTGATGTAAATAGTCGCTCGACAGTCCTACTTTTTCAAGTACATCAGTTATTATTTTTTTGTCTTTAGTGATAAGTTTCAAATTATCATATACTGTTTTGTTCTCTATTAAAGAATAATTCTGAAATACATATCCAACAGTATTTTTAAAGAAGGTTCTTTCTTTTATCTTCCAAATATCCTGTTCATCAACTAAAACATTCCCACTATCAATTTTTTCTAATCTTCCTATAATATTAAGAAGAGTACTCTTACCAGAGCCAGAACCTCCAATCAATGCATAGCTTTTTCCAGATTCAAATCTTAAATTTAAGTCTGTAAAGATCTTTTTTGAGCCGAAACTTTTTGAAACGTTCAAAAGGTCAATTGTCATGTTTCATCTCCTTTTAAAATTTTAGTATAGCTTTCAGATAATTTTCTAAAACTCATGATTATTGACAACATCAAAACCAGCAGAGAAGCAAGACCAATATATAGCAGCTCTATTTGCCCTGTCATAAGAAATGTAAATAGAATAACCATTGTAATAGTCATCATAAAGTACTTGAGACTTGAAATTGCTATATATGTTTTTGACAGACCCAAAATGATTTTTTTCACATATTCATTCTGTTTTAGGGCAATATAAAGTTGGACATATTGATAAATGAGTATAAAGACAATACTGTAAATTATCTTCTGCAAGATTTGTGACAGTAGAATTTGGTGCTCTAAGGATTGGATCTTCAACTTCACAATTTGGTAAACATCTACTGGATTCATTGAAACATTCAACTGGGTAGTCATCTCATTTATTTTTTTTACCGCTTCAGGACTAAAAAGAGATTTATATAGTATATTACTAGCCAAAGAAAACTTGTTGTTTTCGATCATTTTGTCTGTATCTAACACAACAACAATGTTATCTTTGCTATCTGCTACACTTGCCATTGGAAAAATATCTTTATTTTTATGATCGATATCAGCATCCTCATTGAAATAAAAAATTTTTTCACCATCAGGAATTATTTGTACTGCAAGTTCTTCTTTTGTATAGTTTGTTCCAATAAATTGTTCTGCTACAACTGTATTCTCAATAGATTTCTGGTTTTCTTTCCATTTTTCAGGAATATAGATAGTTGCTATCTTATTATCTAAAAGATGATAGTTTGTTCCATTCACTTTATTTTGTAGGTTAGCACCTGTTTGATTGATATAAATCAGATCTTTATTTATTTCTGGGTTCGTTATTCCATCATTTTCTAATTGTTTAGAAAAGTCTTCTAAAGCATGAGATGTATCTGGAACATAGGCCGAGGATCGTTCTATATATAAATAATCTAAGTTTTTTAAGGAAGCAGCTATCTGTAGATACTGACCATCCGAATCACTTACTTCTCCATTTTTAGCAGAGTTATTTTCAATTCCAAGGAACTCAATCCTTCTCCAGTCTTTTACTGTGTCCCATGGTACTAAATTCTGTATCTGTATGTTAATACTGGATTGGCTACTCTTTGTTTCTTGTAAAAAAATTCCTGATACAACGATAATAATCGAAATAATGGCAAGCCATACGACAAAAATAAGCTTGTTTTTCGCCTTGTTTTTGATAATTTCAATGGGCTTTTCAATCTGAATCGTCAACCAAAATAAAACAAAGGTGATGAGATCAATGATTTGAAATAGTATAAAATTCGTTATAAGCAGAGAGAAAAATAACTTAGAACTATAGGTTAAGAAACCATTTCCCAAAAAAGAACTGTAAGAAATCATCAATAAAGCCATCATAATCAGTTCAAAAATAAGAGAAATGCCATACTCTCTTCTAAGGTCGTATACAGGCAAGCCCAAAGAACGTCGTATCACTCCTTCTTTGATCTGCCTCGTCCTAACAACAAATAAAACAACTAATAAAGTTAAGTAAATGGACCCCATTAACAGTATTCTTAAAGTTCCAGTAAATTGTAAGATTCCTCCTATATACCAAGGATAAGCCATATAGACTGTTTGTAGTCCTGTCATCGTAAGTGGTTTCAAACTGTCTACATCCATTTCCCCAAGGGTGTAATACATCCCTATTATCGGTACTGACTTTAACTGTTCATTGTTTGCATCATCGAAATTTACATACTTCAACTGACCCGAACTCTGAACAATCGGCTTGTAAATGGTAACTTTTTCCGTTTTTGATAGGTCACGAATCATTTCGTAAATTTCGTTATTAGAAAGATTGCTTTTCCCTTGAATAGAAAAAGCACCATCAATTGGTAAAGGTATGGGCGTTTCGGTATCGCTAATAGTGACCAGACCAATTGCAGCAATCAAACAAAAGAAGAATCCAATGATACATAATTTTAATTTCATAAGCACTTACCATATCTTTTCATTGGGACTCTTGTTTTCATAAATTATTTTTAGAATCCATAATAATCCCAATATGCATTTAAGCGAACATCGTTTCAAGATTTTTTCTTGAAATGTCTATCTATAATCTTTTTTATCGTGAACTTTAACGTTCCCAAAATATTCGTTGGGGTTAATACTATGATTCCTTGACAAACACTTCTTATTATATTTGAACAATCTTGCGATAACTTCTTGAAGTAATCATAAAGATAAGTACGTAGATGAGGGCAAAGATACTACAAATGGAAAGTGTTACACTTAACATCATAGCTGTATCCACACCACCAATAGCCTTGAGAATCAAACTCAACATGTGATAGGCAAAAGCAAGGTGTAGGAAGGCAAAGATTACAGGGAGGAAGAAGACAGTCAAAACCTGCTTGTTAATGGTTTGCTTGATTTGTTTTTGATCCAAACCAACCTTTTGCAGGATGACAAAGCGTTCACGGTCTTCATAACCTTCTGAGATTTGTTTATAGTAGATAACCAGTACAGTACCTATCATAAAGATGATAGAGAGGAAAATACCAATAAAGAGGACACCTCCATAGAGAACATTCATTTGGGCAATTGCATCACTTGAACCATTACCCCCGTAAACCATAGCATCTTCACTCTTGAGATTATGGCTAAAATTATTTACATACGCATCAAAATCATCAGCTAGTTTTAACTGTTCCTCTAGACTTGCGGTGACATCCATACCACCATAAAACTGAGGGTAGACAGCAGAATCTTGGTACTGATCCAAAAAGCTTTGAAGATCTGGTACAACTAGGTAGTTAAAATCTGAAACTAAAAGGATATAGAGATTGGAAACATGGTTAGCTAAAAAATCTTGCTGGATTTCTTGCTTGATACTATACTCCTGACTGTTAAGACTAAATGATTTCTGACCTTTTAGTTGGTTATTTTTAGCCCAAAGACCTACTTCATTACCAGTAAGATTTAGCTTTTGTCCAGTCATTTTTTCATAGTCTTTTTGATCAAATACTAGAAAAACTGTCTTAGGTAATTCCGTGATTTGTTCTTTAGTCATGATGGTTAATTTAGTTCCATCTTGACTAGAAAGGCCAAAGCTAGCATAGCTAAGAACGTCTTTATTGCTAATCGTCAAGTTCTTTTCACTGGCATATTGAGTCAATAGTTGGTCTAAATTCTCAACTTCAATATTATTTCCCTTAGCCTTAACATCGAAATCATGAGGATACATGATATTTTTTATATTTTCAGAACCGTTGTAGATACTGGTTGCTGCTGACATAGTAACCAAAACCATGGTGGAAAGGATGGTAATGGTTGCTAAACCGACAGCGTTTTTCTTCATACGGAAGATAAGGTTAGAAACAGAGATGAGGTTATTTGGTTGGTAGTAATAACGCTTGTTTTTCTTGAGTAAGTGTAAGAAAACTGTAATACCCGCATTGAATAAGAGGTAGGTCGCAACAATTACCAACAGGACGGCTATAAAGAAAGTAACAGTCGCTGAAACTGGATCTTTTACGCTTTGTGCTAGATAGTAGCCACTACCTAGTGCAATTAGCCCTAGTAAAGTTTGAAGGACTAAGAAACGTCCCTTCTTCTCCCCTTTTACTTTTTCACGAGATAGTTGCAGAGCATCCATACGGGCGATTCGAAGGGCATTCAGAAACATGAGGCCTAGGAAAATCAAACCAAAGACAACAAGTACTGTAATGACAACTTTCATCTGGAAGGTAGCGACCAACTCAACCTTCAATTTCATCAGTTTAAGTAAGAAGGCGAAAATCAACTTGTCAAACAAGGCTCCAATACCGATACCTGCTCCAACAGTTAGAATTCCAAATAGCACCAACTCTTTAAAGGTCATACTGATCAGATGACGCTTTTCCAAGCCCAACATACCATAAATCCCCAACTCCTTGGAGCGGTTTTTCATAACAAAACTATTGGCATAAAGGACGATAATGGCTGACGCAAGGGTGACGACAAACATTCCAAATCCTAGAGTAGCTTGAATGGTGGATCCTCCACGGATTTCCGCAATCTTGGGATTGAAGGTTAGAGAGTAAAAGAGATAGCTGATAGTGACTGCCAAAATGACAGCCAAAGCAAACGGATAATAGAGTTTGCGGTTTTTAATTAAGTTGGATATGGCCAACTTATTGGTTAATCGAAACATACTAGTTCACCTCACTTGCCATAACAGTCAAGGTGT
>NZ_JADMUH010000036.1 GCF_015546995.1 Streptococcus infantis
TCGGGAAAAAACTTTTATAATCGAGGCGCAACGTTAGGAAACTACGTGAACGTGTTTTGGAACGATTACGCGGATAAAGAAAATCCAGTTAGACGAAATAGCTCGGCAACAATGAACGTCGTTTATACGGGTCAAGGTTCTACTGATTTGGCTCTAAGAAATGATAATGACTGGGTTAAAATATTTACGATTTTAACGACGTATGAGCCGAAAAACAAGCCAAAACCAAAAGATGATGAAGAAGATAAACCCGCGGTAAATATAACGCGTATTGATATCGCGTTAGATGATTATGATGAACTCGTTAAATTTGATGATATTGAGCAAAAACTCAAAAAGGGGCATTATCGGTCATCAAAACGCTCGTACAATATTGTCAAAACCTCAGACCAGAATGGTCAAAAGTTAGGCGAAACAATCTACATTGGCAACGCTCGCACCGCGAGCGGCAGTCGCGGGAATGTGTATGCTCGTTTTTATGATAAGCTAGCGCAGTATCGAGAAAAAAATCAGTTAGTAACGTCTGATATCCGTGAACATTGGAAAAAAACAGGCAAGGAAGTTTGGCAACGTTACGAGATTAGCTTTTCAAAAGGTTACACAAATAGCATTGTCGAAGCCATACTAAAAGGTGAAAGTATTGATAAAATCTTCAAGAGCTCTCTTCGAAATCTCCTAGAAATTTTAACCCCGAGGGGCAAGAATAAAAATCGGTGGTATAAAACTAAATGGTGGGAAGATTTTTTGCAGTACGATGAAAGAAAAGGCTTCGACTTACCAGAGCGCGATGTCATGCTTGCTGAAACTCTCGAATGGCTTCGAGTTGCGGTTTTGCCGAGTCTGAACGTACTAGAAAAAATCGGACAAGAGCGCGGATTTGATATCTATGATTTAGTCCGCAAGGCAAAAAAACCTGTTGAGTTATCGAAAAAGCAGAGCCGAATCATTTCGGATACACGAAACAAGTCAGACGAAACAATTAACGACTATCTGACGAAATTTTTACTTGGTATGGAAATTAAAAGAGAGCGAGGTGGCGAATAATGGCAGTCATCTACAAAAAAAACGCTCAAAATATATACAAAATACCGCTATATCGTCTGTTTTGGTTCTGGTGGTTGTTAGTTGTATCTTTAGCTGTTTTGTCCTCGATAATCGGATTGATTATCTCTATTAAAGCTGTTCAGTTTGCTCTCTGGTCGCTTGTGTGCGTTTTGACGATTTGGCGAGCGTATTCACTGACTCGGTCAGTGATCAACGCGAAGTCAATCAAAACGTACATCACGCAAAAAGGAGCAGAACGAGCTATCACAAAGAGCCTACTCGCAACAATGTCAGTCAATCAACTGCGCGATACTCCACACATCGCTGTTCCGAGAGTGAGGGTAGGCGCAAGCCTACCCTCTCACGTAAAAGTGACCGTGGAAAAGCTCCCAGGGATGTATGAGCTAGACAAATTGACCGAGGATATAAACTCCAGTTTTCGCGGAAAATTAGGCGCTTATGCTGTTGTTTCAAGCCGAATAACTGACGACGGTCTGTACTATAAATTTGTGCTTGAAGATAAAGGCTCGGATAAAACTTGGCGACCAAAGAGCCTTGAAGAGATGAAGCAGAAGAGCCATGAAATCAAATTACAGAATGATTTGATTATAAATCTTGCTGATAAACCGCATATAATCGCTTGGGGCAAGTCTGGGAGTGGTAAAAGTAGTTTGCTTTTCTCAATGATTTTACAACTGTTTATGAGCGGTTCTGAGGTGTATTTTATCGACCCTAAAAGCGAGTTTTCAGCCTTTCAAGAGTTCTATCCTCTGGAACGTATTCAAGAAGATACTGAAGCGATTTTGAAACTGCTGAGACACGTTTGCGATGAGCTGAGAAGACGACAAAAAATCGTCGCTAAAGCTGTCAAAAAACAGCAAAAAATCGGCTTGCGTGGTTATGATATCGGTTTGACTCCGATTGTCGTCGTCGCTGATGAAATCGGCTCGGCTGTCGCGAGTATGGACAGCAAGCAGAAAAAAGAGTTTTTGGCTCTGCTCACTCAAATAGTGCAAAAAGGGCGGTCTGTATCTGTTTTTTGTATCGTCGCGACACAAAGTCCGAAAACTGATACCACGCTTTCAAGTGACATTAGAAGTCAGTTTGCGACCAAAATATTATTAGGTTCTGCGAATGCAGAAACGCAACGCATGGCATTTGATGGCGAGGTCGCAACAAAGGGCGGAGTTGAACGCTTTAAAGGATTTTATATCTCTGACGGTAAGACAGACGAAACCCCGCTTTCTTTTGCTGTGACTGATTTGCATACACATCATCTAAATGACCTTAAATGCTTTGAGCGAGCTTATAAAATGGGTTTTCAGTCAGATGAGCATAAAAAACAGACAAGATAGAAATAATAAAAAAAAAGTCATATCTTTCATGCTAAAATTTTAGTTATGAAAGATATGATTTTAAATATTAAGAAAAAAGCAATAGCTTTAGATTTAGATGCTGATTATATAAGCATTGAAAATCAGTTAATAGATTTGAAGAAACAGATAAAAATATTAGATGAATTTTTGGATTTAAAAATATCAGACATGTGAGATTTTTATTTCCAAAATTCCCACCATTTTTTTGATGTTTCTATTAATTTTGTATCACGATTATAGATAATTTGCTGAAGATTTGCTATCTGCATATCTTTTGTTTTCAACTGGTCTTTTAATATTTCAATGATATCATCAGTGATATCATTTTTGTTATCACTGATATTATCGTTGATATCTTCTTTGATATCGTCTTCTAAAATGATTCTTTTGATAAATTCATTTACAGAAATACCTTTATCTTTTGCCTTTTGTGTGATTATAGCTTTTTCTTCTTGTGTGGTACGTATTATGATTTGTACCTGTTTATTTTCTGTCATGATATCACCTTTTATATCTAAATGCTATCTCTATTATATCATTTTTCTTTAGTATATGATTGCACTGGATTGTTCAATCTACTTGAAGCACGTATATAATCAAAATCCGTCATATCTGTTAATTCTGCAAAATGGATTGTAGCTTTATCTTCATTCCATTTTTGAAGGTCGAGCGGTTCAAAAAATTTTTGAAATAGAGCCGTCAGCATAACTTCCATTGCTTCTCTTTTTGTGACCCTTGGCGCTTCATATTGTTCTGCTTCTAGTTGTTGCTGATGACTTTCATTTGTCTGATTATGAATATCTTCTATGTAGTTTTCAAAGTTTTGACGATATTCTTCTAATTCTTCAATATCAATATCGCTATGTTTGAGTAGATAAGATTCTACTTTTTTATATAATTCTTGTAGTTGTTCATCAGTAAATACTTTCGTGTGTTTACGTCCGATTAGTTTACTTTCTGCATTATCCCAAATACCTAGTTTTTTGAGTACTCTTGTAAATTTAATTCGTAATTTTCTTTGATTTTTTTCTGTGTTTGGAATTTCGAATCTTGTACATTGTTCTTCTATGAATTGGGTTAGAGTTGTATAGTTTTCCATGTGGAAACCTCCTTTTTGTTACATGTTATAGTTATATTGTACACTGTTTTTATTTAAAAATCAAACAATAAAGGCATTTTTGTTAAAAATTACAATGCACAACTGTTGACAGTGTACACTTAGTGTGATATACTTAAGATGTAAAATGAAGGAAAGGAGAAATAACATGGTTATTTCAAGTAAAGAATTTCAACCAGTTCTAGCTGATGTTATAAATTTTATTGAAGATGGTAAGATTCCAGAACCAGCATGTCAGCAGTTTCAAAAGCAACAAAATCAAGTGGCTGACGAGCTCGGTATAGCATATGAAAACAATATCGGCTTGTATGAAATTTTTGATTATTGTGAGAAAAACAATATAGATAATGAATCAGTAAATTTGTTATTTAGTGCGTTGAAATATAATAATCAGAACATCAAGAACTTGTATGGATTGAAATAAATTTCTTTTCGTCGGCACAATCTAAAAAAGCACGACGATCAAGCAAAGCGTCAAGGAGGAAAGTCGAAGACGTACCTTGCGCGGAGCTGTCGTTGTGCTAGATTGTGGAAGACGAAAGAAAAGAAATTTATTTTGAAATCCTAAAAGAATCTTTTCAGAGGTGGGGTGGAGCGTCCTACGCTCCTCGGGTGTGGGCAGAGGCCCACAAGAAATTAAGGGTTTACATCTAAAAAAAATTGATGTAAAATAAAAAGTGTCTGTTAGTTTTCAAACTACTGACAGACACAAAAAAAGTCTTACTATTGCCGCCAAGCTTCTCGTAAGACCTCAAATATTTTTCAAACTAAAAAGATTATATCAGATTGGCTTTGTAAAGTCAAACATATAATTTTATAAAAATTTGAGTGTCTTTTCTAATCTTGACTTTGCGGTTTATGGTAAGCAAAATCAAAATTAGAAAGGACATTTTTTTGATATGTCACAACTTGAAAAATTAAAAGCTCTGCAGGAGAGCAAAAACAAAACCGCAAACTTAACTTTATTTAATAACGTCGTTGTAATCGACGTAGGAATTAAGCCGAGTCAACATTTTCCAAAATTGAAAGATGATTTAGGAAACAAAATCAAAGACGAAAATGGCAAGGATAAGCGTTCCGAAGTTTCGGACGGTTATACTTACTCTTTCGTTGAATTTGCAACTGGAAAAATGGTTAAAATTGTTCTTCCAGAGGAGCGCAAATTTGAGCTCTTGGGCTCTTATAAGGTCGTAGGATTTGGCTACGACATTAAGTCAGCTAATATGATTTTCATTGAACAGAAAGGTCAGATTGCTGAATATTAGCCGATAACGTGGGCACTGTGGGAGCAACGCTCCCACAGTGAGTGCCCCCCTCAATAATCATGGGGGCACCACGTACATCGTGAGGTGCTGAAAACCTTAGAATGACAAGGCTTTAGATACAATTTGGCACTTTTAAAAATTTTGACAATTAAGGATATATAAACATGCAAAAATACAAAATAGACTGGCTCTCGTTTTCGGTCAGATGTTACGATGAAGAGCCAACAAATACACTAGATGAAAATCTGTTGGAATTGCTCGGTTATGATTTTTCCGAAGAATTTAGTCGAGATATTTCGGGAAAAAACTTTTATAATCGAGGCGCAACGTTAGGAAACTACGTGAACGTGTTTTGGAACGATTACGCGGATAA
>NZ_JADMUH010000037.1 GCF_015546995.1 Streptococcus infantis
GTTAAAACATCTTGACATTTTATATATTTGGAGTATAATAAAAAATGTAAAGGGCTCTTAACATTGTTTTAACAGATTGGAGGAACAGGACCATGAGAAAAATGGATGAAATGGACAGAGCGATTCAGCTACGTTCTGAGGAATGGGGTTATAAAACTGCTCTATTTGGCTTATGTGGATGGACAGTATTTAATATTTATCAATCTATTACAAAAGGCATTGAACTTGAAATGTTACCATGTCTGATTTTATGTTTATCTATTTCTGTTCAAGGATTTGCACAAACTGCCATAAAACAGAAAATGATTGACGGTGATGAAGATTTCAAAGAACCTAATAAACTTGTTCAAGGAATATTTTTGATTATTGTTATCCTTATCGTAGTTTTGGCGATTGGCGTTTATTTTTTTCAGAAAGACTAATGCTGTATGAAAAATAATATCAAACAGTTAAGAAAATCTGAGGGACTACGTCAGGAAGATATGGCAAAAATATTAGGCGTTAGTCGACAAACCATAATTGCTATAGAGAATGACAAGTACAATCCTACACTTGAACTAGCAATGAAAATTGCAAGGTTGCTACGACTACATGTTGAAGAAATTTTCATTTTAGAAGATTAAAGATATCAGATAGCTTTTATTTTAATCATCTGATTCGTAATGATGAGAGAGTTTTCTGGTTCATGGAAACTCTCTTTTTAAAGCTCAAAAAGAGTCTACTCAATTTTACCCTTGTCCATCTTATATATCTATCGTAAAACTGGTATAAAATTTGCAAATAAACAGCTAAAATAGTATACTAGTTCTGTTAGTTATGAAAACGTTTGCGTTTTATTAATTTTAGGAGACAAGACATGGAATTAACAGCCATTTATCATAGACCAGAATCAGAATATGCTTATCTTTACAAAGAAGGTCAGCTACATATCCGAATTAGAACGAAGAAAAATGATGTCCAGAAGGTTATCTTACACTATGGAGATCCCTTTATTTTCATTGAGGATAAGTATGAAGCTAAGAAAGAAATGACCAAAGTAACCGCAGATGCCCTATTTGACTATTGGCAGGTTACGGTATCGGTTGATTTTGCACGGATTCAGTATCTCTTTGAGCTCCTTGATGAGGAAGGTCAGGGTATTTTTTACGGTGATAAGGGTTGTGTAGAACATACTCAAGAAAACTTGGATGCTGATGGAAACGGCTTTAAGCTTCCTTATATTCACGAAATCGACGGATGTCAGGTTCCTAGCTGGGTTTCAAATACCGTTTGGTATCAGATTTTCCCAGAACGATTTGCCAATGGAAACCCTAATCTGACTCCTGATGGAGCTCGAGAGTGGGATGCTGCCATTGCACCTAATATTGATGATTTTTTTGGTGGAGATTTACAAGGGATTATTGACCACTTAGACTATCTTAAAGATTTGGGAATCACAGGACTTTACCTATGTCCGATTTTTGAAGCAACAACCAATCACAAGTACGATACGACGGATTATTTTGAAATTGACCGTCACTTTGGGGATAAGGAAGTTTTTGCTAATCTAGTCGAGGAAGCCCACAAACGTGGCATCAAGATTATGCTAGATGCTGTTTTCAATCATATCGGCTACCAGTCTGCCCAATGGCAGGATGTTCTAAAGAACGGCGAAAAGTCACCTTATAAAGATTGGTTCCATATCCAAGAATTTCCAGTTACTGAGGATAAACTTCAGAATCCAAGAGAACTCCCTTATCATACCTTTGCCTTTGCTAGCTACATGCCTAAGTTGAATACGGCTAATCCGGAGGTAAGGGACTATCTCCTCAGCGTTGCAACTTACTGGATTGAGAATTTTGATATCGATGCTTGGCGCTTGGACGTTGCCAATGAAATTGACCATCAGTTCTGGAGAGATTTCAGAAAGGCAGTTCTAGCTAAAAAGCCTGATTTGTATATCTTAGGTGAAATCTGGCATACTTCTCAGCCTTGGCTACAAGGGGACGAGTTCCATGCTGTCATGAATTACCCGCTCTCTGAAAGTATCAAGGATTATTTCTTGCGTCAGCGTAAAAAGACAGAGCAGTTTATTTCAGAAATCAATAGCCAGTCGATGTACTACAAGCAACAAATCTCAGAGGTGATGTTTAACCTTTTAGATTCTCATGATACAGAGCGTATCCTTACAACTGCCAAAGGAAATCTCCAGCATGTCAAGGCAGCCCTAACTTTCCTCTATCTTCAAAAAGGGACCCCTTGTATCTATTATGGAACAGAGCTAGCATTAATTGGTGGACCAGACCCTGACTGCCGTCGTGTCATGCCTTGGGACCGTGTTTCTGAAGACAATGACATGCTGAATTTTATGAAGAAATTAATCAAGGTTCGTAAGGACGTTGCAAGCATTATTCAGCATGGAAATTATCGCTTGGAAGAAGTAAAACTAGATGTTTTATCCTTGAAGTGGAACTACCAAGGAAAAGAAGTTCAAGCAATCTTTAATCAGTCTAAAGAGAATTTTATCTTAGACAGAGATTCAGTTGACTTAGCGAGTCATTGCCAGTTTGAAGATGGTCAGCAAGTCATCTTACCAGATGGATTTGTCATTACTGTTTCGAAATAAAGCAATCAACTGCAACAAGTATCTAGTTACAAAAAAATGAAGGGATTACGTAACTTTAGATGCATAAAAACAAGAAGCTGTCCTCTAGTAGGACAGTTTTTTGGTAAATTTCACTAAATGTACATTCAGATTTTTTATAGTTTTCTACAAAATATAGAA
>NZ_JADMUH010000038.1 GCF_015546995.1 Streptococcus infantis
CTTTTAGCTAACGGAAAGGCCTTCGGGGAAGTGCTCACACTGAGTGAAAAAAATAATTGGAGTGCTACTTGGAAAGATCTTCCAAAATATGAATCAGGAAAAGAAATAAATTATTCTATTAAAGAAGTAACAATTTCTGATGGTTATACAAGTAAAACCGAGATTGATAAGAATGGTGATTTCATAATTACAAATACTCATGTGCCAGAATCTCCAATCACTCCTGAAAAACCAGATGAGCCAACAAAACCAAAAGATGAGTATACTCCATCTAATAATAAGGCACCACAAACAGGAGATTTTACAAATGTTTCACTATATTTGGTATTTGTTTCTACATCCATAATTGCCATGTCCTTAATTTTTGTTAAGAAAAGAAAATTAAAAATGAAATAAGATTACATAAAGACTTGAAATAACAATTCAGCATTTTCTGGGAGGCTGACAATATGAAAAAAATTAGCCTATGAAGCATTTAATGATTCATTTACAGCATATGGTATCCTCATTAATAAAAAGGTGTATATGCTTATTAATCAGCAGCATCAGCTTTTGCACAGGAAGCAGGAGTTTTAGAAAGTTACCTTATGGAATAATAAATAAGGGAGGTTGATGAAATTGGATTTTTCTTCGTTTAATTATAAACGTTAGAAAGAAAATGAATAGTAAAGATTGACATAAAAAACACACCTGAGCTTTTCTTCCTTAGGTGTGTTTTCATGTGTGGCGGGCATGCCACATATCTAGGGTGAAAATCCCTCGGGGCGTAGTTATCGACGAACCCAAGAGCGACTTGCAAGTTTCATATCGTGAGGTATGGGAGAGAGGAAGCAATAGCGAAATCGTGGCTTAACGGACAGGAAGTCTGAACATTAAATTCAGACGGCTGATAATAAGGCGGCATTAGCGGATGAGATGGCATGAAGCATCAAAGTCCAAAAGATAACCGTAACCTAATGGCGTAAATCAGATAAGTAAACGAGGAAAGATATGTGACTTACCCCGCGAGGTCTCATTGACTCAGTAGGCGAGACGTAGAACGACGGGCAGTCGAGGAGTAGTAACAACGAACAATGAGAAGTCAGCCGAGGTCATATTAGGTAGAGATACTGAAGGACCGAACGTTTTAATCGCACGAGCAAAATGTATGTTTCTTACAATAATCAGACAAGGAAATGAGTGAAAACGTAAATGAGCAAATATCCAAAACACGTATGATGATTTGTAAGAAAGCGGAAAGGAAAGGAGTGCACAAAGTATGTCAGAACTATTAGAAAAGATACTGAACAGAGAAAATATGAACAAAGCCTATAAACGTGTAAAAGCGAATAAAGGAACAAGCGGAATTGATGAAATAACGATTGAGGACGCCTATGTTTATATAAAAGAAAACTGGGAAAGTATCAGAGCAGAAATCACAGAAAGGAAGTACAAACCACAGCCAGTAAAGCGGGTTGAAATACCAAAAGCGAATGGAGGAACTAGAAATCTGGGGATACCAACGGTAATGGATAGAATCATCCAGCAGGCAATGGTACAAGTATTAAGCCCAATATGTGAAACGTTCTTTTCGGATTATAGTTATGGATTCAGACCAAATCGGAGTTGTGAGCAGGCCATAAATAAATTATTGGAATATATCAATGATGGATATGAATGGATAGTAGACATTGACTTAGAGAAATTCTTTGACAACGTGCCACAGGATAAATTGATGAGTTATGTACACATCATCATAAATGATGGAGATACAGAGTCGCTCATACGAAAATATCTTAAAGCAGGTATCATGATAAACGGAAAATATGAAAAGAGTGAAAAGGGAACACCACAGGGTGGAAACCTATCGCCATTATTAAGTAATATTATCCTAAATGAATTAGACAAAGAATTAGAAAGCAGAGGATTACACTTTACCAGATACGCAGACGACTGCGTGATAGCGGTAAAAAGTAGAGCCAGTGCGAACAGAGTGATGCATACAATCACAAAGTGGATTGAACACAAATTGGGACTGAAAGTGAATGCGACAAAGACGCATATCACAAGACCTAACAAATTAAAATATCTAGGCTTTGGATTTTATTATGATACAAAAGATAAGAAATATTGTGCAAGACCACACGCAAGTTCCATACAACGATTTAAGAGGAAACTGAAACAGCTAACAATCAGAAAGAACACAATGGCTTTAAATGAAAGGATAAGACAACTGAACCAAGTAATACGAGGATGGATAAACTATTATTCCATATGTAATATGAAAACACATATGATGAATATAGATAAACATCTTCGTACAAGACTTCGAGTAATTATATGGAAGCAGTGGAAAGTTCCCAGCAAGCGACAATGGGGATTACAAAAGCTTGGGATTTCAAAAGATAGAGCAAGACAGACATCGTATATGGGAGACCATTATCAATGGGTAGTAACCAAGACATGTGTGATAAGAGCAATATCAAAAGAAAAACTAGCCCAAAAAGGACTAGTCAGTTGTTTAGATTACTATATAGAGAGACACGCTTTGAAATTAAAACGAACCGCCGTATACGGAACCGTACGTACGGTGGTGTGAGAGGGTGATTTATTTCACCCTACTCGATTGCTCAATCAGTATCCTTTCATAATAAAATAGGGATATGTATTCCTTCTTCTTCTTATATCGTTTATAATAAAAGTAAGAAAAAGTAAAGGAGGCAGCACTATGTT
>NZ_JADMUH010000039.1 GCF_015546995.1 Streptococcus infantis
TTGTAGAAAAATTTAATTATAATTCATTTAGAAACTTAATTATTTTCTTGGCTCGTTTGTGTCTTAGGTTCAGTAGATTGATTTTTTTCCTCAGACGTAACAGATGAGCTTTCTGTTTGTTGTGTTCTCTCTACTTCTGTTGTTTCGAAAATGTGCCCCTGACTATTTGCCACAGTTTGTTCCTGAGTTGTTGCCTCGGTTGTAACAGTCGGCCAAATTCCATCTGCATTGAGCCTGTACCCGTCAGGACTTATTCCATTTCTTAGGAGAGAACCATTTGTTTGGAAATAATACCAGTTACCATTCAGTTGTTTCCAACCAGTTTCCATGGCACCACTTGCATTGAGGTAATAGCGTGCCCCATTTATCTCTTGAAGGCCTGTTAGCATGATACCTTCCTTGTCGAGATAGTACCAAAGACCTTTGTCTTTGAACCAACCAGTTTTCATTGCACCACTTCCTGTGAAATAGTAATAATGGTTATCAAGCCATTTCCAACCTGTCTGCATAGCGCCACTTGCATTGAGATAATAACGGGAACCATCAATCTCTTGAAGGCCTGTTAGCATGATACCTTCTTTGTCGAGATAGTACCAAAGTTCCTTGTCTTTGAGCCAACCTGTCTTCATAGCACCACTACTTGTGAAGTAATAGTAATGGTTATCAAGCCATTTCCAACCTGTCTGCATAGCACCGCTTGCATTGAGATAATAACGGGAACCATTAATTTCTTGAAGGCCTGTTAGCATCACACCGTCTTTATCTAGATAATACCAGATGTCCTTATCTTTTAACCAGCCAGTCTTCATCGCTCCACTGCTTGTGAAGTAATAATAATGATTATCGAGCCATTTCCAACCGGTCTGCATAGCACCACTTGCATTGAGATAATAGCGAGAACCATTAATCTCTTGAAGCCCTGTTAGCATCACACCGTCTTTATCTAAGTAGTACCAAGTATCTTTATCCTTGACCCAGCCAGTTTTCATAGCTCCGGAACTAGCAAAATAGTTCCAATGACCATCAAGGAAAGCCCAGCCAGTTTGCATGATACCATTTTGATTAAAGTAATAGGTAGTGCCGTTGATATTCTTTTTACCAACTGATCGAATACCATCTTCATCATAATAATACCAGCTAGAGCCAAGTTTTTGCCAACTAGATGCGCTTCCTTCTGTTTGAAGGGCACCACTACTTGCAAAGAGCATCTTCTTACCATTAAAGACTTGTATGCCAGTCAGCATTTTACCATCTTTATCAAAGAGATATTTTTGACCACCGATTTCAGATAGTTCGTTGTAGCTTCTAGCACCCGACCACGTGATATAGTACCAAGAGCCATCATGCATAAACCAACCGGTCCTCTGCATACTTCCATCTTTGTTTAGATAGTACCAGTTTCCATCTATTTTTTCTTTAGAGTCTTTCAGATGAAGCCATCTATCAGCCTGCATTTGCCCTTGCCCATTAAAGAAATAGTAGACGCCATCTATTTTTTTCCACCCAATTGCCATTTCATCATCAGATAGACGATATTTCCAGTAGCCATCTTCCTTATACCACTTTTCTGATACCGTAGGAATATCAGGGAAAGATTCTGATACATTTGAAAAACCACTATCGCTGATATCAAAAACCGTCGAATCTTTGGTTTCACTATAAGCTTTGATTATTTGTATCTTTTTTTCTCGGAGCAAATTAGTCGTTGATTGACGATTGATATCTGATCCACTTGTTTGGACAACTATACTAGGTGATAAATTTTCAATAAAGTTAACTGTGTTTGAAATTGTGGCATCATAATGATGATTCCATTTCATCATATCTACTTTACCGATTACAGGACCTAATCTATCTTCAGCTCCTTCAGCATTATCTAGATCTCCACCTAGATAGATTTTCTTACCAGCTACTTTCACCACAGCAACAATTGAATTAGAATTATCATCAAAGACTCTTTTTAATTTCCCATCAGGACCATACTCATTTTTATAATTGTATAGTTGGATATCCATATTACCCAATTTAAAATGACTATCCTTATCAGAGATATCTTGGATAAGAGTTACACCACGTTCTAGAGCTGTTCTCACTGCATTATCATAGTTATAGAGATTATCCCACAATCTCCACTGTGTTGTAATACGTTCGTCTGAATATTTTTTGAGATAAAATCTGTCAACAGGGTAACGTTTTAAAACTTCATCTGCAGTACCAATATGATCGCTATGAACATGGGTTCCTAAAACAAAATCTAATTTTTTAACACCAACTTGTTTTAAATGTCGGAAAAGCCTGTCCTCTATTGTATCTTCATTTCCCCTACTAATTCCCCAACGATCTGGATAGAGTGGATTACTTCCATCTGGAAAATCATAGTCTTCACCCATATCAATTAAACCAAAATGTCCATTGCTTTCTAAGAGAATAGCATCACTTCCTGACTTTGATTTCAAATTAATAAAATGAATCTTATTACCTCCACCAGTAGAAATAGTATCAGCAAAAACTGGTTTTGAAAAAGATAGTATCACTAAGGTATATAGAAGGCAACTGTATAATATTAGATTTTTTATCTTTAAAT
>NZ_JADMUH010000003.1 GCF_015546995.1 Streptococcus infantis
CCAAACCTCCCCGTCGATGTGAACTCTTGGGGGAGATAAGCCTGTTATCCCCAGGGTAGCTTTTATCCGTTGAGCGATGGCCCTTCCATACGGAACCACCGGATCACTAAGCCCGACTTTCGTCCCTGCTCGAGTTGTTGCTCTCGCAGTCAAGCTCCCTTATACCTTTACACTCTACGAATGATTTCCAACCATTCTGAGGGAACCTTTGGGCGCCTCCGTTACCTTTTAGGAGGCGACCGCCCCAGTCAAACTGCCCGTCAGACACTGTCTCCGATAGGGATCACCTATCCGGGTTAGAGTGGCCATAACACAAGGGTAGTATCCCAACATCGTCTCCTTCGAAACTGGCGTCCCGATCTCATAGACTCCTACCTATCCTGTACATGTGGTACAGACACTCAATATCAAACTGCAGTAAAGCTCCATGGGGTCTTTCCGTCCTGTCGCGGGTAACCTGCATCTTCACAGGTACTAAAATTTCACCGAGTCTCTCGTTGAGACAGTGCCCAAATCATTACGCCTTTCGTGCGGGTCGGAACTTACCCGACAAGGAATTTCGCTACCTTAGGACCGTTATAGTTACGGCCGCCGTTTACTGGGGCTTCAATTCATACCTTCGCTTGCGCTAAGCACTCCTCTTAACCTTCCAGCACCGGGCAGGCGTCACCCCCTATACATCATCTTACGATTTAGCAGAGAGCTGTGTTTTTGATAAACAGTTGCTTGGGCCTATTCACTGCGGCTGACGTAAAGTCAGCACCCCTTCTCCCGAAGTTACGGGGTCATTTTGCCGAGTTCCTTAACGAGAGTTCTCTCGCTCACCTGAGGCTACTCGCCTCGACTACCTGTGTCGGTTTGCGGTACGGGTAGAGTATGTTTAAACGCTAGAAGCTTTTCTTGGCAGTGTGACGTCACTAACTTCGCTACTAAACTTCGCTCCCCATCACAGCTCAATGTTATAGAATTAAGCATTTAACTCAATTCACACCTCACTGCTTAGACAGACACTTCCAATCGTCTGCTTTAGTTAGCCTACTGCGTCCCTCCATCACTACATACTCTAGTACAGGAATATCAACCTGTTGTCCATCGGATACACCTTTCGGTCTCTCCTTAGGTCCCGACTAACCCAGGGCGGACGAGCCTTCCCCTGGAAACCTTAGTCTTACGGTGGACAGGATTCTCACCTGTCTTTCGCTACTCATACCGGCATTCTCACTTCTATGCGTTCCAGCGCTCCTCACGGTACACCTTCTCCACACATAGAACGCTCTCCTACCATACCTATAAAGGTATCCACAGCTTCGGTAAATTGTTTTAGCCCCGGTACATTTTCGGCGCAGGGTCACTCGACTAGTGAGCTATTACGCACTCTTTGAATGAATAGCTGCTTCTAAGCTAACATCCTAGTTGTCTGTGCAACCCCACATCCTTTTCCACTTAACAATTATTTTGGGACCTTAGCTGGTGGTCTGGGCTGTTTCCCTTTCGACTACGGATCTTAGCACTCGCAGTCTGACTGCCGACCATAATTCATTGGCATTCGGAGTTTATCTGAGATTGGTAATCCGGGATGGACCCCTCACCCAAACAGTGCTCTACCTCCAAGAATCTTGATGTCGACGCTAGCCCTAAAGCTATTTCGGAGAGAACCAGCTATCTCCAAGTTCGTTTGGAATTTCTCCGCTACCCACAAGTCATCCAAGCACTTTTCAACGTGCCCTGGTTCGGTCCTCCAGTGCGTCTTACCGCACCTTCAACCTGCTCATGGGTAGGTCACATGGTTTCGGGTCTACGACATAATACTAAGGCGCCCTATTCAGACTCGGTTTCCCTACGGCTCCGTCTCTTCAACTTAACCTCGCATCATATCGTAACTCGCCGGTTCATTCTACAAAAGGCACGCTCTCACCCATTAACGGGCTCGAACTTGTTGTAGGCACACGGTTTCAGGTTCTATTTCACTCCCCTCCCGGGGTGCTTTTCACCTTTCCCTCACGGTACTGGTTCACTATCGGTCACTAGGGAGTATTTAGGGTTGGGAGATGGTCCTCCCAGATTCCGACGGGATTTCACGTGTCCCGCCGTACTCAGGATACTGCTAGGTACAAAGACTATTTAAAATACGAGGCTCTCACTCTCTTTGGCTGATCTTCCCATATCATTCTTCTATAATCTTTGAGTCCACATTGCAGTCCTACAACCCCGAAGAGTAAACTCTTCGGTTTGCCCTCCTGCCGTTTCGCTCGCCGCTACTCAGGCAATCGCTTTTGCTTTCTCTTCCTGCAGCTACTTAGATGTTTCAGTTCACTGCGTCTTCCTCCTCATATCCTTAACAGATATGGGTAACAGGTAGTACCTGTTGGGTTCCCCCATTCGGAAATCCCTGGATCATCGCTTACTTACAGCTACCCAAGGCATATCGTCGTTTGTCACGTCCTTCTTCGGCTCCTAGTGCCAAGGCATCCACCGTGCGCCCTTATTAACTTAACCTTATTTTTCTGACCTTTCAGTCATAAACTCTTATTAATACTACAGCGTTTTCGGTTTATTTTCTTGTTACTATTTGATATAGATATTCAATTTTCAATGTGCATGACTTGGTGATCTCTCACCAATGGAGCCTAGCGGGATCGAACCGCTGACCTCCTGCGTGCAAAGCAGGCGCTCTCCCAGCTGAGCTAAGGCCCCACAAGACCTCTCAAGACTAAACAAGACCAATGTGCATTCCTTATCCTTAGAAAGGAGGTGATCCAGCCGCACCTTCCGATACGGCTACCTTGTTACGACTTCACCCCAATCATCTATCCCACCTTAGGCGGCTGGCTCCAAATGGTTACCTCACCGACTTCGGGTGTTACAAACTCTCGTGGTGTGACGGGCGGTGTGTACAAGGCCCGGGAACGTATTCACCGCGGCGTGCTGATCCGCGATTACTAGCGATTCCGACTTCATGTAGGCGAGTTGCAGCCTACAATCCGAACTGAGACTGGCTTTAAGAGATTAGCTTGCCGTCACCGACTTGCGACTCGTTGTACCAGCCATTGTAGCACGTGTGTAGCCCAGGTCATAAGGGGCATGATGATTTGACGTCATCCCCACCTTCCTCCGGTTTATTACCGGCAGTCTCGCTAGAGTGCCCAACTAAATGATGGCAACTAACAATAGGGGTTGCGCTCGTTGCGGGACTTAACCCAACATCTCACGACACGAGCTGACGACAACCATGCACCACCTGTCACCTCTGTCCCGAAGGAAAGCTCTATCTCTAGAGCGGTCAGAGGGATGTCAAGACCTGGTAAGGTTCTTCGCGTTGCTTCGAATTAAACCACATGCTCCACCGCTTGTGCGGGCCCCCGTCAATTCCTTTGAGTTTCAACCTTGCGGTCGTACTCCCCAGGCGGAGTGCTTAATGCGTTAGCTACGGCACTAAACCCCGGAAAGGGTCTAACACCTAGCACTCATCGTTTACGGCGTGGACTACCAGGGTATCTAATCCTGTTTGCTCCCCACGCTTTCGAGCCTCAGCGTCAGTTACAAGCCAGAGAGCCGCTTTCGCCACCGGTGTTCCTCCATATATCTACGCATTTCACCGCTACACATGGAATTCCACTCTCCCCTCTTGCACTCAAGTTAAACAGTTTCCAAAGCGTACTATGGTTAAGCCACAGCCTTTAACTTCAGACTTATCTAACCGCCTGCGCTCGCTTTACGCCCAATAAATCCGGACAACGCTCGGGACCTACGTATTACCGCGGCTGCTGGCACGTAGTTAGCCGTCCCTTTCTGGTAAGATACCGTCACAGTGTGAACTTTCCACTCTCACACTCGTTCTTCTCTTACAACAGAGCTTTACGATCCGAAAACCTTCTTCACTCACGCGGCGTTGCTCGGTCAGACTTCCGTCCATTGCCGAAGATTCCCTACTGCTGCCTCCCGTAGGAGTCTGGGCCGTGTCTCAGTCCCAGTGTGGCCGATCACCCTCTCAGGTCGGCTATGTATCGTTGCCTTGGTGAGCCGTTACCTCACCAACTAGCTAATACAACGCAGGTCCATCTGGTAGTGGTGCAGTTGCACCTTTTAAGCAGTCATCATGCGATATCTACTGTTATGCGGTATTAGCTATCGTTTCCAATAGTTATCCCCCGCTACCAGGCAGGTTACCTACGCGTTACTCACCCGTTCGCAACTCATCCGCTCGGTGCAAGCACCAAGCTTCAGCGTTCTACTTGCATGTATTAGGCACGCCGCCAGCGTTCGTCCTGAGCCAGGATCAAACTCTCATTAAAAGTTTGAGTTCTCACTCATTTCTGTCACTGACAGATTTATTGTTTTTTCATTGTTCAGTACTATAACTTCCGTTATAGTGCCCTGCACATTGGTTCGTCTTGTTCAGTTTTCAAAGGTCTTTGTCGCGCTTGCGACAACTATATTAGTATATCACAGTCATTTTTCTCTGTCAACAGGTTTTTTTAACTTTTTTTATAACCTGTTCCCATCAACCGCAATACACCCATAGTCCGTACGGGATTCGAACCCGTGTTACCGCCGTGAAAAGGCGGTGTCTTAACCCCTTGACCAACGAACCCTGAGCTTTTCAACTCTTTCTATTATATACACTTTTTCCTACTTGTCAACTAGTTTGACTACTTTTTTTATCTTTTTGGCGAAAAATCTTTTAGCACATGTCTCAGCTCTTTTAACATCGCTTTTCTTCCTTTAAATCTCTCATCAGCAATCAATCTCTCATAAAGTTCCAATTTTTCTTTTCCTAATCCTGCTTTATATCCTTTAAGTACTTCTTGTAAAGCATATGACTCATCTAACAGAAGACCTCCTTCTCCTAATCGGTGGCTAATTTCTCCGACCTCTTCATATGCTTGCCGATCTAATCTTCTTTTATAACTTTCTTGTTTTCGAACTGCGTCTAAAATTCGGTTTCGGAATTTTGTTTTGAAATAGGTGTAGAATTGTTTATCTCTTTTTTCGGTGAATTCCGGGTAGTTTTCTAATAATTCGTTAAGGCAAATCATTCCCTCTTGATCCCAATCTTCTTTTTCCCATAGATGTAGATAGTACTCTTTTCGGCACTTATGCACGATGGCTTTTACTTCATGGTAATATTTTTCTAACATCATTACCCTCCTTTTCTTTATCCAGTATATCAGAGCTAAGTTTTACAGAACTCTTTCTTTTTTATTTTGCTTGTATACTTGTCTAAACTTATACTTGGGATATTTTAACATTTCTTTTAGATTATTTTTGAGGCTTTTTAGGATATAAAAAAGACAAGAGTTTTGCTCTTGTCTTTTAAAAATTTATTGGAACAAATCTACAATTGTATCCCAGACAGTTTTTGCCTTTTCTTTAATTTTTGCATCTGAAATAGCTTTTTCTGCTTCATCAATAAGATTCTGGGCTCGATCTCGGATATCAGTTATAGAATCACTTGATTGCACACCACCATTGTCGGTTGCTTGATTTTGAGAATTTCTAGGAGCTATACCGTTTAGTTCATAAGCATTCTCAACAGTAAAGGTACTTCCTGGCGTATAAGGAAGAATTGTTTCTGCCATACTTCTAAAAATATGAGCGGCGCCATTTGATGTCGAACCTGCTAGATAATGGTTTTCATCGGTAGTTGGGAAACCAAGCCAGTGACTAATGACTACATCAGGTGTATACCCAACAACCCATTGGTCACTCGTATATTCTGGGTTAAAAGCAGTCTCTGTCGTTCCAGTTTTTCCGGCCATAACATAACCATCAGGCGAAGAACTTATTCCTGTACCATTTGTGAAGGTTCCTAACATCATGCTAGTCATTTTATCAGCTACAGACTTGTCTATCACACGTTTTTGAGAATTCTTATGTGTAGCAATGACTTGACCACTTGCATTTTCAATACGTGTAATAAAATGCGCTTCAGGCATCAAACCTTCATTTGCAAATGCTGCATAAGCTTGTGCCATTTGTAGTGGACTAGTTTCCACACCACCACCCAGGGCAACACCCAACACACGATCCACATTCGTTAAGTCAAGTCCAAATCTTTCACCTGATTCAAAAGCCTTGTCGATGCCAAGTTGTTTAACTGTTGCTACGGCAGGGAGGTTTAGGGACTCAGCTAAAGCTTGGTACATTGGAACTTCAGGAGATGTTTTGATTCCTGCGTAGTTATCGACCTTGTAATCACCATACTCCATAGTATGATTATCCAACTCTTTATTTAGAGCCCAACCAGCTTCGACTGCTGGGGTATAGACAACTAAGGGCTTAATAGTTGAACCTGGACTTCTTTTTGATTGAGTTGCGTAGTTGAAATTTCGGAAGCCCGCTTTATCATCTCCTGCTACACGACCAACAACTCCTCGAACTCCTCCTGTTTTTGGTTCTAGAGCAACACTGCCAGACTCAGCATGAGTTCCATCTTCTGCGGTTGGAAAGAGAGCTGTGTTTTCATAAATGACTTGCATATTAGCCTGGTAATTCTGATCTAATTCCGTATATATACGATAGCCGTTGTTCACAATTTCTTCTTCAGTTAAATTATACTTTTCAATTGCTTCATTAACAACAGCATCAAAATAGGATGGATATCGGTAGTCTGAAACTTTACCTTTATAAGCATCCTGCAGTTGAGATGCCATATCAACACCCGAAGCTTCCGCTTCTTTGTCCTTATCAATATAGCCAGCAGCGACCATGTTTTGTAAGACGGTGTCTCTACGGTTAGTAGAATCTTCAATAGAATTCAAAGGGTTGTATAATTCCGGTCCTTTCAGCATTCCTGCTAAAGTCGCAGCTTCATCAAGCGTCAGTTGAGAAGCTGAAACCCCAAAGTATTTTTTACTTGCATCTTCAACACCCCAAACCCCATTTCCGAAATAGGCATTGTTCAAGTACATGGTTAGGATTTCCTTCTTGCTATATTTTTTGGTTAATTCTAGAGCTAAGAAGAATTCTTTGGCTTTTCTTTGAACAGTCTGATCTTGAGAAAGATAGGCATTCTTTGCCAACTGCTGAGTAATCGTAGAACCACCACCCGAGCGACCTGCTGTAAGAATGGCCAGGAAAAAGCGTCCATAGTTAATTCCACTATTTTTATAGAAACTTCTATCTTCTGTCGCAATAACAGCATTCTGCAAATCTTCACTAATATCCGAAAGTTCGACATAGGTGCCTTTTTGACCTGACAGGGCGCCTGCTTCTTTTTCTTCTCTGTCAAAAATCAGAGTACGTGTTTTTAAAGCATTTTGTAAGTCTGTAACATTCGTCGATTTTGCTAGCGCAAATAGATAGACCCCAACAAAAAGGCTGGCACTTAGTCCTATAATCAGAAAGATTTTTGTCAAATGATAACGGCGCCAGAATTTTCGAATAGGACCAACTGCCCCAGATTTCTTTCGCCCAGCTCTTGAACGGCGTAAATTACTAGACTCGTTACCTTCATGTTCAACTTCGTTAGTCTCTGTTTCTTCAATTTCAGATTCTTCTTTTTTAAATAAAGAAAGAAATTTTTCAAATAAGGTATCTAATTTCATGCGTATATTTTATCATCTTCCCCATAGGAAGACAAGAATTTTGCTAGTTCCCCTGTCCAAATAAATTGATTTTTGTTACAATATCAGTATGAAATTTACCTTTACGATCCCCAACTCTCTACCCGAAATGACTGTCAAACATTTTCTAGAAGAACAGCTGTTAATACCTAGAAAAATAAGGCACTTTTTGAGAATCAAAAAACACATCCTCATTAATCAAGAAGAAGTCCACTGGCATCAAACGGTCAAAGCTGGGGATGAATGTCAGTTGATCTTCGATGAGGAGGATTATCCTACAAAAAAAATTCTCTGGGGAAATCCCAAACTTGTCGAAGAAGTCTATCAAGACCAACATTTAATTATCGTCAATAAACCTGAGGGTATGAAGACACATGGAAATCAGCCAGACGAGATAGCTCTTCTCAATCATGTCAGCGCCTATGTCGGCCAAACCTGCTATGTTGTCCATAGACTAGATATGGAAACAAGTGGTCTCGTACTGTTTGCTAAGAATCCATTCATTCTTCCTATCCTTAATCGCTTATTAGAAAAGAAAGAGATTTCTCGAGAATACTGGGCTCTGGTTGATGGAAGATTAGAGGCTAAGGACTTGATCTTCCGAGATAAAATCGGTCGCAATCGCCACGATCGTAGAAAAAGAATTGTGGATCAAAAAAATGGTCAATACGCCGAAACTCATGTAACTCGGTTAAAACAATTTCAAAACAAAACCAGTCTCGTTCGGTGTAGATTAAAAACAGGACGTACTCATCAAATCCGAGTCCACCTATCTCACCACGGACATCCAATCCTCGGGGACCCTCTCTACAACCCACACTCAAAAAACAAGAGGCTGATGCTTCACGCATTTAAACTATCCTTTATCCACCCTCTGACTTTAAATAAATTAAGCTTTACCACTCTCTCAGATACATTTGAAAGAGAATTAAAACAAAATGGATGATAAAATCATCCATTTTGTTAGATACAAAAAGCAAGACCTATTGGTCTTGCTTTTTTGACTCAGAAATTATTTAGCAATTTTTGCGAAGTATTCAAGAGTACGTACAAGTTGTGCAGTGTAAGACATTTCGTTGTCGTACCATGATACAACTTTAACCAATTGTTTACCGTCAACGTCAAGAACTTTAGTTTGAGTTGCGTCAAACAATGAACCGTATGACATACCTACAACGTCTGAAGAAACGATTGGATCTTCAGTGTAACCGTATGATTCGTTAGCAACAGCTTTCATAGCTGCATTTACTTCATCAACAGTAACGTTCTTTTCAAGAACAACTACCAATTCAGTTACTGATCCAGTTGGAGTAGGAACGCGTTGTGCAGCTCCGTCCAATTTACCGTTCAATTCAGGGATAACCAAACCGATTGCTTTAGCAGCACCAGTTGAGTTAGGAACGATGTTAGCAGCACCAGCGCGTGCACGACGAAGGTCACCTTTACGGTGTGGACCGTCAAGGATCATTTGGTCACCAGTGTAAGCGTGGATAGTAGTCATCAATCCTTCTACAACACCGAAGTTATCTTGAAGAGCTTTAGCCATTGGAGCCAAGCAGTTTGTAGTACATGAAGCACCTGAGATAACTGTTTCAGTACCATCAAGAATATCGTGGTTAGTGTTAAATACGACTGTCTTAACATCTGATCCACCAGGAGCAGTGATAACAACTTTCTTAGCACCACCAGCATGCAAGTGTTTTTCAGCAGCTGCTTTAGTAGCAAAGAAGCCAGTTGCTTCAAGAACGATTTCTACACCGTCGTTAGCCCAGTCGATTTGTTCTGGATCACGTTCAGCAGAAACTTTAACGAATTTACCGTTAACTTCGAATCCACCTTCTTTAACTTCCACAGTACCGTCGAAACGACCTTGAGTTGTGTCATATTTCAACAAGTGTGCAAGCATAACTGGATCTGTAAGGTCGTTGATGCGAGTAACTTCAACACCTTCTACATTTTGGATACGACGGAAAGCAAGACGACCGATACGACCGAAACCGTTAATACCAACTTTAACTACCATTAGTGATTTCCTCCTTATGAAAATCATGAAAATTTTATTGTGAAAAGAGTAACTTGAATCACTACAAATCACCTTTCAACAAACCTATTATATAACTATTTTAGTTTTATTGCAAGCGCTGACGTTGATTTTCACTTCAGTTTTCTATTTTCTAGATACACAATTTTATATAGATTCCCTTTGTCAAAAGTCTATCAACATACATCTTTATAGTTATTTACAAAACTTTTTTGTTAAACTTTTAACCTCTTCTATTTTGAAAAACTATAAAAAAGAGACAGGATTACTCCTGCCTCTGACTGATAATCAATTATTTAAGACGTCCTGGTCTTTCTTTGTATCCATAGTAAGCATCTTCGATGATTTCTTGCATATGATCAACCATTGGAAGACGTGGGTTTGCAGGTGAACATTGATCTTCATAAGCAAGGAAGGCCAATTCACGTGAATGTTCTTTCCATTCTTTCTCGTCAACACCTTGTGCTTTGAAGTTCATTTCGATACCTACGCGCTCACCGAGTTCGTAAACAGCTTTAGCATAAGATGCAACCCCTTCTTCTGGTGTAGAAGCTGGGAGTCCAAGCATGCGTGCGATATCTTGATATTTTTCATCTGCACGGTAGTAGTTGTACTTAGGCCATGTTGCTGTCTTAGCTGGACGTGTACCGTTGTAGCGGATGACGTATGGAAGCAAGATAGCATTTGTACGGCCGTGGATTGTGTGGAATTGCGCACCAATCTTATGAGCCATTGAGTGAGAAATACCGAGGAAGGCATTCGCAAAAGCCATACCAGCGATTGTTGAAGCATTATGCATTTTCTCACGTGAGTGGAAGTCTGCATTCTTAACTGAGCTTTCGAGGTTTTCGAATACAAGTTTGATGGCTTGAAGAGCAAGTCCGTCAGTGTAGTCGCTAGCCATTTGTGATACGTAAGCTTCAGTTGCGTGAGTCAATACGTCCATACCAGTATCAGCAGCAACAAATCCAGGAACTGTCAATACCAAGGCAGGGTCTACGATTGCCACGGTTGGTGTCAATGAGTAGTCAGCGATTGGGTATTTACGGTTGTTTGCTTTATCAGAGATAACGGCAAATGGAGTTACTTCAGATCCTGTACCAGATGTAGTTGGGATAGCGATGAATTTAGTCTTCTTACCAAGTAATGGGAATTTGAAGGCACGTTTACGGATATCCATGAATTTTTGTACAAGATCACGGAAGTCCACTTCTGGTTGTTCGTAGAAGAGCCACATTACTTTAGCAGCATCCATTGGTGATCCACCACCAAGAGCGATGATTGTATCTGGTTTGAAGGAACGCATAATCTCAGTACCACGTTCAACTGTAGTGATATCTGGATCTGGTTCTACATCTGCAAAGATTTGGTAAACAACCTTATTGCGACGAAGGTCAAGTTGCTCGATGATACGATCAAGGAAGCCAAGCTCTACCATAGCGTGGTCAGTAACGATCATGACACGCTCAACGTCACGACATTTTTGAAGGTATTGAATTGAATCACGTTCAAAGTATGTTTTTGAAGGAAGTTTCATCCATTGCATGTTATTTCTCCGTCTTCCGACTTTTTTGATATTCAAGAGGTTAATGGCGCTAACGTTATCCCCAACTGAGTTACGTCCGTAAGAACCACATCCGAGTGTTAATGATGGCAAGAAGGCATTATAAACATCCCCGATACCACCGAAAGTAGAAGGTGAGTTACAGATAACACGAATAGCTTTAACAGCTTTACCAAATTCTTTAGTCAGTTCTTCATCAGCAGTATGGATGGCAGCTGAGTGTCCAAGACCGTTAAATTCAACCATTTGACGAGCTTTTGCAATACCGTCTTCGCGGCTTTCAGATTTCAAAACTGCGATAACTGGTGATAATTTTTCACGAGTCAACGGCTCGTTTTCGCCAACTTCTTTACATTCTGCAGCAAGAATGTTTGTTCCTTCTGGAACAGTAAATCCTGCTTGTTCTGCGATCCAAGTTGCTGGTTTACCAACGATGTCAGCGTTCAATTTTGCACCAGCACAGTTTTTGCTGTTTGCTTTCACGCCGAAGCAGAACTCTTCAAGAAGAGCTTTTTCTTTTTTGTTTACAAAGTAAGTGTGGTAAGATTTGAACTCTGCTACAAATTCATCATAAATTTCTTTATCAATAATAACCGCTTGTTCAGATGCACAGACCATACCATTATCAAATGATTTAGACATTACGATATCGTGAGCAGCTTGGCGAATGTTGGCTGATTTTTCAACATAAGCTGGAACGTTTCCGGCACCTACCCCAAGAGCTGGTTTACCACATGAGTATGCAGCTTTAACCATGGCATTCCCACCTGTTGCAAGGATTGTTGCAATACCTTCGTGGTTCATCAATGCGCTAGTTGCTTCCATAGATGGTTCAGTAATCCACTGTACACAGTTTTCAGGAGCTCCTGCTTTAATCGCTGCATCACGCACGATTTGAGCAGCGTGAGCTGATGATTCTTGAGCTGACGGGTGGAACGCAAAGACAATAGGATTACGAGTCTTCAATGAAATCAAAGCTTTAAAGATTGCTGTTGAAGTAGGGTTTGTTGTTGGAGTGATACCACAAACAACACCAACCGGTTCAGCAATAAGAGTCAATCCTGTCACATCGTCTTCTTCAATAACACCAACTGTTTTAGTGTGGCGCATGTTATTTACCACGTGCTCACAAGCAAACAAGTTCTTAGTCGCTTTATCTTCAAATACTCCACGTCCTGTTTCTTCAAAGGCATGCAAAGCCAATTCTCCGTGAGCATCAAGTGCTGCAACTGAAGCTTTTGCTACGATATAATCGACTTGATCTTGGTCAAGTTTACGCATTTCTCCAAGGGCAACCAAAGCTTTTTGCACCAAACCATCAACATGCTTTTCAGCAGCGAGTTTCTTTTCCTCTGGTGTTACAGTTTTTTTATCAGCCATATTTTCCTCCATAGCTTTCAAGGATTGTAAGTCCTTTGTTAATTTTTTCACAATCTTATTATAACTCTTTTTTCAAGATTTGTAAACAGTTTCATAAAAAATTCACAAACTTTTTTTATTTACTTGTGAAAACATTGTTGCACATGCCTACACATATGCTTTTACGCTTATACTTTGTGAAAAAATTAATAAAATTTTTATTTTTCACAAACTCCATTGTAAAAAGGCATTTGAAAGCAACTTAACTTACATGTAAGCGTTTTCTACAGATGTGGTATAATACCCCCTCTAAGAGGAGGTTATTGCGCTTGTTGAAAGAGACCTTGTTTAAATTCACCCTCATAGACAACATCTTGCTCAGTAGTCAGTTTTCCTTTACCTTCAGCTTGCCCATTAACAAAGTCACCTTCATAAACCCAGCCCTCTTTAGCTTGGTAGGTTCCTTTACCGTTAAATGCTCCATTTTTAAATTCACCAGTATAAGTGTCGCCATTTGAGAAGGTCATTGTGCCTTTGCCATTCATCTTTCCACGAACAATACTTCCATCATATACAAGTGAATCGCCATCCAGTTTTAAAACTCCTTGCTTAGGCATATTCCCTACAAATACAAATATAGCACAAAGAGCTATGACTACTACTGTTGCAATTTCCAAACGAGGACGCGTTATATAGACACTGTACTTATCATAGAATTTCTTTAAATTATCCATTTTTTGCCTCATTTTCTAAACGTGTTAGCCAAGCCTGGCAACCAGTTAAAACTCGATCGTAAGTTTCATCAAAATCACCTGTATACCATGGATCAGGAACACCCTCAGAAGCAAATGCCTCTAGCTTGTGTTGTTGGTCTTGTGGACACATTCGAGTCAAATCTAGAAGATTGGACTCGTCCATCCCAATGACATAATCAAAATATTCAAAATCATCCTTAGAAATTTGCTGTGATGTTTTTGATGAATCATAAGGAATCTCGTGAGCTTTAAAAATTTTCTGGGTTCCTTTGTGAATTGGATTTCCATGTTCCCAAGAAGAAGTTGCTCTACTTTCAATCTCATAATCATCGGTTAAAGATTTCATAACAAATTCTGCCATAGGACTACGGCAAATATTACCAAGACATACAAAAACAACTTTCTTCATTATTGTTCCCCATCTTCATAGAAAAAGGGGTATGAGATCCACCCCGTTTTATTCTTCAATCGCGCTTTCACCATCGACAACTGTACCTTCTGATGTAACAGCCTCTTTAAGTGGCAAGACAGATTTGATAGCTCCAAGTTCAAAAGTCAAGTAAACTCCGTCTACATCAAGTACGATCGTTCTGTTTTCGGTATCAACTTCATCAACTGTACCGTATAAACCACCGATAGTAATGACTTCATAGCCTTTTTGAAGTTTATTGAGACTCTCCATGCGTTTTTCAGCTTGTTTCTTTTGAGAACGTTGCATAAAGAACATCAAGGCAAACATTCCTACAAGCATAATCACAAATGTTAAATTTGCATTCATTGTATTTTCTCCTTTGTAATTCAGATAAAACTACTATATCAAATTTCACTATTTTTTACAAGATTGCACCTTAGTTTTAGGTCAATAAAAAACCAGAGCAAAGCTCTGATTTTTCTTATTTCAAGTTGTTTACAAGTTCTACTAAGTTTTCAACTGTAAATCCATACTCTGCCAACACTTTTGAAGCTGGGGCAGATGCTCCAAAGGTATCAATACCGAGAACTGCTCCATCAAGACCAACGTATTTATACCAGTTTTGAGTCGCTCCCATTTCAACAGCCACACGTCGACGAACCGCATTTGGTAGGATTTTTTCTTTGTATGCGGCATCTTGTGCATCAAAGACATCCGTAGATGGCATGCTGACTACGCGAACTTTTCCACCTTGACTTGCCAATTCTTTAGCAGCTGCAACAGCTAGATTCACTTCTGAACCTGTTGCAATCAAAATCGTGTCAAAGTCTGTAGCATTTTCATAGACAACATAAGCACCTTTCGCAACCTTATCAAAGTCTGTTCCTTCCTCAACAGTCAAGTTTTGACGAGTCAAGACAAGGGCAGTTGGTGTTTTTTCACTCTTCACTGCTTGATACCAAGCTGCTTGAGTTTCACGCGCATCTGCTGGACGGAAAACATTAAGGTTTGGAATCGCACGGAGTCCTGCCAAGTGCTCAATTGGTTCATGAGTTGGTCCATCTTCACCAACTGCGATTGAATCGTGAGTAAAGACATAGGTCACAGGAAGGCCTTGTAGAGCTGACAAACGAACTGCCGCTTTAAGGTAGTCTGAGAATACGAAGAAAGTTCCACCGTAAACTCGAAGTCCACCGTGAAGAGCCATTCCGTTCAAAACTGTACCCATTGCAAATTCACGAACACCAAATTGGATATTACGGTTCAAGCGATTTGCATCGTCCTGAAGTCCATTAGTTTTGATGTAAGTCATATTTGAATGAGCAAGGTCAGCTGATCCACCAAGGAAGGTTGGCAATTTAGCAGCCACTACATTTAAAGCATCCTGACTTGAGTTACGAGTTGCTTGAGAGAAGCCATTTTCTAAAGCTGGGAAGTCTTCTGGAGTCAATTCAACTGGATCGCGTCCATCGATGATTGCTTCCACTTCTGCAGCAAGCTCTGGGTAAGCTTCTTTATAATCTGCAACTAGTTTTGTCCATGCTTCATATGCTGATGCACCTCGGTCCGCAACATTTTCTTTGAAATCAGCATAAACTTCTGCTGGGATTTCAAATGGTTCGTAGTCCCAACCAAGGGCTTGACGAGTTGCAGCAGTTTCGTCTGCACCAAGAGGAGCACCGTGTACGGCATTAGTTCCTTGTTTGTTTGGGGAACCATAACCAATAACAGTTTTTACTTCAATCAAAGACGGTTTCCCTGAAGCCTTAGCCTCTTCAATAGCTGCTTGAATAGCTTCTAAGTCTGTCCCATCTTCTACCAAGGCTGTATGCCAACCGTAGGCATTGTAACGATCGCGAACACTCTCTGTGAATGAATCTTTTGTCTCACCGTCCAAGTTGATATCATTTGAATCATAGAGAACAACCAATTTGTCAAATTTCTGCAAACCTGCATAAGAAGCAGCTTCACTTGATACACCTTCCATCAAGTCACCATCTCCACAGATAACATATGTGTAGTGATCAAAAATGTTATAATCTTTGCGGTTATACTTTGCTGCAAGGAAACGTTCTGCTTGTGCAAAACCTGTCGCAGTCGCAATCCCTTGTCCTAGAGGACCTGTTGTTGCATCAACCCCTGCTGTATGACCAAATTCTGGGTGACCTGGAGTTTTAGACCCCCATTGACGGAAGCTCTTCACTTCATCCATGCTCACATCTTCAAATCCAGAAAGGTGAAGAAGGGCATAGAGAAGCATTGATCCGTGACCCGCTGAAAGAATAAAACGGTCGCGGTTGATCCAGTTTGGTTGAGCTGGATTGATACGAAGTTCTTTAGTGAAAAGGCTGTAAGCCATCGGTGCTGCACCCATTACCACCCCTGGGTGACCTGAATTCGCTTTATTAATAGCGTCAATACCCAAGAAACGAATAGCATTAACAGATAGATTTGACATAGAATTTCCTTTCTATTTAAGGTGATAAGTTTATCACATATCCTATTCTACTATTATATGAAAAAACAGATAGAATAGCAATAAAACAATTTACTATAAAATGACTCAGCCGATTATACTAATCTCTAGTCACTTGATAGTAAGGTGATAGTCTTTCAAAACCTCTATCAAGTTGGTCTAAAAGCTTATCTATAGTATCTTCATCGGCTACTGGAATATCAACTTTTACTAAAACCTTACGAATCTCCTGATTGGATAATTGTTGTCTTAAAAGTTGTCTATTCTCCTCAGTAGCTGGTACTCTATAGCTTTCATCGTTTTTCTGAACCCAATAATAGATTCCATCAACCACTGGGATATCCAATATTTTAGCCTGTTTTGACAAGGTAGTCTCATCTTTCTTTCTCTCTACAAAGCTGACTTCTATAGAGATTCCCCAATTATTCTGATTTCCATACAAACGAAGAGCCATCATGGGCTCTGTTACATGCCCCTCTCTCTGTAAATAAACCCAGAAATGTGGTCGTAATCTCTGCGCTTGATTCATCCATTGACTGGTTGAGTGTAAATTCCAATCGGAATGCCTAGCTTGAAAACATTCCGCTAGGTGAGTAAATGCCTTTCGCGCTTCCTGCCCTTTTTGACGCAGGTCTAGCATTTTATCCTTTTCAGCTCCTGCTTTTTCAGGATTCCGGTACTGTTCCCCTTGATAAGCAAGATAGTCCTTGATTTCTTTCATTTTATTCCTTCTTTAGTTAGAAAAAAATCAGGTTTCCCCTGATTTTTCATTTTTTATTCTGTGTCAACTACAACGTAACGATTTGGTTCGTCACCTTCAGAGTAGCTAGTAACACCTTCCATTCGTGAGATGATACGATGGATAATTTTGCGCTCGCTGCTTGACATTGGATCTGTCATCTGACTACGGCCTTCTTCCAAGACACGTGTAGCTAATTTTTGAGCATAACTCTGTAACACTTCTGCACGATGTTCTACATAATCATTCACGTTGATAGTAATGTAGAAAGTTTTTGAATAACGATTGTAGAGGTAATTTTGTGCCAAAAGTTGAAGGGATTTCAAAACCTTACCATGGTAACCAATGATACGGCCTGGCTCATTTGTATCAATTTGCATGTTGATAGAGCGACGGTTAGAGGTGCTAGAAATAGTTCCCTCAACATCCATATCATCGATGATTGCTTGAACATAATTGGTTACTTCTTCAACAACCTTTTCGGTGTCGTATGTTGGCTCGACTTTCAAACCAAGATTTTCTAAGTCGCTGCCTTTTTCAGGCTCAACTTCATCTTGAGTTTCTTCAGGTTGCAATTCTTTTAAAACTTCAATATGGCCTGTTTCTTCTAAAATCGTGCTGGCTTCTTTATCATTCTTAAGAATTTCAGCCTTGACTTCTTCAGAAATTTCTTGGCCTTCTTCTTCAATTTTCTTGATAGCAGCAACTACATGTCCCAAATCAACGGTTGCTTCACTGACTGTTTTAACTGGATCATTTTGATCATTAATTTCTTTTGGAACACCTTTGATCGCCTGCTGATTTGCTTTTACAACAGTTGTTTCACTGATTGCTTCGATATCAACTTGAGCTGGTTTTGTACCAAAAAGTCCAAAAAATCCCTTTTTTTCTCTCGAAACAACTTTGATATGAGCTTTCATTCTCGGAATATTTAATTCATTCAATCCCTTTTGGATTGCTTCTTCAACTGTTGAACCTGTAAATAATACCATTATCAGATTTCTCCTTACTTTTTCTTTTTCTGTGCTTTCTTTTGAGCTTTTCTTTTCTTAACTTCTAAATCCTTCTTAGCTTGCACATCTGCTTCACGCTCTGCAATGATTTTGAAGGGGTTGTTCAAAAGGTAAGTTTGCAATACTTGATAAGCATTTGAAACCGCCCAGTAAAGAGCGACACCACTTGGAGCAGATATTGCAAAAAAGAAGATTATAACAGGCATCCCATACATCATACCTGTCATTGCACCATTTTTCTCAGGCAAAGCTTTATTTGAAAGCCAGCTACTGAGGAAGGTGAATAGGGCAGCTAAAATAGGTAGTACGAAAGTGGTATCAGCTCCACCTAGATTGAACCATAAAAAGTGGCCTGTCTTCAAAAAATCTACGTTTGATAAAGCTTGGAAAAGAGCCAATAGAATTGGCATTTGAATCAAAAGTGGCCAGAAGGATGCGGATTGCTTAATGCCTAATTCTTTAAATAATTTACGTGTTTCCTGATCTAGCTTAGTACGACTTTCCATGTCGCGACCTGGATAACGTTCGCGCAATTCTTTGATAAGAGGTTGCGCCTCTTGCATTTTTCTGGAAGCCACCATTTGTGTTTGAAAGACTGGTAACAGTATTGTTCTAATCAAGACTGTGAACAGAATAATCCCTAAACCAATGCTGACATCAAATGACAAAAATCGAATAGTTTCAGCAAAAAAATAGACAAGTTTACTCCAAAAATCTGCAGAATCTGCAGATACTTCACTAGTTGCACAAGCAGTCATTACCAACAAGGATAAACCTAACAAACTAGTCAATTGTAATTTCTTCTTCACTCTTATTTCCTTCCTGGTAAATCTTTGCTAATCTCAAAACATGAAGTAAGTTTTTTTCAATTTCTGCATATTCTAATAGTTCAACGCCTTTTCGAGCAATCACAACAAAATCGACATTATCAACAAGTTGATTACTATTTTGAATGAGAACATGCCGGATTCTTCTCTTGATTTGGTTTCTTGTCACAGCATTTCCTAATTTTTTACTGACTGATAAACCTACTCGAAAATGTGTTTCATTGTTTTCTAATCGATAAATAACAAATTTTCGATTAGCTACACTTGCTCCCTTTTTAAATATGGCGTCGAAATCTTTCTCTTTTTTTACACGAAAGCTTTTTCTCAAAAATTCTACTCCATCTAATAAAACTACTACTATTATACCATAATTTTTCAAAAAGCCAATCATGGCAAGGTTTTAGGCTGGTTTGACTTCGAAAAAAGTAGCCATTCTTAAAAAATTTGACCAGAATCAATGAAATTTTACTAGTTTTATTAGAGAATACAAAACAAAAGCCACTCTTACGAGCGACTTTTGTAGGAGATTATTATGAAAAAGTTTAGGATTTCTATTAAATAAAGTTAGGAGGTCTTTATTTAATGATTAGAGTATACACACCTATCCTTAAATTGAACTTAAATCATTTTATTTTTTTATTAATTTTTAAAACTATGAATTGGAGCTGGAATCTGTCCTCCACGAGCGATGAAATCAGCCGAAGAAGCTCCATTGACTTTCATAACTGGGGCAGTTCCTAACAAGCCACCAAACTCAATCATATCGCCTTCTTTACCCTTTGGAATGATACGGACAGCTGTGGTTTTCATATTAATAACACCAATTGCTGCCTCATCCGCAATCATAGCCGCAATCGTTTCTGCCGGGGTATCAGCTGGAATGGCAATCATATCCAATCCAACTGAACAGATAGCAGTCATGGCTTCTAATTTCTCAAGATTTAGGGAACCATTTTGCACTGCTGCTATCATACCCTCATCTTCTGAAACTGGGATGAAAGCACCTGACAGACCACCGACTTGGTTGCAAGCCATTACTCCGCCTTTTTTTACTTGGTCATTTAAAAGAGCTAAAGCTGCAGTCGTCCCATGAGTCCCAACTGTTTCCAGTCCCATTTCTTCCAGGACCCGAGCTACTGAATCCCCCACTGCAGGAGTAGGTGCTAAACTCAAATCAACAATCCCAAAATCAACACCTAGTCTTTCACTAGCCATCTGGCCAACTAATTGACCAATCCGAGTAATCTTGAAGGCTGTCTTTTTAACAGTTTCAGCAACTACATCAAAGCTTTGACCGCGAACTTTTTCTAAAGCACGTTTGACAACACCGGGCCCCGAAACACCTACATTGATAATAACATCAGCTTCACCAACACCATGAAAGGCTCCGGCCATAAAAGGATTGTCTTCAACTGCATTGGCAAAAACGACAAGTTTTGCAGCACCCATATCTGAAAGCTCAGCTGTCTCCTTGATAATTCGACCCATATCAGCTACAGCAGTCATGTTAATTCCTGACTTGGTTGAACCGATATTGACAGAGGAGCAGACCTTATCCGTTTCAGCCAAAGCACGAGGGATAGAATTTATGAGAATTTCATCACCTTTTTGGTAACCTTTTTGTACCAAGGCAGAAAATCCCCCAATAAAATCAACACCTATTTTTTTAGCAGCTCTATCCAAAGCTTTTGCTAACACTACATAATCTGACGCATCTGTTGCTGCTCCAATCAAAGAAATAGGCGTTACCGATACGCGTTTGTTAACGATTGGAATCCCAAGTTCAGCTGCAATTTCATCCCCGACAGCAACTAAATTTGCGGCCTTGCTAGTTATCTTATCATAAATTTTATCTGCAGCTCTATCAATATCCGGATCAATACAATCAAGAAGAGAAATTCCCATGGTAATGGTACGAATATCAAAATTCTGCTCTTCAATCATTGAAATAGTTTCGGTAACTTGTCTAATATCCATAAGCACCTCCTAGATATTGTACATAGCATCGAAAATAGCCGCGCTCTGAATATTGATTTTGACATTTAATATCTGTCCAAAGGCTTCAAACTCATTTCTTAGTTGAGTAAAATCTTGTTTTTCATCACTGGATACTACAGCCATCATGGTGAAGAACTCATCCAAGACAGTTTGTGAAATATCATCAATATTTAATCCTAATTCAGCAATCTTAGTCGCAACACCTGCAACAATACCACCCTTATCTTTTCCAACAACAGTTATAATAGCTTTCATATTGGTCCTCCATCTTTGAAATCATAGAAAAATAACCATATCTATATTTTTCTTTTTTCTCAGTATAGCACATTTACTTCAAAAAAACTAAAAAACGCCTGCTTACGAAATTGTTCTTAAAAGAAAAACAATTTCGTAAACAAGCGTCTACCCGACCATCTTATGATGAGTGTTCCCGCTAGGACAAAAGTCCTAGCGGTAGACCAGAGCTAGACTAAGAGCACAAGGCTCCATCATCATAACACTCAACAAAATTGATGATTTTATACTAATTCGATGATTGCCATTGGCGCTGCATCACCACGACGTGGTTCAGTTTTAAGGATACGAGTGTATCCACCGTTACGGTCTGCGTAACGAGGTGCGATTTCTGAGAACAATTTTTGAAGTGCTGTAGTAGAAGTGTACTTGTCAGTTGCTTCATCATAGTTTTCAGATGCGATTTCATTACGTACGAAAGCAGCAGCTTGACGACGTGCATGCAAATCACCACGTTTACCTAGAGTAATCATTTTTTCAACAGTTTTACGGATTTCTTTAGCACGAGCTTCAGTTGTCACGATTGATTCGTTGATCAAAAGGTCAGTTGTCAAATCGCGAAGCATTGCTTTACGTTGTGAGCTAGTGCGTCCTAGTTTACGGTAAGCCATGTATTCCTCCTTTATTTATCTTTTAATCCAAGACCCAAATCAATGAGTTTGAGTTTCACTTCTTCCAAACTCTTGCGTCCAAGATTTCTTACTTTCATCATCTCTGCTTCAGATTTTTCTGTCAAATCATGCACAGTATTGATACCAGCACGTTTCAAACAGTTATATGAGCGTACAGATAAGTCAAGTTCCTCAATCGTACGTTCCAAAATACGGTCGTCCGATTCAGTATCAGCTTCTTTCATCACTTCTGCAGATTTAGCAATCTCTGTAAGATTTGTAAACAAATCAAGATGTTCTGTCAAAATGCGTGCTGAAAGCCCTAAAGCATCTTCTGGAATAATAGTTCCATTTGTCAAGATTTCAAGGGTTAATTTGTCGAAACCATCATTGCTTCCTACACGAGCAGGTTCAACTTGATAGTTAACTTTTGTAACTGGTGTATAAATAGAATCTACAGCAAGTGTTCCAACTGGTGCATTATCTTTCTTGTTTTCATCTGCAGGTACATATCCACGACCACTGTTTACAGTCATAGTCGCTTTGAATGAAGCACCTTCTCCGATTGTGAAAAGATAATGATCTGGATTTACGATTTCAATATCACTATCAGTTAAAATATCTCCGGCTGTCACTTCAGCAGGACCTTCAACATCAAGTTCAATAGTCTTTTCGTCTTTTACATATGATTTAACTGCAATACCTTTAATGTTCAAAATGATTTGCATCACGTCTTCGCGAACACCAGGAATTGTATCAAATTCATGTAATACTCCATCGATATCGATAGATGTAACAGCTGCTCCTGGAAGAGAAGCAAGAAGTACACGACGAAGAGAGTTACCAAGTGTTGTACCGTATCCACGTTCTAGTGGTTCGATTACAAACTTGCCATAATCTTTATTTTCATCAATTTTTGTTATATTTGGTTTTTCAAACTCGATCATTTAGTTACTCCCTCTTAAACGAAAAGCAGTGTAAAGGTAATGATTATACACGGCGACGTTTTGGAGGACGAGCACCATTGTGTGGCACTGGAGTCACATCACGAATTGCTGTTACTTCAAGACCAGCGGCAGCAAGAGCACGAATAGCTGACTCACGACCAGAACCTGGACCTTTTACAGTAACTTCAACTGATTTAAGACCGTGTTCTTGTGCAGATTTAGCAGCAGCTTCTGAAGCCATTTGAGCAGCAAATGGTGTAGATTTACGAGAACCTTTGAAACCAAGAGCACCAGCTGATGACCAAGCGATTGCATTACCATGCACATCAGTAATCATAACAATAGTGTTATTAAATGTAGCGTGAATATGAGCAATACCAGATTCGATATTCTTTTTCACACGACGTTTACGTGTTGGTTTAGCCAAGACTTTTACCTCCTATATTATTTTTTCTTACCAGCAATCGCAACAGCTTTACCTTTACGAGTGCGAGCGTTGTTTTTAGTGTTTTGTCCACGGACAGGAAGTCCACGACGGTGACGGATACCACGGTATGAACCGATTTCCATCAAACGTTTGATGTTCAAGTTCACTTCACGACGAAGGTCACCTTCAACTTTAATTGCATCCACTTCACGACGGATAGCATCTTCTTGATCTGATGTAAGGTCACGAACACGAATATCTTCTGAAACTCCAGCAGCTGCCAAAATCTTTTGAGATGTTGCAAGTCCGATACCATAGACATAAGTCAATGAGATAACTACGCGTTTGTCATTTGGAATATCAACTCCAGCAATACGAGCCATGTTTTCTCCTTTCTATCTTATCCTTGACGTTGTTTGTGTTTTGGATTTGCTGGGCAAATTACCATAACACGACCATTACGACGAATTACTTTACAGTATTCGCAAATTGGTTTGACCGATGGTCTTACTTTCATTTCTTATCCCTCCAAGTTTTTCGATTATTTAAAGCGGTAAGTGATACGTCCACGTGTCAAGTCATATGGACTCATTTCAACAGTAACACGATCTCCCGCTAAAATACGAATATAGTTTTTACGAATTTTACCAGAAACTGTTGCTAAAATCTGATGTCCATTTTCAAGTTCAACCGTAAACATTGCATTCGGCATCGTATCGACTACTTTGCCTTCAACCTCAATCACATCGTCTTTTGCCACGCAAAAGTACCTCCCTAAATTTCGATTTGATGCCTCTAGACACAGAGACAACAATTATAAGTCAGACTAACTCAGTATAACATTTGTCAAGACATTTTGCAAGCCTGAAAAACGCTTTTATTTCAAATTTGTCAATACCTTTTCGATATCCTTAAAGACATCATTGATATCTTGGTTGCCTTCGATATCATGTACTAGACCTTTAGCACGATAGTAAGCAATGATTGGTTCACCTTGAGCAATATTGACATCCAAACGACGTTTTACTGTCTCAGGTTTATCATCTTCACGTTGGTAGTAATCTTCCTCTTTGTAATCAACTGGTGGGTTGAATACTTTATGGAAAGTTTCGCCAGTTTCACGGTGAATGATACGACCACTCAAACGTTCAAGTAGGCAAGATGGATCTACTTCGATGTTGATAACACCTTCAAGTTTAATTCCAAGTTCAGCCAATGTTTTATCTAAGGCATGAGCTTGCTCAATTGTACGTGGGTATCCATCCAACAAGAAACCAGTTTCTTTAATATCATCTTGAGAAAGACGTTCTTTAACAATTCCATTTGTAACTTCATCTGGAACTAATTCACCTTTATCGATATAAGACTTAGCTAGCACACCCATTTCAGTTTGGTTAGCCATTGCTGCACGGAACATGTCACCTGTTGAGATGTGGGCAACGTGAAACTGTTCAACAATTTTCGCTGCTTGTGTCCCTTTACCTGCACCAGGTAAACCCATAATCAAAAGATTCATGATTCAAACTCCTTTTTTGTATTTAAATAGAAGCAAAAATTCATTTCAACTCCTATTTAAAAACAAAATAGAAGAGAGGAGATAAAAATCTGACAATGTCTTTGATTTTTACACTCCACTCTCTGAGCAATAGTGAATTTTATTTTCTATTACAATTATTCTGTTGTATCTAAGAAACCAACATACTTACGTTTCAATAGATAACCTTCCAATTGTTTAATTCCTTCGATACCTGTAGAGATAATGATTAGCAAACTTGTTCCCCCAAAAGCGACAACTTCTGAAAGACCAAATAAATCTTTAGCTACAATAGGTAGGATAGAAATCACACCTAGGAAGATTGATCCGACTGTTGCGAGACGACGAAGAAGTTTTGACATATATTCTTCTGTCCCTTTACCAGGACGGACACCATGGATATAAGCTCCACTCTTTTGTAAATTTTCTGCTGCTTTCTCTGGATTGATCTGTACAAATGTATAGAAGAATGTAAAGAGAATAATCAACAGAGCATACAACGCAACACCTGTTGGAGTTGAAGTAGAAACCAACTCTTGAGCTGTTTTAACCCACTCCCAATTAAGACCAGACGCACTCACAAATTGTAAGATTGCAGCTGGTGCTGCTGTAATGGAACTAGCAAAGATAACAGGAATAACCCCAGCAGGGTTAATCTTCAATGGAAGATAGGAACTTGATGGCGCTCCTTGAGCTACCTTTGTATACTGAATTGGAATCTTATATTTAGCTTGTTCAACGTAAGTTGTAAAGTAAACAATCAACAAAACAGCGATGATTAAAATAGCGACAAAAATGAGAGACGATGTCAATCGACTACTTGGTACATTGACAAAGTAATCTACATAAATGCCCTTAATCATGTCAGGAATTGAAGCAACAATCCCTGCAAAGATAATCATTGAAACACCATTACCATATCCCTTATCTGTGATTTGCTCTCCCAACCAGGTTACAATCATGCTTCCTGCTGTTAAGATTCCTCCAATCACAAGAAAGACCTGTGGTGTAAGTGGAACAGTCAAAAGTTTAGCTCCAGACAGAGCATTAAAACCAGCAGTAATCCCAACTGATTGAACAAATGCAAGCACTAGTGCAATGTATCGAGTCGCTTGGTTTAACTTTCTACGACCAACTTCCCCTTGTTTGCCCCACTCCACAAACTTCGGTAACAAATCCATTTGCAAGAGTTGGACGACGATTGAGGCTGTAATGTAGGGGCTGACTCCAAGAGCAAAAACTGAAAAGTTTTTCATGGCATTCCCTGACACCAAGCTCAACATATTCAAGAAGGATAGACCACTCAAAGCGTTCAAGCTATTTGCATTTACCCACGGTACAGTGATACTAGTACCAATACGAAAAACAAACACGATAAAAATTGTGAATAAAATCTTTGATCGAACCTGTTTAACTTTGAGTGCTTCTCTCAATAATTTTAAAAACATAGGTCACCTCACTTAGATGACTTCAACTGAACCACCTTTAGCAGTGATAGCTTCTTCAGCTGATTTAGAGAATTTAGCAGCTTTAACAGTCAACTTCTTAGTCAACTCACCGTTACCAAGAATCTTGATACCTGATTTTTCAGCTTTAACAATTCCTGCTTCGATAAGAACAACTGGAGTTACTTCTGCACCATCTTCAAAGATGTTCAATTGGTCAAGGTTAACAATTGCATATTCTTTAGCGTTGATGTTAGTAAATCCACGTTTTGGAAGACGACGGAACAATGGAGTTTGTCCACCTTCAAAACCAAGGCGTACTCCGCCACCGCTACGAGCTTTTTGACCTTTTTGACCGCGACCAGATGTTTTACCGTTACCTGATGAAGTACCACGACCAACACGGTTACGAGTTTTACGAGAACCTTCTGCAGGTTTCAATTCATGAAGTTTCATTATATATTTTCTCCTCTTTTGTAAAATGCTAGCGCCGATAAGAGAGAAAAGGTTGTCTCCCCTATCAACTCGCCTATACTGTGTCATCTAAGATGACTATATCTAGTTTTAGGGGATGGTCTACTGCACATCCCCTAAAATTTTATTAGTTTACTTCTTCAACTGTTACCAAGTGAGATACTGCAGTGATCATACCACGAATTGCAGCGTTATCTTCTTTAATAACAGAGCTGTTCAATTTGCCAAGTCCAAGTGCTACAACAGTTTTACGTTGTGATGGAATACGTCCGATTGGAGACTTAGTCAAAGTAATTTTAATTTGAGCCATTTTATCCCCTTTCTTATACCAAATCAGAAACTGAAATACCACGAAGAGCAGCAACTTCTTCAGCGCGTTTCAATTGTTTCAAACCTTCAACAGTTGCGCGAACAATGTTGATTGGAGTGTTAGAACCAAGTGATTTAGATGTAATATCTGCCACACCTGCCAATTCCACAACGGCACGAACTGCACCACCTGCGGCAACTCCAGAACCTTCTACAGCTGGTTTCAACAATACTTTAGCTCCACCGAATTCTGAAAGAACTTCATGTGGGATTGTTGTTCCTACCATAGGAACTTCGATCAAGTTTTTCTTAGCATCTTCTACTGCTTTGCGGATTGCTTCTGGAACTTCTTGAGCTTTACCAGTACCAAATCCTACACGACCATTGCGGTCACCAACAACTACAAGAGCTGCGAAACGAAGACGACGTCCACCTTTAACAACTTTTGTAACACGGTTAACAGCAACTACGCGTTCTTCAAGTTCTACTGCATTGTCTTTAAATGCCATTTTCTAGTGTCCTCCTATTAGAATTTCAATCCGTTTTCACGAGCTGCATCAGCCAAAGCTTTCACACGTCCGTGATATAGATATCCACCGCGGTCGAACACCACTTCTGAAATACCTTTAGCACTTGCACGTTCTGCAACGAGTTTACCGACAGCAACGGCTTGTTCAGTTTTAGTTCCTTTTGAAACTTCTTTGTCAAGAGTTGAAGCACTTGCGAGCGTTACACCCGCTACGTCATCAATCACTTGAGCGTAGATGCCTGTATTAGAACGGAATACGTTCAAACGTGGGCGATCAGCAGTTCCAGAGAGTTTTCCGCGAACGCGACGGTGGCGTTTTTGGCGGAGTTTGTTTTTATCTGGTTTAGAAATCACAGTTTTCACCTCTTTAATTTTAAATCGTGTGCTATGCACAAAGTTGGTAATGAGGTTGGTGGTTGAAAATCAACCACTCAACATTATTTACCAGTTTTACCTTCTTTAAGACGAACATATTCGCCAACGTAACGGATACCTTTACCTTTGTATGGTTCTGGTGAACGAAGGCTACGTACGTAAGCAGCTGTCTGACCAACTTTTTCTTTTGAAATTCCGCTGATAACGATAGTCGTTGGGTTTGGAAGTTCAAAAGTAATTCCTGCTGGAGCTTCAACTTCATCTGGATGTGATTTACCAACAGCCAAAACAAGTTTGTTTCCTTGAAGTTGAGCACGGTAACCAACCCCACGCATTTCAAGTTCTTTCTTGAATCCTTCTGAAACACCAATAACCATGTTGTTCAAAAGTGCACGAGTAGTTCCGTGGATAGTTTTCATTTCTTTTGAATCGTTTGGACGGTGAAGAGTTACTTCAGTACCTTCCACACGGATTTCAATATCTTTTGAGAACTCACGAGTAAGTTCTCCTTTAGGTCCTTTTACAGTTACAACGTTGTCATTGTTAGTGAGTTCAACACCAGCAGGCAACACGATAACTTTATTACCAATACGTGACATGTTTTATTCTCCTGTTAAATTGTCAGGCCATAAAGGCCAGTTTTCACGGGGTTTAAATCTTTTTGATTTAAAAGTTAATGTTTAGGTCTCAATTTCTAAGTGAATCGAGGCATTGCCTCGTAGGCATAACTTTGGGTTAGGCAAGAGACGATAACGAAGAGTCACAACGAAATTGGGAGCTAAATATTACCAAACGTAAGCGATAACTTCCCCACCAACGTTCTTTTGGCGAGCTTCTTTATCAGTAAGCAAACCTTCAGAAGTTGAAAGGATAGCAATTCCAAGACCGTTAAGTACTTTTGGAAGATCTTCACGTTTTTTGTAGACACGAAGTCCTGGTTTAGAAACGCGTTTCAAGTTATTGATAACTCGTTCACCGTTTGCTCCATATTTAAGGAACACACGGATGATGCCTTGTTTGTCATCTTCGATGATTTCTACGTTCTTAACAAAACCTTCGCGTTTAAGGATTTCAGCAATCCCTTTTTTGATGTTTGATGCAGGTACTTCAAGTACTTCGTGTTTTGCTTGGTTAGCGTTACGAATACGAGTTAGGAAGTCTGCGATTGGGTCAGTCATAACCATTTTATTTTCTCCTCTTACTAGTAGTTTGCAAGTTGCACTTGCTAGTTAATGATTGAGCTGGGCTCAGATAGTATTGACACAGTCAAACAAGATAATCTCATTTGAACACGAGCTACAACCTTGGCAAAAAAGATAGATTTGTCTTGGAGCATCGCTCCTGCACCAAATCTCCTATTTTTGCTGGGGTTGTTACGCTCTTTGTATCACGATATTACCAAGATGCTTTTGTTACACCAGGGATTTGACCTTTATATGCCAATTCACGGAAGCAAACACGGCAAAGTTTAAACTTGCGGTAAACTGAGTGTGGACGTCCACAACGTTCACAGCGAGTGTATGCTTGAGTAGAGAACTTCGCTGGGCGTTTGTTCTTAGCAATCATAGATTTTTTAGCCATTAGTTATACCTCCTATATTATTTTGCAAAAGGCATTCCAAGGCCTGTAAGCAATGCACGTGACTCTTCGTCAGTGTTAGCAGTAGTAACGATAACGATGTCAAGACCACGAGTTTTGTCAACGTCATCAAAGTTGATTTCTGGGAAAATCAATTGCTCTTTCACACCAAGTGTGTAGTTCCCGCGTCCGTCAAATGATTTTGTTGGAACACCGTGGAAGTCACGCACACGTGGAAGTGAAACTGAAACCAATTTATCCAAGAATTCGTACATACGTTCACCACGAAGGGTAACTTTTGCACCAATCGCAACACCTTCACGAAGACGGAAGCCGGCGATTGATTTTTTAGCTTTAGTGATAAGTGGTTTTTGACCTGAGATAAGCGCCAATTCTTCAGCAGCTTTTTCAAGGCTTTTAGCGTTTGATACAGCTTCACCAACACCCATGTTCAAAACGATCTTATCTACTTTAGGCACAGCCATCACTGATGAGTAGTTGAATTGTTCTGTCAAAGCAGGAACTACTTCATTAAGATATTTTTCTTTTAAACGATTTGCCATTATACTTCTCCTTTCCTTCGTGATTAATCAAGCACTTCGCCTGATTTTTTGTTGTAGCGAACTTTTTTACCGTCTACAAATTTGTAACCAACACGACCAGCTACACCATTTTTATCCAAAACTTGAACGTTTGATACGTGGATAGCTGCTTCCTTCTCGATGATACCACCTTGAGGAAGTTCGTTAGTTGGACGTTGGTGTTTCTTAACGATGTTAACACCTTCAACGATAACTTTGTTTACTTTTGGAAGGGCAGTAAGGACAACAGCTTCTGTTCCCTTATCTTTACCAGCGATTACGCGAACTTTGTCGCCTTTTTTTACAAACATTTTTTTCTCCTTTTATTCTTACGCCCAACGGGCACCCTGGCTAGGCCAGGGGACTGTGTTTGTTTTTATTGATTAAAGTACTTCTGGAGCAAGTGACACGATCTTCATGAAGCCACCTTCACGCAATTCACGTGCAACTGGGCCAAAGATACGTGTTCCGCGAGGAGTTTTGTCGTCACGGATGATAACTGCTGCGTTTTCGTCAAATTTGATGTATGAACCATCAGCACGACGAGCACCTGATTTAGTACGAACGATAACTGCTTTAACAACGTCACCTTTTTTAACCGCACCACCAGGAGTAGCTTGTTTTACAGATGCCACAATAACATCACCGATGTTCGCAAACTTACGTTTAGAACCACCAAGAACTTTGATAGTCAAGATTTCGCGTGCACCGCTGTTGTCTGCGACTTTCAAACGAGTTTCTGTTTGAATCATTTCAGTTTTCTCCTTTCAGGTTTGATTAGATGATGACCGCTTCTTCAACAACTTCTACAAGACGGAAGCGTTTTGTAGCTGAAAGCGGACGAGTTTCCATGATACGTACGATATCGCCTTCTTTGGCAACATTGTTTTCATCATGTGCTTTGTATTTTTTAGAGTAGTTAATACGTTTACCATAGACTGGGTGGTTACGTTTTGTTTCAACTACAACTGTGATTGTCTTGTCCATTTTGTCAGATACAACACGTCCAACAAGAACTTTACGATTATTGCGTTCCATTGAAATTTCTCCTTCCCTAGTCTATTATTTCGCTTCAGATTGAACTGTTTTGATACGAGCGATTTGTTTTTTAACTTCTTTCAAGCGAGCTGTTTGTTCTAATTGACCAGTAGCAGCTTGGAAACGAAGTTCGAACAATTCTTTTTTCAATTCGTTTTCGCGCTTCGCGAGTTCTTCTTGAGAAAGACCACGAAGTTCTTTAACAAATTCTTTTACTTCATTAAGTTTCATGCCTTCTCCTTATTCTGCTTCACGTTTTACGAATTTACATTTAACTGGCAATTTGTGGCTTGCAAGACGAAGCGCTTCGCGAGCAACTTCTTCAGATACACCAGCAACTTCAAACATTACTTTACCACGTTTAACTGGTGCTACCCAACCTTCAGGTGCCCCTTTACCAGATCCCATACGAACCCCGATAGCTTTAGCTGTGTAAGATTTGTGTGGGAAGATTTTAATCCAAACTTTACCACCACGTTTCATGTAACGAGTCATGGCGATACGAGCAGCTTCGATTTGGCGGTTAGTGATCCAGTGGCTAGTTGTAGCTTGAAGACCGTATTCACCGAATGCTACTTCTTTCCCACCTTTAGCTTCACCGCGCATTTTACCACGGAATTCACGACGGTGTTTAACACGTTTAGGTACTAACATTGGTTATTTACCTCCTTTAGTGTTTTTACGAGCTGGAAGAACTTCACCACGGTAGATCCATACTTTAACACCAAGTTTACCGTATGTAGTGTCTGCTTCTTCCCAAGCGTAATCGATATCTGCACGAAGTGTGTGAAGTGGAACAGTTCCTTCAGAGTATCCTTCAGCACGGGCGATATCTGCACCGTTCAAACGACCTGATACTTGAGTTTTAATTCCTTTAGCTCCAGCACGCATTGCACGTTGGATTGCTTGTTTTTGTGCACGACGGAAAGCAACACGTTGCTCCAATTGACGAGCAATTCCTTCACCAACAAGGTGAGCATCCAAATCAGGTTGTTTGATTTCGATGATGTTGATGTGTACTTGTTTACCAGTCAATTTGTTAAGTTTTGCACGGAGTGCATCAACGTTAGCACCACCTTTACCGATAACCATGCCTGGTTTAGCAGTGTGAAGCGAAACGTTAACTTTGTTTACTGCGCGTTCAATTTCAATAGTTGAAACTGCTGCGTCAGCAAGTTCTTTTTGAACGAATTTACGGATTGCAAGATCTTCATGAAGGTAATCCGCGTATTCTTTTTCAGCATACCATTTGGCATCCCAATCACGGATGATGCCGACACGCATACCAATTGGATGTACTTTTTGACCCACGATTTTACCTCCTTATTTTTCTGCAACAGCTACAGTGATGTGAGCTGTACGTTTGTTGATTGGTGAAGCTGAACCTTTCGCACGTGGACGGAAACGTTTCATAGTTGGTCCTTCGTTTGCGAATGCTTCAGATACTACCAAGTTAGCTTTATCCAAACCAAAGTTGTTTTCAGCGTTAGCTACAGCTGAGTTCAAAACTTTCAAGATGATTTCAGCAGCTTTGTTTGGAGTGAATGTCAAAATTGCGATTGCATCGGCTACGCTTTTACCACGGATGTTGTCAAGAACAAGACGTGATTTACGAGGTGAAACACGTACTGTGCGAGCCATTGCTTTAGCTGAAGTAATTTCTGCCATTTATGTTCTCCTTATTTTCTACGTGTCTTCTTGTCGTCTGCGGCGTGACCTTTGTAAGTACGAGTTGGTGCAAATTCACCAAGCTTGTGACCTACCATGTCTTCTTGGATGTAAACAGGTACGTGTTTACGTCCATCATAAACTGCGATAGTGTAACCAATGAAACTTGGGAAGATCGTTGAACGACGTGACCAAGTTTTGATAACTTTTTTCTTTTCGTCGTTAGCTTGAGCTTCAACTTTTTTCATCAAATGCTCATCGACGAAAGGTCCTTTTTTAAGACTGCGTCCCATTTTTATATTTTCTCCTTTAAATATAGTACCACAGCGGCTTGCGCTCTCAACGAGCGCTACCGAGCTGGCGGAATTTCCTAGTTGCTTAAGCGACTAGTTTAAAATTATTTCTCGTTGCGACGACGAACGATAAGTTTGTCAGATTTCGCTTTCTTGTTACGAGTTTTAAGACCAAGAGCAGGTTTGCCCCATGGAGTTGATGGTGCTTTACGACCAACTGGTGCTTTACCTTCACCACCACCGTGTGGGTGATCGTTAGGGTTCATTACAGAACCACGAACTGTTGGGCGGATACCTTTCCAACGGCTACGTCCTGCTTTACCAAGGTTTACAAGTCCATGTTGTTCGTTTCCGACAACACCAACTGTTGCACGACAAGTTCCAAGAATCATACGAACTTCACCTGATTGAAGACGAACAAGAACGTATTTACCTTCTTGACCCAATACTTGAGCAGAAGCTCCAGCAGCACGTACTAATTCTCCACCACGACCTGGTTTCAATTCGATGTTGTGGATCAAAGTACCAACTGGGATGTTAGCAAGCGGAAGTGCGTTCCCGACTTTGATATCTGCTTCAGGACCTGAAACGATACGTTGACCAACTTCAAGACCTTTTGGAGCGATGATGTAAGCTTTCACACCGTCAGTGTAGTGTACAAGAGCGATGTTTGCAGAACGGTTTGGATCGTACTCGATAGTTTTAACAACTGCTTCAACGTTGTCTTTGTTACGTTTGAAGTCAACCAAACGGTAGAAACGTTTGTGTCCACCACCTTGGTGACGAACAGTGATACGACCGTTGTTGTTACGACCAGCCTTGTTCTTCAAAGCAACAAGCAAAGTTTTTTCTGGTGTGCTTGTTGTGATTTCAGCGAAATCCAAAGAAGTCATATTACGGCGACCGTTTGTTGTTGGTTTATAAACACGAATTCCCACGATATTTCCTCCTTAGATTATTCAGCTTCAGCAGCAAACAACTCGATTGCTTTTGAATCAGCTGTAAGAGTGATGATAGCTTTTTTAGTTTTGTTGGTAAAACCAGTGTAACGTCCAACACGTTTAGCTTTAGGTTTTACGTTGTTTGTGTTAACATTTGCAACTTTAACACCTTCGAAAGCAGCTTCAACAGCTTGCTTGATCAAAAGTTTGTGTGCGCGAGTGTCAACTTCAAATACATATTTCCCTGCTTCAAGTTGAGCCATTGAGCTTTCAGTGATTACAGGTTTTTTGATAACATCATACAAATTCATTATGCAAGAACCTCCTCGATTTTAGAGATAGCTGCTTGAGTAACAAGAAGTTTGTCACTATTTGCGATGTCAAGAACACTTGCAGTTGTAGCAGTCGCAACTTTCACGTTTGGAAGGTTACGAGCTGAGAGAGCTGCGAATTCGTTTCCTTCTTCAAGAATAACAAGGACTTTAGAATCGATGCTCAAAGCTGCAAGAACTTTTGCAAATTCAGCAGTTTTTGGAGCTGTAAATTCAAGAGAATCAACGGCTACAAATTTGTTTTCAGCAACTTTTTCTGAGTAAACAGATTTAAGCGCAAGGCGACGAACTTTTTGAGGAAGTTTGTACGCATAGCTACGTGGAGTTGGTCCGAAGACGATTCCACCACCACGCCATTGTGGAGAGCGGATAGAACCTTGACGAGCACGTCCAGTTCCTTTTTGACGCCATGGTTTGCGTCCGCCACCTGAAACAGCTGAGCGGTTTTTAACTGCGTGAGTCCCTTGACGAAGGCTAGCACGTTGGCTGATGATCACATCAAACACAACAGATTGGTTTGGTTCGATACCAAAAATTGCATCGTTAAGAACAACTTCGCCCGCTTGTTTACCAGTTTGGTCGAATAATGTTACATTTGCCATTTTGACTGTATTCCCCTTTCCTTATTATTTACCAGCTTTAACTGCTGACTTGATAGTGATAAGAGATTTCTTAGCACCTGGTACGTTACCTTTGATAAGGATAACGTTCTTTTCTGGAACAACTTGTACAACTTCAAGGTTTTGAATTGTTACGCGGTCGCCACCCATACGTCCTGCAAGGTTTTTACCTTTGAATACGCGGTTAGGTGCAACAGGTCCCATAGAACCTGGACGACGGTGGTAACGAGAACCGTGAGCCATAGGTCCACGTGATTGTCCGTGGCGTTTGATAACACCTTGGAAACCTTTACCTTTAGATGTACCAGTTACATCAACAATGTCTCCAGCTGCGAAAGTTTCAACTGTGATTTCAGCACCAACTTCCAAGCCTTCAACGTTTTTGAATTCACGAATGAAGCGCTTAGGAGCCGTGTTAGCTTTTGCTACATGTCCTTTAGCAGGTTTGTTGCTCAATACTTCGCGTTTGTCATCGAAACCAACTTGGATAGCGTTGTAACCATCTGTTTCAACAGTTTTAACTTGAAGAACAACGTTTGGAGTTGCTTCGATAACTGTTACAGGGATTAATTCGCCAGCTTCAGTGAAGATTTGAGTCATTCCCACTTTTTTCCCTAAGATTCCTTTTGTCATGAGAAAATAGTTCCTTTTCTATATTTTTTATTCAAAAAGTTTTTAACGAGCGTTTTTTATGCTCAAGGTATCAAGCTTTAAATTAAAGTTTGATTTCTACGTTTACACCACTTGGAAGATCCAATTTCATCAAAGCGTCAACTGTTTTTTGAGTTGGGTTGATGATGTCGATCAAACGTTTGTGTGTACGCATTTCGAATTGTTCGCGAGAATCTTTATATTTGTGAGTCGCACGAATGATTGTGTAGAGGCTACGCTCAGTTGGAAGTGGGATTGGACCCGCAACTTGTGCACCTGTACGAGTAGCTGATTCTACGATTTTTGCAGCCGCTGTATCAAGCGTACGGTGTTCGTAAGCTTTCAAACGGATACGGATTTTTTTGTTTGCCATCTTTTTCTCCTTTTCGTCTATTTAAGATAATAGGCTAGCTCCACAAGAAAACCGACGCGTGTTGCGTGGCAATGCAACCGAGCGTGTCGCAACCTCTTGCATCAAAGCTAAGGCTGTAATTTACAGCACCATAATAGAATAACACAAAGCCCCTGCGATTGCAAGGGATTTGACAGGATTTTTTTAATTTTTCGAATGAAACTGTTTTCTTATCGCTCCTTATCTCAAAAAAGCATAAATGAAGAGCAAATTTATATTTTTTCTTCTATATAATATTCGTTTTGATCTAAAATTTATCATTTGATTGATTTATCAAGATATCCGCTTTTGACTCGGTTTCTTTATAGTATTGCAGATACTGTTCTCGTCTCATTTGCTGACTAGCCAATATAAAGGATGCATCGCCATTTCTCACAGTCGTATCTCGAGCTAGACGCCTCTTTAATTCTGTCTCTTCATTCGTGTAGAAACAGATAGTTTTGTCAAAGAGTTCCTTTGGTAGAAAACCCACAGACATCCCTTCGACTATCAGAATTGGTTTTGATCCCGATAAGACCTCACTAGCCTTCCAAGGTTCTTCGATTGTCAAGACATCCATACCCGCTTGCAAGGCTAGAATGTCTCTCTGCAAACTTGCCAGTTCATGCGCCACTGGCAGACAGGCTGTCACCTTTTGATCAGGTGATTGCTTTGGTACTACCAGGTGACGTTCTGAGGTGATATAGGGATCTGTTTCTAGCAAATTTACTGTAGTAGAATCTAGGGCTTGATACAATTCCTGAGCGAAGGTTGATTTCCCTGAAGCCCCATGGCCGTAGATCCCCAGCGTTTTTACTTTTCCAGACTCTATTTCTGATACTAGTCTTTCTATTAAGTCTTTTTTCTTCATTCTCTCTTCACCTGTTCATAGCTTTCTTTCCCATCATTAAGCTTGTCCCAAATAACTACTTTTCCACTTTGCAGAGATTTTTGTACATCGATAATTCGTTGATTGGAAGAGCCACGGAATTGAAGCATGAGATTGCGCTTACTTTTATCATAGCGTCCATCGACCAGGATATCAATCAGCGACAAGAGTTCCAGTTTATCAGGTGTTTCCAACATCATTTCTTCCCATGTGTATCCAGTCCAAGACCAGATATCTTTTTCTGGCAATTCTTTCCGTATACGTTTCACGAGAGGCAAGAGGATTCCTGTATTTAGGAAGGGTTCTCCTCCTAATAAAGTCAAGCCTTGAACATAGGGTTGGGCTAAGTCTGCCATGATTTGTTCTTCCAATTCTGGCGTGTACGGAATCCCTGCATTAAAGGACCAGGTTGCTACGTTGTAACAGCCCTCACAGTGAAACATACAGCCTGCTACGTAAAGGGAATTGCGCACTCCTTCACCATCGACAAAGTTAAAAGCCTTGTAATCAATGATTCGACCTTGACTCAGTTCTTCACTTTTCCACTCGCCTGGTTTTGGTGTATTCCATGTCATTCTTCTACTCCAAGTCTATCCAATAGCGCTCCGTCCCGTTTCGAACATCCTCATAAACACCACCGTTAGCTAAAATAACAGCTCGACTGGCAGGATTTTCCGTGCTACAAGTCACTAACGCTTGTTTGATATTCTTTCCCTTAGCAACTTGCAGACCTTGTCGGAGGGACTCTTTGGCGTAGCCCTTGCCTCTTTCAGACGGTCGGATGGAATAACCAATGTGACCAGCATAATTCAGCAACCCCTCATTCAGTCTCAATCGCAGATTCAAAAATCCTAGAGCTCGACCTACAGCATCAAATGATACAAATTGAATAGAAGGAACACGATTTTCAGGCAAATTTATTCCCATTTCTTTATGCATATTTGTCTCCAACCACTCTTCGTAAACAAAATTCTCAGTATCCCAAAAGCCGCCATCGTGGGCTGATTGGCTCTTTTCAAACTCTGCCATCATCTCTAAAACTGTTTCTTTATCTGCTAATCTTGGTCTGCGTAGTATCATTTTTACCTCCAATTAAGAGAAAAGCGAGAGCGGACTCTCACTTTTTCTTATTTTTGTTTAAAAACTGTTCTCTAAGGCTAGCTACCCTGTCTTTTTTATTGACTCCACCCTTTGAATGTTTTTCGTGGAATCGTTGAACCAAGGCCTTGCCTTTATCATCTAATTGATATTTTCCCATACTATCTCTTTCTAATTTCTTACTTCATGTCCTGCTGTTTTGATAGTAGAACCGTTCATGTGTTTGACACGCGCAGCAATTTCCTTGTGGCGTCCATTAACCATCGGACGCGCTTGTGGGTTCCCAAGATAGCCACAGGTCCGTTTAACCACATCTACTGTTTTAGGATCGTTATTCCCACAGTTAGGACAAGCAAATCCTCTCTCTGTCGGTTCAAAATCTCCTTCAAAATCACACTTGTAGCAACGGTCAATCGGAGTATTGGTTCCTAGATAACCTACACGGTCGTAAGCATAATCCCACACAGCTTCCAAGGCCTTTGGATTTTGTTGGAGAACAGGATACTCGCAGTAGTGGATAAAGCCACCAGATGCACCCGCTTCTGGGTAGACTTTCTCAAAGTCCAATTTTTCAAAAGGTGTTGGATTTTTGCGGACATCATAATGGAAGGAATTTGTGTAGTATTCTTTATCTGTAATATCCGGAATAGAGCCGAATTTCTCCGTATCCAAGCGACAGAAACGATCTGTCAAACTTTCAGACGGTGTTGAATAGATAGAGAAATGGTAACCATATTGGTCAGACCATTCTTCTACTCGACGTTTCATATCGCGAATAATATCAAGGGTGAACTCTTTGGCTTCTGGATTATTTTCCCAATGATTACCAAAGAAGACTGTCGCCACCTCGTACAAGCCAATATAGCCCAGAGAAATAGTTGCACGACGATTCTTAAAGAGTTGATCAACACTTTCTTCTTTTCCAAGACGACGTCCGAAAGCTCCATATTGATAAAGAATTGGTGCATTAGCTGGAGTGGCTTCCTTGGTTCTGTCCACACGGTAAACCAAAGCATCTTCCGCGATATTCATGCGCTCGTTAAAGATTTCCCAGAACTTGTTCAGGTCGCCTTCGGATTCAAGGGCGATACGAGGAAGATTGACCGTCACGACTCCTAGGTTCATACGGCCCGAATTAACTTCTACTCCATTTTCATCCTTCCATCCTTGAAGGAATGAACGGCATCCCATCGGAACTTTGAAAGAACCAGTCAACTCGACAATCTTATCATAAGACAAGACATCTGGATACATACGCTTAGTTGCACACTCGAGAGCCAACTGCTTAATATCGTAGTTAGGTGAACCTTCCTCTAAGTTAAGACCTCTTTTAAGAGTAAAGATGAGTTTAGGGAAGATGGCTGTACGATGTTCTGAACCCAGCCCCTTGATACGAATATTCAGAATTGCCTTTTGAATTTCACGTTCAAAACGACTGGTTCCTAGACCGAAACCAAGAGAGGTAAATGGCGTTTGCCCATTTGATGTAAAGAGGGTATTAATCTCGTACTCTAGAGATTGCATGGCATCGTAGATGTCTTTTTGGGTTTTCTTCCAGGCATATTCTTGGCGTTTGTCAGGCAGAACCCATTCCTCCGCATCCTTGAGGTGCTTTTGGTAATTTTTCTCTGCATAAGGAGCCAAAACTTCATCAATACGGTCTGCTGAACAGCCCCCGTACTGGCTAGAAGCAACGTTTGCGATGATTTGTGAAATCTGTGCTGTCGCAGTTTGGATAGACTTGGGACTCTCTACCTCAGCATTTCCAATCTTAAAACCATTTTCCAACATGCCCTTGAAATCAATCAAACAGCAGTTGGTCATTGGAGTATAAGGACTATAGTCCAAATCATGATAGTGGATATCCCCTTTTTGATGGGCATTAGCCACATGTTTAGGAAGCATTTGAAGTCCGATGGATTTCCCAACAATCCCAGCCGTCAAATCACGCTGGGTATTAAAAACATCACTATCCTTATTGGCATTTTCATTGACAACCGCCTGATCTTTGTTAAGAAGTTTATGAATACTAAAGTTGATATCTGTCGCTTTTGAGCGCTCAAAATCCCTTTGAGTCCGATAGGTGATATACTCCTCGGCCAAGGCGTATTCTTTAGCTTCCAACAATTCGTGTTCTACGATATTTTGGATTTCATAGATTTTTACACCTTGTGGGAAACGGCTATGAATCTCTTCGACGATACGTTCAACTAGGGTACTAAGTCGTTTTTCAACCAAAGGGGTTACATCCATAACCTTTTCAGCAGCCTTATGAAGCGCTTTGTCAATCTTGTCTACATCAAAAATTACACGTCTGCCGTCACGCTTTTCGACGAATAAAGTCGGATCAGGGACAGCCTTCTCTTCCAATACAATCATATCCATACCCTTTTCTTAAATATAATATTGATTCTAAAAAGTATTATATCACTAAAAAAATAAAAATCAATATCTTGTGTTAAAAAATAAATTTTTTTTAAAATTACACAAGATATTGATAGTTTTTATTTTAATTTATAGAGTTTAAGATCTTTGAATTCACTTTGAACCGCTTGATAATTTTCAGCTAAAAGTTGCTCAACTTCTGTCCATAGACTTGTTTTTGTATTCACTACAATGATCTTTGGTTGATTATCTCTCAGATCATTAACAAGTTTGGTACGATTTGCATCAAGTCCTGTATGCAATCTAGGTGAAAGCAACTGACTCGCAGCTAAACGTTCACTAGCCTTATAGCTACTTGTCAGATTATCCCAAACATAGATACGATCTGTAGCTTGAGTTTCCCCTTTGACCTTAGTTTCGATGGCTGTACGTTCTTGATATAGTTCTGCATGAAGTAAATATCGTGATACTACAGGTGCTAAGAATAGGTAAGCAAGAGCTAAAATTGGTAGATAGACATTTCCTTTTACAAAGGCTCCCCATACCGAAGTTTCTTCTCTAGATCGTCTACGGCGATTCGCTCCTTCTGGTTTCTCTGTAGGAATTCGTGTCAGCAAAAGAAGCGATAAGAAAGGAAGGAACTCAATCATACGACTACCATGGATAAGATCTGTAGAAAAAATCTCTAAAATTAATACTAAAATGACAGCTATTGAAGCAGAGATTGATAAGACTGACTGTTTCAACGGTTTAGATTGGAAGAGACCTGTCAATGCAAACGTCAATGCTCCAAGAGCAATTGCTAACAATCCATAAAAGAGGATATTGTCGAGTAATCCCGAGTTAGACGTAAAGTTTAAACTATCTAATGGATAAAGGATTTGACTAATCGCATTTCCAAAGCTACCTTTATAAGCCGTATAATATCCGATTGGATAAAAGAGAATTGAAAAACCAAGGCCCGCTGCAAAAAATTGGTAGACACCATGAGCCAAATTTTTGCGACCAATATTAAAAGCTGTTACAGCAAAAAACAAGACAAAGGCGTACAAAGTTGTAACCAAAGGTGCAAAGAAAAATGCTAGAGCTAAGCTAGCTCCAATACGGATAAATCCTTTGTCAAGGCTTGGTTCTGCCAAATAAGATGTTACTAAACTTAAGGCATAAAACAAGAATGGGAGTGCAAGAATAGTTGCATAGCCTCCACCAAAACTAAGAGCACTAGCCAGGACATAAAAGACTGTCAATACTTGTTGCGATTGCTTATCTTGTCCAGTCAGATTGAAAGCAGAACGGAAAAGAAAGAATCCGGCACCTACTAAAGCCAACCAATTAAAGGCGGCAAACAAAATACTGCCCTTGGTTACATACTGTAAAAAGTAATAGAGGAGACCACTAGTTCCAAAATAATCTGTGTAGACATCTCCGCTCTGATGCATAGCCCATCCAATATAAAAATCCTGAGACTGTTCCGGACTTATTAACCCTAAGAAGAAGGGTAAAATTACGGACACAAGGACCACTAGAGTACTCAAAATGAGGATATTCAAAAATGGTAAGCGGGCAGGCTGACGAGTTTCAACCTCGAGTTGCTCCTCATTTTCTACTGGAGCATCCTGACTTCCCATCCAAGTTGGAGTTGGTTCGTCTTCTAATCTGCCATATACGTTCATTCGCTCTCTCCTATATTTTAATTTGTTCTAGTATATCAAAAAGTCTAGTTCTTGTCAGCCTTTGGCGGACGTTCGCTCAACTTTTCAGACAAGGCAACAAAGCGTTCAATCTCATAAAAACGATGATATGAAACTCTTTTATAGCGGTCTAAAAAATTTTTTTCTTCTACTGTTAGCATAGTCATTTCTCCTTTTCTCTTAATTCGAAAAATGAAGAAAAAACTAAAAAACTGAATTCCTCAATAGAGGATTCAGCATTTTGTTTTTAATCAACTTTTTTTTCTAAATTTTTTGAAATGCTTCGATTTTTACCTTCCAGATACACCATCAAAATAGAAATATCTGCTGGGTTTACTCCAGAAATACGGCTGGCTTGGCCGATGGTTTCTGGATTGATGAGTTTAAACTTCTGACGGGCTTCTGTCGCGATAGAGTCAATATCATCCCAATCGATGTTGGCCGGAATACGTTTTTCTTCCATGCGTTTCATCTTGGCAACCTGATCCATAGCTTTTGAGATGTAACCTTCGTACTTGATTTCTGTTTCAATCAATTCGATAATCTTGTCATCCAATTCTTCGGCAGCAGGTCCAATAAAGGCCACCACGTCTTGGTAAGAGACTTCTGGACGACGGAGAAACTCCTTGGCAGTGACTGCATCAGTCAATGGTTTGAAGCCCATTGCTTCAACCTTAGCGTTTGTTTCCTTGACTGGCTTGAGTTTGATGCTATCTAAACGCTTCATTTCATTTTCAAATTGATTTTTCTTGATTTCAAAACGAGCCCAACGTTCATCGTCAACAAGCCCAATCTCGCGCCCCATCTCAGTCAAACGCATATCAGCATTGTCATGACGGAGGATGAGTCGGTATTCTGCACGACTGGTCAAGAGACGGTAAGGTTCAATGGTTCCCTTGGTCACCAAGTCATCAATCATAACCCCGATATAGCCGTCACTGCGCTTCAAAATTAACTCAGGCTTACCTTGGATTTTCAGCGCTGCGTTGATACCCGCGATAATCCCTTGACCAGCAGCTTCTTCATATCCAGACGTTCCATTTGTCTGGCCAGCAGTGAAAAGTCCTGAGATTTTCTTGGTTTCAAGCGTTGCACGCAACTGATGAGGCAAGACCATGTCGTACTCGATAGCATAACCAGTTCGCATCATCTCTGCATTTTCCAAACCTTTGATGGAATGAACCAAATCACGTTGGACATCCTCAGGAAGACTGGTTGAGAGACCTTGCACATAAACTTCTTCTGTGTTTCGTCCTTCTGGTTCAAGGAAAAGCTGGTGACGTTCCTTGTCTGCAAAACGCACAATCTTGTCCTCAATCGACGGACAGTAACGAGGTCCCACTCCCTTAACCACACCTGTAAACATAGGCGCACGATGGAGGTTGTTTTGGATAATCTCATGACTGGTACCATTGGTGTAGGTTAACCAGCATGGAACTTGGTCTTTAACATAATCTTCATCGCGTGAAGTGTAAGAGAAGTGATTTGGTGTTTCATCTCCTGGCTGAATCTCTGTCACATCATAGTTGATAGAGGAAGCCTTGACACGTGGAGGCGTTCCTGTCTTGAAACGACCGATTTCAAGTCCAAGTTCCTTGAGATTGTCAGCAAGGTTTATAGAAGCTAGGCTGTGGTTTGGCCCTGATGAGTACTTGAGATCTCCGATGATGATTTCCCCACGGAGGGCTGTCCCTGTGGTCACGATAACAGCCTTGGCAGCATATTCCTGATGGGTAGCTGTACGAACACCGACAACCTTGCCTTCTTCCACCAAAATCTCATCAATCATAGTTTGACGAAGGGTTAGATTTTCTTGATTTTCAACCGTCTTGCGCATTTCCTTAGAGTAAAGTTCCTTATCAGCCTGCGCACGAAGGGCACGGACAGCTGGTCCCTTCCCAGTGTTGAGCATCTTCATCTGGATGTAAGTCTTGTCAATGGTCTTAGCCATTTCGCCACCAAGGGCATCTACCTCACGCACGACAATCCCCTTGGCAGAACCACCAATAGACGGATTACATGGCATGAAAGCCAACATTTCAATGTTGATAGTCGCAAGCAAGACCTTGCAGCCCATACGGCTCGCAGCTAGGGAAGCTTCGACCCCCGCATGTCCCGCACCGATTACAATAATATCGTATTCTTCCGTAAAATTATAAGTCATTTTCTCTCCTATTCTTCAAGGTGAATGTGTCTTAGTTGCCCGTCCCAATCTGGTAGGGCTGTTTTTAAAAAGGTTGGAACCAGCTGGATATTCTGGAGTTTATCCAAATCAATCCACTCACAGGGCTGCCTTTTATCATCTTCCTGCATGGTCAATGGGGCATCCTCAAGTAAGTCTACTAGAAAATGAAACTCGATGTTGTGATAGGAAACACCGTCCTGTTCAAAACGATTTTCAACCACGAAAGCTAGTGGCCCAGCTTGAGCTTTAACACCCAGTTCTTCCCTCACTTCGCGGACTACCGCGTCTTCCGTGCTTTCATTTACTTGGATCGCACCGCCAATAGTGTAATACTTGCCCTTATCTTTGGTGACTAGGAGCTTGCGGTTTTGAAGAATCAAAGCTGTCGCCCGAACGCCAAAAACCGTATTCCCCACTTTTGTCCGAAAGTCTTGCTGAGTCATTCTTGTCCTTTCCCTTAAACGACACAAAAACAGTCAAAACTCGTAAGAAGTGCAGGACAAAAAAGCCTGCAACATCCATGAGCTTTGACCATCATTTCTATTGCTTTTATTATTGTAGCAAATTGAGAACATTTGTCAATCTATATGTACTGACAAACCTTGCCATCACGGTAGGCATTGTCAATCAAACCACCACCGAGACACTCTTCACCGTCGTAAAAGACAACTGCCTGTCCTGGTGTGATGGCGCGTTGTGGTTCCACAAAAATAACTTCTGCCTTGTCTCCTTTGACATGAACAGTCACCTTGGAGTCAGGCTGACGGTAGCGGAATTTAGCCGTGCATTCGAGCGTAAATTCCTCTGGCATATCACGAGTAAAGTGGACCTGACTGGCTTCTAAGCTAGTTGACATCAGGGAATCATGGTAGAATCCTTGGCCTACATAGAGAATGTTCTGACTTAGGTCTTTTCCGACAACGAACCAAGGAGCATTGTCACCGCCGTGTTGTCCACCGATACCGAGTCCGCCACGCTGACCGATCGTATAGTACATCAGACCAGCATGCTCACCCATATCGCGACCATCCACAGTCATCATTCGACCAGGCTGAGCTGGTAAGTAGTTGCTGAGAAATTCTTTAAAGTTCTTTTCTCCGATAAAGCAAATCCCTGTCGAGTCTTTCTTCTTAGCAGTCGCAAGGCCTGCTTCTTCTGCTAGTCTGCGAACTTCAGGTTTTTCCAAATGTCCCAAAGGGAACATAGTCTTTTGGAGTTGTTCTTGTGAAAGTTGGCTGAGGAAGTAGGTCTGATCCTTGCCATTGTCCACGCCACGAAGCATGTGAACAATGCCATCCTCATCACGCGACACACGGGCATAGTGCCCAGTTGCCACATAGTCTGCACCCAAGGTCATGGCATAGTCCAAAAAGGCCTTGAACTTGATCTCCTTGTTACACATCACATCTGGATTTGGCGTGCGTCCTGCACGGTATTCCGCTAGGAAATACTCAAAAACGCGGTCCCAGTACTCTTTTTCAAAATTGACAGAGTAGTAAGGAATGCCAATCTGGTCTGCCACTGCAGCCACATCTTTATAATCTTCGGTCGCCGTACAGACGCCGTTTTCATCTGTGTCATCCCAGTTCTTCATGAAGATACCGATCACGTCGTAGCCCTGCTCCTTGAGCAAGAGAGCCGTCACCGACGAATCAACACCACCACTCATCCCCACGACAACACGTGTTTTAGAGTTATCACTCATGGTAGTTCTCCCATCTATTCGTTTATTCACGATTGAAGGTCGTGTTTGCTTAACGATTGAAGGTCGTTTGAGCAGTTTTCATTATAACATGCTTGGTTGGAGAAGACAAGGAAGAGGCTGATAAACCTAGCCGCCTCTTTTATAAATACATGAAGATAGGATACAAAAAAATCAATCCATTCCTAAATCTCTATTCTCTTTAAAAACTTATTTTTAAAATCAACTAAAAATGATATACTTTAATAAGGAGGAATGCGCACATGATTTCATATATACACCATCATCCATGTGCGTAGAACAAATGTGAACAACTACAAAGATATTCTAAAATCAAAAAATACTATTTTTATTATTACACTTATTGCAGGTATTGGACTTTTGACAGGCTTAGTCCTCCATCAAGAAAAAATCCAAGCAGAGAGAGGGAATGTTGCTCTCATCAAACAACAAAAAAATCAACAAGATGTCGAACAAGTAAAAAACGCCATTAAAGACTTTAATATTGATTCTGAAACCATTATAGAAGATTGGAAAAAAATTCAAGAATTAAAACCAACTACTGATGAAGGCAAAAAGACATTAGCAGACTTTCTCGCTTCTACTGCCGATAAAGTCACAAATCATTATAGTGAAAAAGCTTTGAAATTAGATATAAAGGATTCTGATAGCCAGTTTCAAGATAAACAAACACTTGAGACAGCCATCACTTCCTTGCAAAAAATAATAGACATCATTAAAAACATTAATTCTGCCAGCGACCAAGTTGCTCTTGAAGAAAAGACAAAACCAATTCAAGAACTCATCTCTAAATTCCAAAAACAAGTTGAAACCTTGACCAAAAAAGAAGAACAAAAGTCTAACCAGACTGAAACGACTAGTAACGTTCAGGGAGTAGACACCTACAATTCAGAAGATAGCAACTACACTCCAACCTACACTGAATCATATGGAAGCATTAATAACTCCCAAACATCTGCAACGGACCAATACTCAACCGGTAGTGCTAGCAGTGGAGGAGATAATGGTGCTAATACAGTAGGCCAAACAGCTGATTCTTCAGGTTCTCAATCAGAGTCTAATGACGATACAACCAGTTCGTCTAACTAATAATCTAGATGGCGAAATACCATAAACTTGTAAGCCCTCAACACCAATGTTTATAATGATCTCTCATCAAATGTAAACACACAAAAAGAGCCTTAAACGGCTCTTTTTTAGGGCTCTATGATATTTGTAGTAGGTAGATTCCCTATAGATATTATGGAGCCAATTATTGATAAAAACTTTAGTCATCTTCGTCTCTATAAAAATATTTTCTATACACCCTTGATAATATCAAAATTAATGCCCATATCGTACTAAGAGCTATAATAATAGAATTTATTGGATTTATTTCAGTATGTCCAATCACTAGTCCAATTATTGGACTAGTAGACATGCTTAGATATAATGAAAATGACAAAATATGATGTTGCTGCTGAATCTCTCAACTCTTTATCTTTACAATGGTGATAAGTTACTTTGCAAACAGCTTTGCTACACTCTCTTGGAGGAAGCAAAAATAAGCAGACAGTACGACACACTTGCGTTTTCCTATATTCGTATAGGCATTTGTACTAATGATGCTCAGTTGATACAAAATGGACTCTCCTTAGCTAAGCTAGTAAAAGATGAGCACTTACTAACAGATCTAGAGCGAGAAGTTGATATTTTTGTAAACAAAAAAAGAAAGTCATTGAGACTTCCTTTTTTATATCTTCTTAATACCAACCGTTGTTAAGCCAGAAGTTCTTAGCAGCTGTCCATGAACCGTAACGTCCTGAAACATAAGCGTCTGCTACACGTTCTTGGTTTTCAGCTGAGTAGTCGCCGTTCAAGTAAGAATCTGTCAATTGGTAACGTCCGATATAACGTCCGTTTGTAGCTGTGTAGCTACCTCCTGATTCTTTTTGAGCGATCCATTCTTTCGCTTCTGCTTCAGATCCGCTTACAGTTGCAGCTGGAGCTGAGTAGCTTTCTGCTGCTGCAGGTGCTGAAGCTGGAGCTTCGTAAGTTTCTTCATATGTAGTTTCTTCTACAACAGTTTCAGCAACTGCTGGAGTTTCTTCAACTTCTGCTACAGGTGCTACAGGTGCTTCTGTTGTTGTAGTTTCAGCAACTGGAGCTGCCCCATCGATAACCAATACTTGGTCAATAAAGATAAGGTCAACATTTTTAATGTTGTTCAATTTAGCTAATTTTTCAACTGTTGTGTTGTATGTCTCAGCAATTTCTGAAAGAGTATCTCCAGGTTTAACTGTATAAGTTTTTGTTTCTTGTGCAAAAGTAAGTGATGGTGCAAGGAAAGCAAGTACAACTGCAAATCCTGCAAGTTTAGTCTTAGTGTTTAATTTCATTTAAAAAAGTTCTCCTTTTTTCTTATACTACCATGATACCTTTCTAATGTTACTATTTGTTAACGAATTTGTGTAGAAATGTTACAAAACTGTGATTTATTTACTTAAAAAAGCCACTTTTTGTTACAAAACCCTTGTTATAAAAGCTTTTTAATCTTTTTATATATTTCAGAAAGTAATTAAGCACTTACATCTAATCTTTGCTATAATAGAAGTAAGAATCTTTTTAAGGGGAAACAGATGCAATCACTTCGTTTTCAATCTGTCTTTGATATCATTGGACCAGTCATGATTGGGCCATCTAGTAGTCACACGGCAGGAGCTGTTCGTATCGGTAAAATCGTTTCATCTATCTTTGATGATACTCCAACTGAGGTTGAATTCCAGCTTTTTAACTCTTTTGCAAAAACCTATCGTGGACACGGGACAGACCTTGCCCTTGTAGCTGGTATTTTGGGAATGGATACGGATGATCCTGAAATTCCAAATAGTTTAGAAATTGCCCATAAGCGTGGCATTAAAATCGTGTGGACCATCCAAAAGGACAGTAATGCTCCCCACCCAAATACTACGAAAATCACTGTTAAGAACGATCATAAGACTATCAGTGTAACAGGGATTTCAATCGGCGGTGGAAATATCCAGGTGACAGAATTAAATGGTTTTGCCGTATCTCTCAACATGAACACCCCTACCATCATCATCGTTCATCAGGATGTCCCTGGTATGATTGCTCACGTAACAGAGGCCTTGTCACGCTTCGGCATCAACATCGCCCAAATGAATGTAACTCGAGAAAAAGCTGGCGAGAAAGCCATCATGATTATCGAAGTTGATAGTCGTAACTGCGAAGAATCTATCGAAGAGATTCGTAAAATTCCTCATTTGCACAATGTCAATTTCTTTCAATAGGAGAAAATATGTTTTACTCTATCAAAGAATTAGTCGAACTAGCCGAACTTGACTTCCAAGGAAATGTTGCTGAGCTCATGATTAGGACTGAGTATGAGCTAACTGGTCGTGAGCGTGAGGAAGTTCTTCTCCTCATGGAACGTAACCTCGAAGTCATGAAAGCTTCCGTCGAGCTTGGTCTCAGCGAAAAGAAATCTCGTAGCGGTTTGACTGGTGGTGATGCAGCTAAGCTCGACCACTACATCAAAAAAGGAAAGACCTTATCAGACTTCACTGTCTTGTCTGCCGCCCGTAACGCCATTGCTGTTAATGAGCACAATGCCAAGATGGGCCTTGTGTGTGCGACACCAACCGCAGGTAGCGCAGGCTGTCTTCCTGCAGTTCTCACATCTGCTATTCAAAAGTTAGATTTAACGCATGAACAACAACTAGATTTTCTCTTTGCTGCTGGTGCTTTTGGGCTCGTCATTGCTAATAACGCTTCTATCTCGGGAGCTGAAGGAGGCTGTCAAGCCGAAGTTGGATCTGCCTCTGCCATGAGCGCTGCTGCCCTAACTCTAGCTGCAGGTGGAACTCCTTATCAAGCGAGCCAGGCTATTGCCTTCGTTATCAAAAACATGCTGGGTCTTATCTGCGATCCCGTTGCAGGTTTGGTTGAAGTCCCATGTGTTAAGCGTAATGCCATGGGAGCAAGCTTCGCCTTCATCGCAGCTGATATGGCTTTAGCTGGTATTGAATCAAAAATCCCAGTTGACGAAGTCATTGATGCCATGTACCAAGTAGGCTCTAGCCTCCCAACTGCCTTTCGTGAAACTGCCGAAGGTGGTCTCGCTGCCACACCGACAGGTCGTCGCCTTCAAAAAGAAATCTTCGGCGAATAATTTCAAGATTACTAGGAGAATCAATGTCATCCTTATCAGCCATCTTTTTTGATCTAGATGGAACCCTTGTGGACAGCTCTATCGGCATTCACAATGGCTTCACCTATACTTTTGAACAACTGGGAGTCCCTAGTCCAGACGCAAAAACCATCCGTGGTTTTATGGGGCCACCATTGGAAACTAGTTTCGCTAGTTGCTTACCAACTGAGCAGATTGAGTCAGCTATCCAGCTTTATCGCTCCTATTATAAGGAAAAAGGAGTTTACGAAGCCCAGCTCTTTCCACAAATCAAGGAACTACTCACTGAACTAGCTCAACAATATCCTCTCTATATCACGACAACAAAAAATACTCCGACAGCAGTCCATATGACAGCTAATTTTGAAATCGATCATTTCTTTGACGGCATCTATGGTTCAAGTCCTCAAGCAGTGCGTAAGGCAGATGTCATTCGTCAAGCTTTGGCAACTCATAAATTGGACCCAGAAAAAGTGGTCCTTATCGGAGATACTAAGTTTGATATGATTGGCGCCCAAGAAACTGGCATTAAAAAACTAGCTGTTACTTGGGGATTTGGTGAAGAGGAAGAGCTACTGACCTATCAACCTGACTGGGTCGTACATCAGCCAGCAGACATTTTACGTCAACTATAATTGAAATCCTAAACAAAAAACACTCCAATTAAATTGGAGTGTTTTTAAATTTGTGCTTGCTTTGATCTGTCATTTATTAGTTAGTTACTTCCTTGGTTGGCATTGCCAGCAGGACTAAAAGAATAAATCCTCCCATTGGAGCGAAAGCGAGAAAAATGAAGGCCCAGTGAAAGCCTGCGTCACGTAAACGACGAACTCTTAGAGCGATACTCGGTATGAATATCACTAAATAAAAAATGATATAAAAACTCAGAATTCCCACACTTGCGATAGGGTCTGCTACTTCTTCTTCAGTGAAGACAGCCTGAAAATAGGTAATATAAAGAGGAATGGATAAAACACTGTTCATTATCCAAACCCACCAAAAATCCGGACGCGTTGAACGGCCTGTGAAATCTAAAAACCCTTTAAAGAAATTTTTATAAGCGTTAATCATAGGATACTCCGTATTAGATCTTAAACAAGGCATGAGAACTACTAGACAAGATTCAACCGTAAAACCGAAATCTTTTAGTTCTTATCTGATTCTTCGAACGGTGTATCTTCGATGCCTTCTTCGACATTAACTGCCTGAGGTTCACTATAGTTTACCACTTCAGTTTCTTTTGTCGGCATAGCATGTAAAATCAAAAGGGCAATCCCTCCCATAGGGACGAAGCGAAGGAAGATAAAGGCCCAGTGGAATCCGGCATCACGCAAACGGCGAACTGATAAAGCTAAAGTCGGTACCAAGATTGCTAGGTAGAAAATTGCATAAATAATGACAACTAAACCCAAAACCATAAAAGTAGCTTCGCTCACTGAATCGTCTACTGAAGCCATCACGGCACTAAGAAATACAGTGTAGAAATAGATAATCCAGAAAGGAATAGAAAGGATAAAGTTTCCTAACCAAACCCACCAGTAATCTGAGCGCGTTGAACGTCCAGTGAACTCTGCATAATTCTTAAAAAAATTCTTATACGCGTTAATCATGAGATACTCCCAATTTTTATTTTACTAGTAGATACTCGAGTTTACAATTATAGAACACTCCCAAATCCAACTAGAGACTTGGGAGTATTGGTAAATTGTCCAACAAGACTCAAGAAGCCCGATTCAAGATTGAATTTTCTTCGTTCTTGTATCTTTCCTCAGACAGTTGAACTTATAGTGTTTCCTTTGTTGGCATAGCAAAAAGTACTAGAAGAACAATACTACCCAGTGGAACGAATAAAATAAAGATCAATGCCCAGTGGAAACCAGCATCACGAAGGCGACGTACCATCAAAGCAAGTGACGGCAAGAAAAGTGCTAGGCCAAAAATAAAATAAATAATAGCGATAAAGCCCAAAGTTATAAGAGCACCCTCGTTTCGCGAGTTAGCCAGAGCATTTCCGTATGTTAAGAAGAAAGGAATATAAAGAATAAAATTCCCAAGGCAAACCCACCAATAGTCGGAACGTGTTGAACGACCTGCAAAATCTACATATCCTTTAAAAAAATTCTTATAAGCGTTAATCATAAGTTACTCCCTAATTTTTTATTTACTATAGTTTACCATATCTGTTCAATAATAACAAGTTTGTTCAAAAAACTCTGAAAGTCTCTCGAAATCTAGAAAAAAAAGATACTATCCGCTCTTTCTCATAAACAGAAGTTACAGATAATATCTCATTTATATTTAGTCAACGTGTGTTGTTTCATTAGCAAAAGCTATGATTGCTCTCTTCAATTCAGAACCTTGCAAGGTACGGAACTCTTCAATCTTCTGATTGATCATCTCAAGAGGCATCACATTTACCTTACCGACAAAGATTTTGTCCATTACTTGATTGTCAACTAGTTCAGTTGATACAAGCAACTCTTCGTATAGTTTTTCACCTGGGCGAATACCTACTTCTACGATTGGAATTTCATTTTCAGTATGCCCACTAAGTAGAACCATTTTCTTAGCCAAATCGTAAATGCGCACAGGTTTCCCCATATCAAGGATAAAGACTTCTCCATCCTTGGCATAAGCGCCCGCATGAATCACCAAACGACTAGCTTCTGGAATGGTCATAAAGTAACGAGTCATTCGGAAGTCTGTCACCGTTACAGGTCCACCCTCTGCAATCTGACGTTCAAAGACAGGAATCACACTACCACGGCTACCGAGTACGTTACCGAAACGCACCGCACAATAGGTTGATTGGCTACGTTGATTAAATCCTGTAACAATTAACTCAGCCACACGTTTAGTTGCTCCCATTACGTTTGGTGGATTAACGGCCTTATCTGTCGAAATCATGACCATTTTTGGAACTCGAGCAGCGTCAACTGCCTTAGCAACATTATAAGTTCCAAGGATGTTATTCTTAAAGGCTTCTTTTGGATTGCGCTCCATCATCGGAACATGTTTATGGGCTGCAGCATGGTAAACAATCGCTGGTTCGTACTGTTCAAAAACTTGAAGCAAACGATTATAATCTTGAATATCAGCAATGACAGGAACAAAATCAATTTCCTGGAACTTGCGAATCAATTCATGGTAAATCAGATAAATAGAGTTTTCTCCATGACCGAGCAAAATGACACGTTCAGGATTGAATCGACTAACTTGACGGCAGATTTCTGAACCGATTGATCCTCCGGCACCGGTCACCAAGATGGTTTTGCCAGTGATTTCAGAACCCAGACGTGATTCATCAAGCTGAATCTCTTTACGTCCCAACAGGTCCGTGATATCAATTTTCTGGAAACCTCCTGCTTGAGGCTGGATACCTTGCACAACTGACTCAATCATCGGCATTTTGAAGCATTTTACACCGATACCGTTACACATTTGCAGGATTCGTTCATATTCAGATGGATCTAGAGACGGAATCGCAACGATAACTTTTTCAACTCTGTAGCGTTTAGCCAATTCTGGTAGATCATCATAAGAACCCAAAACTGGGATTTTCCCAAGCTTTTGTCCTTTTTTCTTTTCATCATTATCCAAAATCCCAACCAGTTCAAGGTCACTGGTAGGATGTTGGTAACTGTCCATAAAGAGCGCGCCACCATCACCGGCACCAATCAAGAAGGTACGACGGTGTTCTCCTTCGCCATTTCCCTTTCTACGTCTTGAGTAAATCAACTGCCAGGTGATACGAGGAAGGAGAATCAAGAAGGTAGTTAATAGGATAAAGAGTACGATAAAGCGGACAGAAAAGAGTGGCAAGAAAGCATAGCAGATCACATAAGATAAGATACTACTGATAGTTACTCCGAAGAAAATCTTCATAAAATCTGTGATTTTGCTATATCTACTAATACTAGCATTCAGCCCCCAAAATCCAATCATAAGCTGGTAGAAAAGGAAGGTTAGACCTGTATAAATGACATAGTCTACCGGGGCTGGATTAATCAAGCCATAAAATAGAATATAGGAAACAATAATTGATAAGACCATACTGGCAATATCAAAAAATCCCCAAAATATTTGTTTCTGTTGTTTATTTAATACTTCAACCAGATCAATTACGTAATCTGTTATTTTTTTATTCATGTGAATGGTATCCTCCTACACAGAGAAAATGTTTAATTGAGCATGAGATAAGGAGTCTTAATTTAAATACTGAATTTCAGATTTATAACTTTTTCTCCATTTAAAACCTTTAATCAATCCAACTACTGTACCTATGCCGTAGGCAAAATGGATTGAAAACAGCATAAATGGCATTAAGAGCAATGCTACATTTTTATGTTTCAATAAGGTAAGTATAGTCAATGAAATTACAAATAGGCTATAAACTGCTACTAGAAACATTAAAAACAATGGAGAAAAAGGTAGTAATATAGTACTGACAATAATACTTAACACAAAAGCAAAGGGAACATAATGAAAAATAGATAGACATTTTGGTTTAACATGAGTTGTCAATCCAATCCATAGACCATTTGAATACTTTTGGTGGAGCATCTTTTTAAATGTGGGTCGAATATATTGATAAGATAAAACGTTAGGATTAAATCTTATCTTATATCCGTGATTTCTGATACGATAATGAAGTTCATTGTCTTCTGTTCTTCCAAGCTGTTCATCGACTAGACCAGCTTTCTCAAAAACTTCTCGACGGTACATACCATGAAAAATTGAAGAAACATATCTGTCTTGAGAGCTGTTTCGATAATCTGCGATGCTACTTCCAAACATATTTTCTTCAACGATATGTAAAGCTTCTGACCATTTCCCTTCGCCTTCAACAACCGTCGGTCTAGGGCCACCACAGATATATTCTCCCTGATTGATTAGCCCAACATTATTCCTCACAAAATTCTCTGTGACTTTGGAGTGCGCATCAATCTTCAAAATAAGGTCTCCGTTAGAATTCTTAATCCCTAAATTAAAGCCACTTGCTTGATTCTTTTTAGGGTTATCATACAATCTAATTGACCTAAATTCAGTATCCTCAGAGATAAATCGCTGAATAATATCGGTTGTCTTATCTGTGGACATTGCATTAATAAATAGAATTTCAATATCTTCTTTATTATATGTCTGTCTTTTTAAATCTTCAATTAAGCCCGGTAAATATTTTTCTTCATTATAAGCACTAATCACAATAGAGACGATTAAATTATCGATTTGTTGAATCACTTACAGTCTCCTAAATATTTTCTTTCACTATTTTATCACAATTTTTCAGACTTTCCTATTTTTATTTGAATCCCAGAAAAAAACTAGTAAATATATTGTCCTTCTTTACTATGATTTCTATCGGCTACGTAGCGAATCACGCCAGGTCAACTTGACATCTTTAGGAAAAAAAATTAAAATAAGCTGTTATCAAAATCAGCTTATTGAGGTTTACATGAAAAAACGATCACTCTTTTTTATTCTAGGAATTATCTTAATCGGAGCGGTCTTAAGAGCTCCTTTCACAGCTTTACCAACTGTTTTGGGAGATATTGCCCAAGGTTTAGGCGTGGAAGTTAGTTCACTTGGTGTTTTGACCAGTCTCCCTCTCTTGATGTTTGCCCTCTTCTCCTCTTTTGCGACCCGTTTGGCTCAAAAAATTGGACTCGAGCACCTTTTCACCTATAGTCTTATCGTATTGACCATCGGTTCAGTGATTCGTATCTTTAATCTTCCTCTACTCTATCTAGGGACTTTACTTATCGGAGTAAGTATTGCGATCTTTAACGTGCTCCTTCCTAGCGCCATTCAGGCCAATCACCCACAAAAGATTGGCTTTCTGACAACCATCTATGTGACCTCTATGGGGATTACAACGGCTCTTGCCTCCTATCTCTCTGTACCCATTACTCAAGCAAGCTCTTGGAAAGGCTTGATTCTCTGTTTATCCTTGGCCTGCCTACTAACTTTAGTTGCCTGGCTCCCCAATCATCGTCACAATCATTTTCTAAAAGGAAGTGAGAAAAAACAAAAGAAAGAGAATATCTTAAAAAACAAGGAAGTTTGGGCTATTATTGTATTCGGTGGACTTCAGTCCTTACTCTTCTATACCAGTATGACCTGGTTACCTACCATGGCAATCAGTGCTGGCTTATCTCACACAGATGCCGGTCTTTTAGCTTCTATCTTTTCTCTGACTAGTATCCCCTTCTCGATGACTATTCCAAGTTTAACGACTCGTTTGTCCAATCGTCACCGTCAAATCATGCTGACAGTCATCTCTATCGCTGGATTGCTTGGAATTGCCATGCTCTTATACCCGAACAAGAGTTTCCTCTACTGGTTAGTAGCGCATCTCTTGATTGGTACTGCCTGTAGCGCTCTTTTCCCTTATCTCATGGTTTGCTTCTCCATCAAAACTAGCTCGCCTGAAAAGACGGCCCAATTGTCTGGACTTGCCCAGACCGGCGGCTACATTTTGGCAGCTGTCGGTCCAACTCTCTTTGGTTATAGTTTTAACTTTTTCCATTCGTGGATCCCAGCTGTACTGGCTCTTCTAGTTATTGATATCATTATGACGGTCGCCCTCTTTATGGTGGATCGAGCAGATAAAATCCTCTAATCTTCTAGTTTTCACTAGAAGGTTTTTTATATGTAAAAATTTTATACATATTGCTTGACAGGGCTTACATTTAGATGTATGATGTATGTGTAGAATAATTATATATAAAATTTTTATATACTAAAAAGGAGGTGCCTCATGTATTTTCCGACATCAGCGGCCTTGATTGAATTTCTCATCTTGGCCATCCTAGAACAAGGGGATTCCTATGGTTATGAAATTAGTCAAACAATTAAACTCATTGCCAAAATCAAGGAATCTACCCTCTACCCCATCTTGAAAAAACTGGAAACCAACCGCTATCTGACTACATACTCTCGCGAATACCAAGGTCGGATGCGGAAATACTATTCCTTAACAGAAATTGGAGAGGAACAACTATTTGTACTCAGAGAAGAGTGGACACTCTACACTGACACTATCAACGGCATCATAGAAGGGAGCGTTCGCCATGACAAGAACTGAATATTTGAATCAGCTTGAAGCCTATCTGATGAAGCTGCCTCAATCTGATCGCATCGAAGCCATGGACTACTTCAAAGAACTCTTTGATGATGCTGGCCCAGAAGGAGAGGAAGACCTAATGGCTAGTCTGGGTAGTCCTAAAGAAGCTGCCCATGATGTCCTGACTACACTTCTTGATAAAAAAATCAATGAGGAAAAGTCCGCTAAGAACAACCGACAGATTTTATGGATTGCTCTACTGGCCCTTCTTGCAGCTCCTATCGGAATTCCGGTCGGAATTGGTCTTCTCATGGCTATCATCGGGATTTTTATCGCTGCTGTCAGTATACTTATAGCCTTCTTTGCTGTATCAGTAGCTGGAATAGTTCTCGGAGCTGTTCTCCTATTTGAAAGCTTCTACGTTCTGGTTGAATCTACATCTGCCTTTGTGCTGATTTTTGGTGGTGGTTTACTGGCGATTGGAGCTTCGTCTCTAGTCTTAGTAGCCACTTCTTACGTAACACGTTTCTTTGGATTACTGGTCCTTCGACTCATCCAATGGATTCTTAATAGAGGAAAGAGAGGTGAAAGACATGCGTAAATGGACAAAAGGATTTCTTATCTTTGGTGTTGTTACCAGTATCATCGGTTTTTCAATGATGATCATCGGCATCCAAACAGATGGTGTCAGAAGCCTCCTTGCAATGTCTCAAAATCCAGTATTTGAAAGTCGAATGGAAGAGCTTGTTTTTGACCAAGATATTGAAAATCTAAACATCTCTCTGAAAGAACATTCGCTCGTTATCACTGAATCAAGCGATGACAAGATTCACATCCAGTATCATCCAACCATCTCTGAAAAAGAAAATCTTCAACACTCTATCAAAGAGAAAAGTCTTGAAATAACTGATACCAAATCAACTACACGTCGCTCTATAGGTTCTAGTATCGAAGGTATCCTCTTTATCGCAAGCGGAATTTCTAGCCGCAATGATGAAGTTGTTCTCTCATTACCAAGAGGAAGAGAGTTAAAAAACCTAACTGCCCAGGTAAACCATCATATCCTTTCAATTGCCAATGCAAAAGTCAGCAATGCCAAGATTCTGTCAAATGGTTATCTTCTTCGTATCACTAATAGCGAGATTAAAAATAGCCAACTGACCACAACTGGAATTGTCAATGTATTTGAAACAAGTCTAACAGATAGTCGTATCCAAGCAGACCATGCACATATCACTGCAGACGATATCCAAGTGCATGGTAGAGTGGAATTTGAGGCAAGAAAAGATATCTCACTCGAGTTATCCCAAAAGGAACTTGACCGAATCAATGTTGAGTTTTCTGCTGAACATGGTGATATCTATCGTTGGCATCGAGACAGACGTGACATACCTACGGGAGGTAGTAAAGGTGAAGCATTAGCGAACCCTTACAAAACAGAAAAAAAAGATACGCAAGATCTCCTCGTCGCAAAATCGAATCAAAGTATCTATTTCCCATAATAAGATCGCTTGCTTTCTTATAGAAATCATGAATAAAGACAACTAGTAGTTACTACTCAAAAATTAATCAAAAAAAGGAGGTCTATTATGACTCAAGAATGGTTCGAAAGTGCTGATTTCGAGAAAACAGCCAACAATGAGAAAAAAGATAACCCATCTGACCCAGTCATTCCCCAAGAAGAGTTAAAAGAAAAAGAAGAGTTGCCGGTGGTTGAAGAAAGCCTTCAAGTCAATCCTGAAGAACAAGAAGCTGACCTAGAAAAAGTAGAGAATGGCGAACACGAAGAAATTGTAGCAAATACAGACAAGTCAGAAGAACCTGTAGAGACTGAAGAACAAGAAGAACTGGCAACAAAGACAGACCAAGCAGAAAAACCAGTTAAGGAAGCACCTCAGCCTAGCAAATCTTTGGAAAGTCCATTTGTCCCAGATCCTGTCCCTACAAAAACTGCGATCTTCAAAGAAGAATTGGCTGATTTTTGGGTCTGGTTACAAGGTGCTCTCAAAGAGCCAACAGCAAGTATTGATTCAGATAAAAAACATAGTTATAATGCCTTTGCGCTACTAACTATCTTTTCTGCTACAAGTTTTCTCTTTATAGTTTATCACGCCAAACAAGGCTACTATGGTCGTATGGCAAGCATCGATGCTCACTTCATGGAACAACTCCCGTCTCTCAATCTCTTCTCGGTCTTCTCCATCCTAGTAGCGACAAGTCTCTTCTTCTTTTCAATTCTCATGGGTGGATTTGTAGTCAAACGTTTTGTCGACCAGGACAGTGATTGGACATTAGAAAGAGCCTTTCAAGCACATAGCAGACTCTTGGCTATCCCAATTTTCTTGACAGGTATTGCTAGTTTCTTCGCTCTTTTTAATGGTCTACGATTTGCAGTACTGCTTTGCTTGATTAGCATTGGTCTGACTCTCTTGGCCAATCTCTACATCATTTCAAGACCTAGCAAGGATAGTCAAACTGATCCCTTCTATCGCCTTCTCTTAGCTTTCCTAGTCAACGGTGGTGTTCTATTTCTCTTTTTCCTAGCAGAAATGGCTCTTGTTTTTGACTATCTTCGAATCCTTGCTTTTATGTAAGATAAAATCCTGTCAGAGTGACAGGATTTTTTTGTGTACACAAAAAGCAGATCAAACGATCTGCCTTTTCACATTATTTAAAACCAATATCTTTCATTTATGCCTCTAGTTACCTTTTACTAAGTTCTCAAAATCTTCCCCTAAGATTGGTCCTACCACTATTTGGTTGGCATCCAAGTTCTGATAAAGTTCTTTTGGCAAAGCTCCTAAAAACGCTTGATAATCCACTCTAGCTACTGCTTCATAGTCTTCTGGTTTTGAACCATCTCCAGAGATTTTTACCAAATCAATCTCCCAAACAAGTTCCTTGCCTACCAATTGCTCAACGTAAGGAGCAGGAATCACCGGTTCTTTTGGCAAAATGGTTTTTACTCCCTGAGCTAGGTGATAGACCCCATGAATCTTACCTTCACCATCTGGATAAAATTTAGCGCTGGAAGGAAAAGCATCTGACCCTTGAACCCTCTTAACTAGCTCTTCAAAAAGTGCCAAGCCATCTTCTTCCAAGAAACTTTCCAAATCATTCTTATCAAAGTAAATAGTTGATAGAATACCCTGACAGAAACCTAAACGAGCAGCCTTATCAGCTAGATAGTTCTCAACCGTTTCTTGGAAATAGTTTTCCAAATCAAAGTCTGCCAAGCCTTCAACTGCTTCACCAACCTTGCTAGACAAAGCCCGCAAGAGCCCTTCTACAATCTCCCAGTCAGCTCTTGTAATCAAGTCAGGAATGATGACTTGATAGCCTTTTTGAGCATCTAGATATCGAACTTTAAAGAGAAATTGAGACTTACCTACGATACCACACTCGATATACTCAAGGCGATTGAGAGGTTGACGGAGGTAGACAGCATCATAACTATGTGACTCTAGGCCTTCTACTAAGCCTAAAATTGATTTAGCTGTAAGAATCTCCTGTTGTCCTAAAATACTTTGTTTATTTGGAATAAAAAATGTCTTCACCATAATGGTCTCCTTTGAAATCGTTTACATATAGTATACACCATTTTCCTGAAAGATGCAGAAACAAATTTAAGATTTTTTAGTCAAAAGCATAGAAAAACAGCCCTTTAGGACTGTTAATGTTTATTATACAACTTCAGAATGGTCTAGGCTCTCACCAATTGCTGCTAGACGCTCGATGACTTGATCTTGTGTCAATTCATGTTCTAAAACATAACGATTACGTGGGTGAACACGGCACTCGTGCGAGCAACCACGGAGATATTTGTCTTCGTTGTCTTCTGATGCCAAGATACGGCGGTTACAGAATGGATTTCCACAGTTGACATAGCGTTCACATGGTGTTCCATCAAACCAATCTTTCCCTACAATGGTTGGATTGACATGGTTAACATCGACTGCAATACGTTCGTCAAAGACATACATTTTCCCATCCCAAAGTTCCCCTTGAACTTCTGGATCTTTCCCGTAAGTCGCAATTCCTCCATGCAATTGACCGACATCTTTATAGCCTTCACGTACCATCCAACCTGAGAATTTCTCACAGCGGACTCCACCTGTACAGTAAACAACGACACGTTTATCCATGAATTTTTCCTTGTTATCACGAACCCATTGTGGTAACTCACGGAAGTTACGAATGTCTGGACGGATAGCCCCACGGAAGTGTCCAAGTTCATACTCATAGTCATTACGAGTATCAAGGACTACTGTATCTTCGTCAAGAAGGGCTTCTTTAAATTCTTTTGGAGACAAGTAAGCACCTGTTGTTTCAAGAGGATTGATGTCGTTATCAAAGTTATCATCCTCTAAACCAAGGTGAACGATTTCCTTTTTGTAGCGAACAAACATCTTCTTGAAGGCTTGCTCACTTTCTTCGTCAATCTTGAACCAGAGGTCTTCCATACCTGGAAGGCTGTGAACGTAGTCCATGTATTTTTGCGTTGTTTCGTAGTCACCAGAAACGGTTCCGTTGATCCCTTCGTCAGCCACTAGGATACGTCCCTTGAGGCCAATAGACTTACAGAAAGCCAAGTGGTCTGCAGCAAATTGTTCCGCGTTTTCGATGGGAACATATTTATAGTAAAGTAAAACTCGAATATCTTTTGACATTTGCTTCTCTTTTCTAAGATTAAATTATCAGAATTTTTCATTCAACTATACCAGTATACTCTCCCAAGAAAGCGAATGCAATTTATTTGACCGAAAAATAAAAAACAAGACTCATTTTCAGATCTTGTTTTAATTAAATATTCGATGAAGAAAAGTTAACAAAAAGATATCCATGGCCTGTCTTTAATAAAATACTAATCATGATGCCAATAAAGACAAGACTGATAAGATTTCAAATCCAGAAAAAATTGCCAATTTGAGAAGAAATTGCCAATAGTTTTGGATTATAAGTGTTGGCTGAAAAAGTCCATATACAAAAAATAAGTAAGTGGGATAAGATTGCACTGATTTTTAGGAGTAGATTGTATTTTTTCATGTAGCTATTACCAACACTACTTATAAGGCAAATGCCTGGTTTTCAAATACATATAATTATATGTATTTACTCTAAAAAGAATCACCACCCCGTCTGGAAAACTCCAGACAAGGCAGTGATTGCATCTTTTAGGAATGAATACACGAAATCAATTGTTCTTAAGATTTTTTGTTTTTCAAGAATTCGTCGTATTGTTTTTGCATTTCATCCAATACTTTTTGGTAAGCACCTTCAGATTTAAGTTTTTCCATCAATTCTGGAATAGCTTTTTCTGGGTCTACAGTACCAGTGTTGATAGCTGTATCGAATTGTTGCATAGTGTTAGTGATAGCTGAGATTTCAGATTTCACGTTGTCAGTGTTAAAGATGAATCCAAGCGCTGGAGATTCTTTTGCAGTTTCCAAGTCTTTCTTAGATTGTGCAATTTGTTCATCTGTAACGTTTTCGTTAATGTAAAGGATCCAGTTGTTACCAGTGTTCCATCCTGACATGTGAGTGTTTCCTTTGTATCCATCAAGGACTTTAACACGGTTTTCTTTACCTGGAACTTTTTCCCAGTTCTTGCCTTCTGGTCCATAAACAAGTCCGTTCAAGAGTTCTGGGTTAGTGTTCAAGAGATTCAACACTTCCATTGCTTTTTCTTTGTTCTTAGAGTTGTTTGAGATTACAAAGTTTGCAACTTGAGTTGTTTGGTTTTTCTTGATGAAGTTAGTAAATGGTTTGATTTGGATGTCTCTGTTAGCAACACGAGAAAGCAAGCTGCTACCGTAGTCAGCTGGTCCTACTGTTTCTTCACGAACAAACCAAGTATCTTGAGTAAGGTCATATGAAGTTTCGCTAGTTGCTACGTCTTTTGGAATGTATCCTTCTTCATAGAATTTGTGAAGAGTCTTCAAGTGTTCTACGAAACGAGGAACTTCGTAACGGTTTACGATCTTAGTAGTGTCACCTTCGAGGTCAATAACGAATGGAAGACCATTTGCAACTGGGTAGTCAAAGTTTTCTGATGGGATAAAGTTTTTACCAACAGCAAATGGCATTACGTCTGGAGCTTTTTCTTTGATTTGTTTCAATACTGGTTCAAGTGTTTCGTATGAAGTTACACCTGAGATATCGATTCCATATTTTTCAAGAAGTGGGCCGTTGAAAGCAAAGTTTTGTGAAGATGCAACGTTGGCTGCAACTGGAACTGCATAGATTTTACCGTTTACAGTGTTACCTTTGATGTAAGCTGGGTCAAGCGCTTTGTAAAGTTCAGCTCCTTCTTTCTTGTACAATTCTGTCAAGTCAGCATAAGCACCTTTTTGAGCGTTTACAACGTAGTTATCTGCAAATGCGATATCATAGTTTTCACCTGATGAAGTGATAACTGACATTTTCTTGCTGTAGTCACCCCATCCAAGGTATTGGATATCTAATTTAGCACCAACTTTTTCTCCGATGATTTTGTTTGCATTTTCTAGCAATTCATCCAAGTTATCTGGTTTGTCACCGATTTGGTACATTTTGATAACAGTTTTGTCACCTGAAGCTGAGTCAGCAGCTTTTTGGTTGTTACCTTTAAGGTTTCCACAAGCAGCGAGGCTAGCAGCTAAAGCTACAAGGCTAGCAGATGCAAAAGCATATTTTTTCCAGTTTTTCATGATAAAAACTCCTTTTTTTATTTTTAAATTTAAAACAATTTTAGTGATCTACTTTTCAACAAAGAAAAGTTAGATAGGGTAGAGAAAGCTTGTTTCTCAGTGCCTCTTATTCTTTAACACCACCGATAGTTAAACCTTTTACAAAGTAGCGTTGGAAGAATGGATAGAGAATCGCAATTGGAACAGTCGCAACTACGACCATGGCCATACGACCTGTTTCTTTTGGTAGGGCAACTGCAAGTTGTCCTGACATCCCAACTGACTTAGCAATGTAATCCATGTTGTTTTGAATTTGCATGAGCAAATATTGCAATGGATACAAGTTGTCACTCTTGATGTAAAGAAGGGCATTGAACCAATCGTTCCAGAATCCAAGTGCTGTCAAAAGTGTGATAGTCGCAATCCCTGGAAGAGAGAGTGGTAAACAGATTTGGAAGAAGATCCGCGCCTCGCTAGCACCATCGATACGAGCTGATTCGAGGATTGCTTCTGGAATGGTTTTCTTGAAGAAAGACCGCATCAACATGATGTTGAATGGTGATAGAAGCATCGGAACAATCAAGGCCCAAATAGTATCACCCAAGTGAAGTAGCTGAGTTACCACGATATAGCCTGGTACCAAACCAGCATTGAACAACATACTAAGAAGAGCAAAGATTGTAAAGAATTTGCGATACTTAAATGTTGAACGTGAGATGGCATAAGCGTATGTTGTTGTGATGAATACGTTTGTCAAGGTACCGACAACTGTCACAAAGGTTGAGATAAAGAGTGCTTGCAAAATTTTGTCTTTAAATTGAGCCAAGAACTGGAATCCATCTACACCAAACTTCGATGGGAAGAAACTATATCCATATTGAACAATACTTTTTTCGTCTGTAATTGAGATAATGATTACAAAGATGAAAGGCAAGATACAAGAGAAGGCCAGCAAACCAGATATGATACTAAAGAAGATATCTGCCTTTTTGCTGAAGGAGTGTATGCCAACATTATCAATTTTTTCTTTTTGAATTTTTTTTGCCATATGCTCCTCCTTTCTAGAATAGTGCTGAGTTAGGATCAACACGTCTTGCAAGTAAGTTTGATAGGATAACGAGAATCAAACCGACGACTGACTGATAGAGACCGGCTGCTGATGCCATACCGATATCTGCTGTCTGAGTCAATCCGTTAAAGACATAAACGTCCAATACGTTTGTTACACTATAGAGCTGACCAGCGTTGTGAGGGATTTGGTAGAAAAGACCGAAGTCTGCACGGAAGATATTTCCGACTGCAAGGATAGTCAATACTGTCACAAGCGGTGTCAACTGAGGGATGGTTACGTTACGGATACGTTGCCATTTGCTGGCACCATCCACTGTCGCTGCTTCGTAGTAAGTTGGGTCAATACCCATGATCGTTGCGTAGTACATCACACTACTATATCCAAAGCCTTTCCAGATACCCAGGAAGAGGAGGAGGTAAGGCCAGATGCTTACATCAGCGTAGAAGTTAATACCCTTCATTCCAAGAGCTTCTAAGGTGTGGTTGATAAGCCCTTTATCGATGTTTAGGAAAGCATCTGTAAAGAAACTGATGATAACCCAAGATAGGAAGTAAGGGAACAACATAGATGTTTGGTAGATTTTAACCATTTGCTTAGAGCGAAGTTCACTAAGGATAATGGCAATACCAACTGATACAATTAAACCGATAAAGATAAATCCAAGGTTGTAAAGTACAGTGTTTCGAGTGATGACAAAGGCATCTTTTGAACTAAACAAGAATTTAAAGTTATCTAGTCCAACCCATTTACTATTTATAATACTGTGGACGAATCCTTCACCAGTCATATGGTAGTCTTTGAAGGCAACCACATTCCCAAAAACTGGAATGTAGAAGAATAAAATCAACCAAATTGTTCCTGGTAGAACCATTAAGAGAAAAATCCAATTATCTCTTAAAGTTTTTGAAAACTTCTTCATAATTTCCTCCCTTTTTATTTTCTAAAACTTCATAATCTCACATTTTTTAGACTTGATAACGTTTACAAAAATAGTATACTCTTATTTTTAGGACAGTTTAAACTACAAATTATAGAAAAAACTCCACAAATTATTTTATGTGGAGAACTTTTTATATGAGGAGAGGTTTCACGAGAAACTTTCTTCTGGAATAGAATTTCCTAGGTTGTATAAATGGTCGAAGCTGTCGCAATAGTATGCCACTGGTTGGCTGTCGTTGCTGCGAAGTCCTTATCCCCGTAGAAATCGTTGAATGGCAAGATGTCTACTTCTAGTTCGTCGATACGAGAGATTTCGCCTGCTAGGTAGTTTTCAATGCGACTTTCTGCTCGCTTGATTCGTTGCAATAGGCCACCCATACGGATGTCCACTGTATCCAAGCCAAAGACCTTGTTTTCTTTCAACCATTGTTGACTAAAGAGAGCATGGAAGATTTCAATCTGGCTTCTGAGTTTTGGCAATTCTCCTCTAGCGATTTGTTGCAAGCTCTCTTTATCACCTTTTTGATAGGCTTGACGAATGCGTCGGCCCACATCCACTTTACTGCTTAAAATCTGGTTCAACTGAGCCTGAGTTTCAAAGAGATAAGCATAGTTTCCTGCTTTTTCTTTAATAGCAACAAGAGTCTCAGCTGCTTGGGTAAAGTGTGGTTTGTCCTGCTCAGGAGTCATGTGCTTGTCAAGGATTGGGCAAAGAACATCCTGATAAAAGACATAGCGATTAGGGTTGATACCACTGAGATTATCTGGTAGGTCTGGCAAGAGGTTGGCAAGATCAAGTTGCATAAAGTCCTCAACCGATAAGCCTGTGTTGGTCTTGAAGTGAGCTGATAGACGCTCTAAATCATTACGATAGCTAAGTTCTGCCCAGATTTGCAAGCTTGGAAAGATAGAGAACTGGGCTGTTTCCCCACCATTGTCCCCCCAGCCAGTCACAATGACTTCCTTGATCTGGTTGTCACGGCAGGCTTTATTTGCTTCAAGAGCGATAAGACGACTGAAATGATTGTGTGGTGTAAAACCAATCCACTTCCAAGCACCACCAGCAAAGGCGATATCCTGGCTAATCTTATGGTGGTTACTGAAGTTACGATTGTATTTTTCTTCGCTATCCTGATAATAATCCCAGTAAACCAAGGTCACACGGTCTTTGAGACGGTCTAGATAAACTCGTGTTTCCTCTGGAATTTCCACATCACGGTCGTACTGGCCGTCTGCTGACATGAGTTTGAAGAACATATCGCTCCACATCTGGCAGTGGAAACCGTATTTGTCTGCAATATCCAGCACGCGCTCCAAGTGTTGGCACATGAGGAGACTACGATCAACCACACCGTTCAGGATAAGGTAACGTCCCAAACCAACTAGGTGAGCTTCGTCCATTCCGATATTGACCTTGCGAGTTTGTAGTTTAGATAACGTCGCAAACATACCGTCAATCAGGTCGTAGACTTTTTCTTCACCGATGAGAAGAATGTCTTCTACATCACGAAGTTGCTGAACTTCTTTGACACCCCATTTGACAAAGGCAGATAAGTGAGCTAAGGTCTGGATACATGGGACAAAGGTCATGTCAAACTGCTGGGCGTATGCTTCAATTTCCTGTAACTCTTCAGCTGAATACGCTCCACGGAAATAACCAAAGTAAGGTTGCCCCTCAATCTGATAGGTGTCTTCCATATAGAGCTCAAAGGTTGAGTAACCCATCAGAGCTAGAAGTTCAATCATTTGCTTAGCGGATGCGACATTGAGTACTGCATTTCGCGAACAGTCCGCCATATAGGCTAAATCTTCATAGGCCGCCTGCTCTTCAATCTCTACCTTGTCCCCTTCTGCTAAAGCTGTTGCGAGGACAGACAAGGCACGGTAGAGTTGATGAGGTTTGCTGTAGGTCAGTTGATACTGCCCATTCTCACCCTTGATAGAGATAGAAGCTTGGTCAGACTGAGAGACTCCCACCTCTACATCTGGTAGAGAAATGTGATTTTTTAATACTTCGATAGATTGGGCTTGTTTGGGACTAAGTCCTGTAAAACTTACCATTGGTTTTCCTCCTGTAACCAGTTGACAAGGGCACCGTAGAGATTAGCATCTGCGTGATAGGTGCAAGCTTGAATCACTGGAGCAATTGTATATTCTTCATAGGTTTCGACAAAAGTGTCTACTGCTTTTTGCACCCCTTTGATAAAATCAGGGTTCTGACTGATAGAGCCACCTAGGCTAATCACATCTGGATCAATCAGGTACTGGATATTGAGCAGGCCTTGAGCTAGGTTACGATTCATGCGTTCAATAGCTTCTTGGCAAAGGGCATTGCCGGCTGCCGCCTCTTGGTAAATCTTACGGCCATCCCAGTCAGACTGACCTGATTTCTCAATCACATAACGAACCATGTTTCCCGTAGAAGCTAGTAATGACCAGTTGTTGAGTTTTTCTGCAGGCTCGATAGTTGTCATATAGCCAAACTCTCCACCCAAACCATGACGACCTCGGTGAAGTTTTCCATTGATAATCATGGCGCCACCAATCCCTGTACCAATCACGACACAGGCTGCATTTTCAATCTCAGGGTGAGCTAACAGTTCACTGAGTCCAACACAGTTGGCATCATTTTCTAAATGAACAGGTAGTTTGTGATGAGCAAGGGCCTCATACCAAGAAAAACCATGGATGTAAGGAATGGCGCTAATTCCCTCAATCACTCCTGTTTCTTGGTTAACTGCACCTGGCACACTCATAGCAATCCCACGATAGTCCTGTTCTGACAAGCGTTGGTCCAACCAAGCCAACAAATCTTCTAGAGTTTCTGGAGTTGGGGTGCTGGTCTTATCTAAAATCTTTCCATCAGGAGTTAGACTAGCAAACTTAATGCCAGTCCCTCCGATATCAATCGTTGCAATGGTCATTGCTTTCACCTGCAAAAAGGAGCGAATCAGCAGTTGGTTCTTACTTTTTCGCTCCTCCTTTCTTTTTATGTTTACTTTTTGAAATTAAATTTCTTCTTTTTGAATGAGTTCTGTACGAATTTCCTGTGGTGCCAATAGTCCTGAATGGACTGGGTATGGGCGTTCCAGCAAGTCAAGAATAGTTTGTTGTTTTTCAGACACACGGATATTTTCTTGACTCATGTTGTAGTAACGAAGGACATAACCTTCTTCATTCTCAGCCACCTTAAAGGCTGTTGGGCAGACTTGTGGCAAGTTCAGTGCCGGATGGTTAAAGAGGCTACCCGTTGCTGCAACGCTACCCTCTTGTTTTGCAACTTGAAGAGCTGTAAATGGCACCTGGAAGGCTTTGGCACGACGGAAAGCTGAGAAGCGTTCCCCTGCTTGGTGACATTCTACTGCAAATTCAACTTCGATATCACGCAAGCACTGAGCTTCCGGCGTTGGGAAGTAACCCCAGTCACCGAGTTCGCCTGAAGCACGGAGAAGGGTTACAGCCATGGTGTCATCTCCAAGAATTTCATACTCGTGCAATCCTTTATTGGATACTGTCACTCCTTTTACATCATCATACAAGCTGACAAAGGCTTGTTGGTGTTGTGGATTTTCAGGATTTTCCCAAGAAGCTGCTGGTTTATTTGGTCTTGTCACAACTTCATAGATGCTTTCAGAATCATTGCTTGGACGAGTGTTATGAGTTTTCACCAAGAGACGAATGCGGTGGTCTTTGGCTGTATTAGTAAAGCGAGTCTTGAAGCGAATCTGTGGATTGTCCACAAAGACAGTCATTTCTGTTTCAAGAGGAATGGTTGTCAACTCTTCTGAACGACCTGCATCTCGTTTCATGAACTCGATGATACCTCTTTGTTCTGCATCCAATTTTTCATCTGCGCTAACTGGAATAGTCAAGTCATGTTTGAGCAATACCTTAGCATAGCGAGCATTGTTTTCTAGGACATCGTATCCCTTCAATTGAGCATAGATTGGATCAGTTCCTTTGGGTTGGAAGTAAATGTACTCGTTACCAATATCTCCACGATCCTCGAATTGGATGAAATCTTCGTAGGCTTCGTTTGTAGTCTTGTCATAGACTGTGATTCCTTCATCTACACTCACTGTTACGAATGGGGTATCAATGACTCCATTTTGGTAAATACCATCACGGTAATCTACTTGACCTTCGACCAATTGGAAGCTTGCCCAAGAAAGCGGTGCAAGGTGGACTGGGATTGTCACGCGCACTTGGCGTGCAATATATGGTTGGCGGAATTTATCTTTAGGCAAAGTATAGCCAAAACTTGCTCCCAAGTCTTCAATCTTAGCTTCAAGGACATGGCCATCCAAATCTTCAACATGGTAATCTGCCAAGGTCACGGCTGCCATCTTCTTGTAACCTTCAGTCGGATGTAATTCTTTAAAATCACAAGTCACAACATCCACTACAACACTGACTGTATCAACCTTGTCATGTAAAGCTGTGTTGACAACGGTAAAGAGGTGATCACTTTGCGCATTTTGAGTAGCTAATTTATCCTTCCATTCGTTAAGAAGATTACTCTTAACAAAATTCCCGACTTGATTAACCTTTGCAAAACGAGTTTCCATTTCACGGTGAACTTCGTCAATACTACAGCCACAGATACTATCGTGCGGTGCATTTTGCAGAAGTACTTTCCAAGCATAGGTCAATTGATCCTTGTGGTTATGTCCACCAGTGATAATGGTTAATGGTTCCACGACCTGCTCTAACAAGTTGCTGTTTTCTTGGAAGGCTTGTTTGAGGTAAATACGGGAAGAAGATGTGTTAGCAAGAGTATACCAACCATCCGTTTCCTGACTGGTCAACTCACCTGTGACCGTTGATAATTGTTCAGGAAGAGCACTTTCCAGTGCTTGGACATATTCGTCAAATGAGCTATGAATAAAGGTCACGTCAGGGAAGAGTTCGTTTGCCACGCGAATGGCTTCGCTCAGATTTCTCTGAACAGGCTGGTGGTCACAGCCGTTCATCATCAACCATTGGTTGGTCGATGCATAATCACGGACGTCTGCTAATTTTTGCTTCCAGAAAGTCAAAGCCTCGTCTTTATCCACTGGAATTTCATTCCCGTTACTGTACCAGTTAGCAAAAAGAATACCGAGTACACGGCTACCATCAGCCCCTTGCCAGTACATCTCAGAAAATTGAGAGGTAAACTGTTCATCTTCAAGGACTTGATTGTCAAATCCGATTGGCTTGACACCGCGACCAAAGGCTGCTACGTGAATACCTGATTTTTGAAGGATTTGAGGAGCCTGCCCCATATTTCCAAAGGTGTCTGGGAAGTAACCAATTTGGGTAGATTTGCCCCATTTGGCACATTCCGCTTGTCCAATCAAGGTATTGCGGACGTTAGCTTCACTGGAAATCAAGTAATCATCCTGCAAGATATAGAAAGGCCCAATCTTCAATTTGCCTTCATCGATATAACGCTGCACCTTGTCACGGTTTTCAGGGCGAATTTCTAAATAGTCATCGAGGACAATGGTTTGTCCATCTAGATGGAAGCTCTTGAACTCAGGATCATTTTCGAAAAGATCAAAAAGATCATCAAAAAGTTCCACCAATTGCATGCGGTGACTTTCAAAAGGTAGATACCACTCACGATCCCAGTGACTGTGAGAGATGATATGTACAACAACATTTTCCATGAGTAAAACCTCATTCTAACTTAAATTTAAAAATATATTTGTGATTCTTTGCAAGAACCTATTGAGCTAAGGCTCATTAGCGAATATCTAGGTAATCCAAGACCAATTCGCAGAACATCATGTTGGCCCATGAGAACCATTCACGAGAGTAGAGAGTCGGATCATCTACGTGGAAGCTTTCGTGCATAACCCCTGTTCCGCCATCACATGCAACTAGTTGGTCTAGCAAGTATTTTTTCTCAGCTTTATCTGTAGCTGTTAAGCCTTGAATTGATAGGGAAATCGGCCAGATATAACGATAGAAGGTATGAGAGCTTCCGAGACCGCTAGCGTATTCTCCTTGGTAGAAGTAAGGATTTTCAGGGCTGAGAATGGTGCGACGAGTTGCTTGATACACTTCGTCATTGACATCACAGTAACCAAGATATGGAGCAGCTAACAAACTTGGTACGTTAGGGTCGTCCATGATGCTAGCATTTCCTAAACCGTCTACTTCAAAGGCATAGATCTTCTCGCCCTTGCTGTTAGTCGTGTAGGCGTAATTTTCGATTCCTTCTTGAATTTCAGCTTGCAGACGTTTGGCATCAGCAATGATGCCTTCACTATCAGCTAGATTCAATGTAGCAAAGATTTCCTGGACATAACCCAAAACAACCACTGCAAACATATTTGATGGAATCAAGTAGCTATACTGACAGCAGTCATCACTCGGACGAAAGGCTGACCATGTCATCCCTGTCACGGCAAAATCAGGACCAAAACCATCATTTACCAAGGTATCTTCCTTACGATCAGTATCACGAACGAAACGGTATGGTGAGTTCTTGTGGTCTTGTTCCACCGTCCAGAGATGGAGAATCTCCTTAGTCGCCGTAACAAAAGTTTCATCAAACTGGCTAGTCTCACCAGTTTCCTTCCAAAGAAGATAAGCCAATTGCAAGGGATAGCAAAGCGAATCCACTTCATACTTACGTTCCCAAATCCAGCCATTGAGGTCTGTATGGTCTGTCTCGTGATGACCCTTCCAGTTCTCCTCAATATTGAAAGAGTTGGCATAGGGATCCTTGAGAATCAAAGTCATCTGGCGTTTAACCAAACCAGCAATGGTCTGGCGCAAACGAGAATCTCTTTTTGCCACATGAAAGTATGGTCTAAGCTGAGCAGTTGAATCACGGAGCCACATAGCTGGAATATCCCCGGTTAGCACAAAGGTCGAGCCGTCTTCTAAGATTTCAACTGTATTGTCTAAAGTGTCTGTGTAGCAACGTTCAAAGACATCCACCCATTCCGGATGATCTTTAGCACGCTCCGCTACCTCATCTAGCCACTCTCTAACAATTTCTTTTGAATAAACCATAAACTATTTTGCCTCTTTCAAACAAATTTTCATTTTCAGTATATAGCTTTTAGCCCAGAAAATATATACACAAATGATAGTCATTTTTCTACAAAATTGTTATATTTAAAACTCCTTTTCTAAAGGCTAAATTTTCTGATATAATGTAGAAAACGACTAAAGGATATTCTATGAAACCTATACTTGAAACCATTGATACGCGTTTTGGAACAGCTAGTAAACATGCATTTTCACGAGGCAACACCCTACCCTACACTGGAGTGCCTTTTGGGATGAATTACTTTGTTCCACAAACTAGTGATCAGGAAGGATCTTGGTTTTTTGATCCCCATCTTCCCATATTTCAGGGTATTCGATTAACCCATCAGCCTAGCCCTTGGATTGGTGATTATTCTTGGTTACTACTGACTCCAGTTACAGGAAAAATCAGCGGTGATACGCTCTTCTATCGTCAGTCTTCCTATAACTTGGAGCGTGCCATTTTCAATCCCCATTATCTCAGAATTTTTTCTGAACGTTACCAGATTGAAACTCAACTCACACCGACTTGCTATGGGGCTTCTATTCAACTAAGACAGATACAAGGCAAGAAGATCTCACTCTATCTGCATGCAGCTGATGATTTATCATTAGAGCAAATAGATGAGCGTACTGTCAGCCTTGGTCAAAGCGGATTAACCGAAACCAACAAAAGTCCCCTCGTCATGTTTACTGCTCTCGTATTCTCTACGGATATTCTATCTATCAATCAAGTGGGGCAAAACTGGTGTATCGACTTGGCTGGAGCAGAAGCTCTGGTTCAACTAGCTACTTCTTTTATTTCTAAAGAACAGGCCCTCTTTAATCTGCCTAGAAAAGACTTTGAAGAAACGAAATCAGAGGCTAAAGCAAGTTGGGAAGACCTTCTAGGCCGTTTTGATGTCGTAGAAACCGGCTCAGTAGAACGAACATTTTTTGACCACTGCCTCTACAGGCTTTTCCTCTTCCCGCAAACCTTTTATGAGGTAAATGAGCAAGGTGAAAACATCCATATGGACCTGGCTTCAGGAACTAGCAAACCAGGTCTGCTCTTTACCAACAATGGCTTCTGGGACACATTCCGCACTTCATTCCCACTCTTTGCCTTGATTATTCCAGAGCACTATCGTCAGTTTCTTGAGGGCTTCCTCAATAGCTATCACGACACAGGATATCTGCCTAAGTGGCTAGCTCCTGACGAAAGAGGAATGATGCCTGGTACTTTGATTGATGGTGTACTAGCAGATAGTGCTTGCAAAGACATGGCGCCTGAGCTTGAAGAAGAATTTCTCAAAGCCATGATCGAAACTGCGACCAAGTCAGATCCAAAAGCCATCAACGGACGCCATGGCCTTTCTCAATACCAAGAAATCGGCTACTTATCCACAGATTATCATGAAAGTGTCAGTCACACACTAGACTATGCATACAGTGACTTTTGTATCTCTACTTGTGCAGCAAAATTAGGGCAAGAAGAGCTAGCCCAAACCTATGCCCACTATTCTAAGAATTATCAAAATCTATTTGACCCTGAGACAGGCTATATGAGGGCGCGTGATGTAGATGGAAACTTCCGTCCTGACTTTTCTCCTTATAGTTGGGGCCGTGACTACGCTGAGTGTTCAGCCGTTCAAGCCAGTCTGGGTGTCTTGCATGACATTTCTGGACTTAGCCAACTAATGGGTGGAAAAGAAGCTTTTAGCAACTATCTTTTGAAAGCTTGTCAAAGTCTCCCACTCTTTGAAACGACGGGCTATGGCTATGAAATCCATGAGATGAGTGAGATGGCAACAGCGCCATTTGGTCAACTAGCCATTTCAAACCAACCAAGTTTCCACATCCCTTATCTTTTCCGCTATAGTAATGTTCCCCAATATACCAGTCTTTTGATCAAGACTCTCCGTCAAAAGGCCTTTCGAGCTGGCTGGGATGCTTATCCAGGAGATGAGGATAATGGCAGTCTATCGGCTTGGTATGTGTGGTCTGCTCTCGGACTTTACCCAACTTGCCCAGGAAAAGCAAGTTATGACCTTGGAATTCCGTACTTTGACCACCTTCGTGTCTATCTAGCCCAAGAAGATAAATGGCTTGATATTCGTACTCAACAGAATCATGAACACTTCCACTTTGTCCAAAACTGTCTACTGGACGGGAAAGAAAAACAAAGCATCAGCCATCAGGAACTGCTCAATGCCAAGACTCTTGAATTTAATCTCGGCTGGTTACCAAAGCAGTAATAACTCAACCCCTTTGTCAGGCGCAAAGGGGTTTTCTTATCCATATAAAGTTTTCCACAAGCTGTGAATAACTTTCAACTTTTCTTTGGAAAATAGTTTCAAGTTTTTCCAAAATGTTTTCCAATCCAAGTCTATAGGATTTACAACCGAACACAGTCTGTAAATCTTGTTATACCAAGGTTTACAAAGACTTCATTATTTTCCATTCTATCAATTTTATCTCCACTTCTCACATCAAAACTAGAAAGAGACAGTTGTTGTTGACACCTTGAGTTATCCACAGGATGTGGATAATCTTTTTCTAAACCAACAAGCCCTATTCCCTATCTGTTAGCTAGCTTTTACTTTTTATAGTAAATTTCAAAGTTTGTTAGGCGCTTTCAAAAAATCATGATATACTGAATTTATCAGAAAAGGAGACATTATGAAAAAAGATCAACACCAACTTAATTGGCTGATGGTTTCTCTGATTGCTTTCAACATGGTTTGGGGGCTAGGAAACGTCGTCAACAACTATTCTCAACAGGGGATTTCAGTAGTCGTATCTTGGGTTTTAATCCTCGCACTCTACTTTATCCCATATTCACTCATCGTCGGACAACTAGGTTCTACCTTCAAGGAAAGCGGAAGCGGTGTTAGCGACTGGGTTGAAAAAACATCAACCAAACGCCTCGCCTACTTTGCCGCTTGGACCTACTGGGTTGTGCATATCCCTTATCTTGCACAAAAACCTCAAGGAATCCTGATTCCGCTTGGATGGGCCTTGCAGGGTAACGGACAATTTCTAAAACAAATCGACTTCCACTGGATTGTTATTCTCTGCTTGCTAATCTTTGGACTTTTCCTCTACCTTTCTACAAAAGGATTGACAACACTGAAAGTCATCGGTAGCTTGGCAGGAAGTGCCATGTTGATTATGTCTTTACTCTTTGTGCTTTTGGCTGTCGGTCTGCCTTTCATCAAACCAGACATCCAGTTTGCGACACCACACATGGATCAACTGAGCACCTACATTCCAAACTTTGATTTTTCTTATTTTACAACCATCTCACTACTGGTCTTTGCCGTTGGTGGTTGTGAAAAAATTTCCCCTTATGTGAATCAAACTCGTAATCCTGCAAAAGAATTTCCAAAAGGTATGATTGTCATGGCCATCATGGTAGGACTCTCTGCTATCCTTGGTTCAGTTGCCATGGGAATGCTGTTTGATGGTAATAACATCCCTGAAGACCTTATGCGTAATGGTGCTTATCAAGCCTTCCAAATATTAGGAAATTCTTGGGGAGTTGGAAATCTTTTCGTTGTGATTTACGCTCTTACAAATATGATCGGACAAATCGCTGCGCTTGCCTTCTCTATTGACGCACCATTACAAATCCTACTCAATAACGCTGACGAAAACTACATCCCAAGCTGGCTTCGTAAACGTACTGAAAAAGGTGTCCTCATTAACGGCTACCTCCTTACAGGCGTCCTCGTTAGCCTTATCATCATCCTTCCAATTTTTGGTATCCAAGAAATTGACGGACTTGTAAAATGGATGACCAACCTCAATTCTATCGTAATGCCAATGCGTTATCTCTGGGTATTCCTTGCCTATATGATGCTCAATCGCGCTTGGAAAACATACAAAAATGCCGAATACAAGTTTGTTAACAATCCTAAACTTGGCTTTGTGATTGGTACTTGGTGCTTCCTCTTCACTGCCTTTGCTTGTATCCTAGGTATGGTTCCAAAAATTAGCTATACTGAAAATCCAACTGCTTGGCAATTCTCTCTTCTTACAAACATCTTGACCCCAATTATTCTGATTGGTTTAGGTGTTATTCTACCAATCCTTGCAAAAAAACAACAAAAGAAACAAATCAAATAAATCCTACTATTATCTAGATAGTTTCACTTTTGTCTTTTCCTGAAAGAAAAATCCCCTTTGAACCATAATGTTCAAGGGGATTTCTTTTTTGTCTGATAGGCTATTTCTACTTAGCTTCGTACCAAGTTACGCCTTCATTTTCATCAGCAATCAGGGGCACACTGAGTTGAATGGCTTCTTCCATGGTTTGTTTGACGATTTTTTTAATGGCAGCTAATTCTGACTTAGGCACTTCAAGAACAATTTCATCGTGTACTTGTAACAGCATCTTAGTTTGATAACCACCTGCCACCAAGGCTTTATCTAGCTGAATCATAGCGATTTTGAGAATATCTGCAGCCGATCCTTGAATCGGTGAGTTGATAGCTGTACGCTCTGCAAAACCACGAATGTTAAAGTTACGCGAATTGATATCTGGCAACTCACGACGACGTTTGAAGAGAGTCTCCACATAACCCTTATCACGCGCCTCACGAACGACTTCATCCATGTAATTTTTGATACCAGGGAAGCGTTCAAAGTAAGTGTCGATATATGCTTTAGCCTCTTTACGGCTGATACCTAGGTTATTGGATAAACCAAAGTCTGAAATTCCGTAAACCACTCCAAAATTGACAGCCTTGGCATTACGACGGTCGTTTGGAGTCACATCCTCGGGACGCTCAATTCCAAAGACACGCATGGCTGTCGAGGTATGGATATCAGCTCCCTCTTGGAAAGCCTTGATTAAGTGCTCATCTTTAGAGATATGCGCCAAAACTCGCAATTCAATCTGTGAGTAGTCAGAGCTGAGAAGGACACTATCCTCCCACTCTGGAACGAAAGCCTTACGAATGAGGCGACCTTGTTCCAAGCGAACAGGAATATTTTGCAAGTTTGGATCCACACTAGACAGACGCCCTGTCTGAGTCAAATCCTGCACATAGCGCGTGTGAATCTTGCCATCCGCTAAAATCCAATCCTGCAAACCAATCACATAAGTCGATTGAATCTTAGCAATCTGACGATAATCTAAAATTTTCTTGACGATTGGGGCAATAGGAGCTAAGCGTTCTAGCACATCCACTGCTGTTGAGTAACCTGTCTTGGTTTTCTTGGTGTATTCTATAGGGAGACCTAGCTTTTCAAAAAGTAGTTCGCCCAACTGCTTAGGCGAGTTGATGTTGAACTCCTCACCAGCCAATTCATAAATCTCTTGAGTTAGCTTTTCAATGACAAGCTCATTTTCAGCTTGCATCTCGAGTAGAGTTTCTTTTTTTACCTTGATCCCAGCGATTTCCATCTTAGCAAGAACAAGGGCCAGAGGTTGCTCCATGTCATAGAGAAGGTCTAATTGTCCGTTTTCACTTAATTTTTCAAGCAATACAGGCTCTGTCTCAACCAGCACAGCAACCTTACGAGCCAAGTGCTCCAAGAAGGTTTCTCTCTCAGGGATAGCTTTCTTGACACCCTTACCATAGAAGGTTTCATCATCAACCAAATAAGTTTGGCCGTAGAGACTAGCAATGGTTGAAATTTCATTATTCTCTACAGTAGAGAGAAGGTATTTGGCCAAGCGACTGTCAAAAGCAGGAGCCTGCAAGTCCAAACCAAAGCGATTTAAGAGAACTTTAGCTTTCTTAAAGTCATACACTTTCAGAGATGTTTTTTCTAGAAAATCCTTAAGAATCGGATCCTGCAGAAGTTCCAGCTTATCTGTAGCATAGAGTTTGTCTCCGCATGACCAGGCCAAACCAACCAAGTCATCTGTATGGTAATTTTCACCAAAAAGTTCAAAGAGAAAGATAGAGTCGGCACTCAGCATATCTTGACTCACTTTATCTACCATAGTGAAATTCAAAGTCTCAGCTTGGTTAGCCTGAGAAGCATTCAAGGCTTGCTTGAGCTGCTTAAAGCCCATCTCATCGTAGAATTTCCCAAGGTTTTCCACATTTGGCCCACTATAGACCAAATCATCCAGGCCTATCTCGATTGGCGCTTTCGTGTCGATGGTAGCTAGTGTTTTAGACAGAAAGGCTTGTTCCTTGTCATTGATAAGATTTTCCTTCATCTTTGAAGCCTTCATGCTGTCAATATTTTCATAAATACCTTCAAGCGAGCCATGTTCTAACAAGAGTTTGATACCAGTCTTTTCACCAATCTTGGTTACCCCAGGGATATTGTCAGACTTATCACCCATGAGAGCCTTAAGATCGATAAACTGAGCTGGTGTGATTCCCATCTTTTCCATGAGGTATTCTGGAGTAAAAGCCTCAAACTCAGCAACACCTTTCTTAGAAATCTCAACCACGGTATGCTCATCCGTCAACTGAATCAAGTCCTTGTCTCCGCTGACAATCGTTACATCAAAAGATTCCTTTTCAGCCAAGCGTCCCAAGGTACCAATGATATCATCAGCCTCATACTGGGCTAATTCATAGTGGCGAATCCCAAGATGGTCTAGCAACTCACGAATGAAGGGGAATTGCTCACGAAACTCATCTGGAGTCTTAGCGCGACCGCCCTTATAATCAGCATACATCTCTGTACGGAAAGTTGTCTTTCCTGCATCAAAAGCAACCAAGATATGACTCGGTTGGACACGTTCCAACAGGTGATTTAGCATCAGATGAAATCCATAGATTGCATTGGTATGTAGTCCATTGTCATTTTTAAAACGATCCAGTTGCTGGTAAAGTGCAAAAAATGCTCTGAAAGCAACTGAAGAACCATCAATCAATAATAATTTTTTCTTGTCCATACACCCATTATAAAGGAAAGCAGGGAAAAATACCATTGCTAAGAGTTAGATTATCGGTCAAGGCTTATTGGGATTTTTTTCAACTCGCGCACCATTGCTATCAACTTGGAAACCATCGATAGTCGTATCTACTGCCAATTCTCCAGATGCGTTCACGTAATAATATTTCCCTGAAACCTGGAACCACTGACTAGCCTTCATTGCACCTGAGCTTTCGAGATAATACCAAATGCCCTTATCCTTCAACCATCCTGTCTGCATTTCCCCAGATGATTTCAAGTAGTACCACTTAGATCCGTCTTTTAGCCATCCTGTTCTCATGGCACCACTTGTTTGGAAATAGTACCAACTTCCGTCTATTTTTTTCCAACCAAGAGCCACTTTGTCATTTTCATAGTAGTACCAGATTGTCCCCTGTTTTTCCCATCCATTCTTAGAGGTTGCCGTTTTAATTAACGGGATATAACGTCTATTCCCACTTCGTGACATATAACTAATCCATCTATAACCATCCTTTTCAAGAGTTTGATCATAATGAACACTCATTCCAGGTTCGTAGTAGTCGATGATAGTAGATGTCAATGATGGCTGATTCATAATAGCTGCTTTTTCTGTAAAATAATGTGTTCCACTAGAGGCTAGTACAGATTGATAATTTCCTACACTAGCATTCCCTACATCTTTAAAATGAATGAATCCAGTCATAGAACTTGCTTTTACTGTCCTACGATGATACGTTTCTGTATAGTCGTAATTGTACTCCTCGATTTCAATCATGTCTCCAATCACGTTAGAAACCCAAGCTACATGACCATGCGTTCCCCTCGTGCTCCAAGCAATAGCCCCAATCGCTGGTCTCTGATCTACACGATATCCTTCTTTTTGAGCTCGATAGCCCCATTCTTTCGCATGCCCATAAGCAGCTGGTAGTTCAAATCCATTAACACTACTTAATCGAAAAGCTGCAAAAGATGTGCACTGTCTTGAGTATAGGCGCCATTTATCAATATTTTGATTTCCATTTTTATAATAATAGGGATAATCATCTCCACGCGCCAGTGAGCCATTGTTTACCTGATTGGCATGAACAGTTCCTCCACCAAACAAAAAAGCACCTGCTAGCAATAATGATGCTGTACCCACCGTCGTTCTCTTTAGAAAAGTTTCCTTTTTACTATATGTCATTCATTCTCCTTCGAATAGATAAATTTTTGAGGTTAACCTCATTTATATCATTCGAAAGAAAAAGAAAAAAGTGAGAATACTCTCACTTTCAACCTTAATCCAAATAGTGAATCAAATTCTTTTCCGTTAAAATATCTGAATAGGTGAAGGATTCAACATAGACATTGGCCTGTTTGTCCCCTTCAACATTTCCAAATTCAACGATAAAGAGCGATGGATAAACTTCAATGAGTCTTCCTAAGCGATTCTTTTGGCGTTTACGACCATTTTCTAAGGTCATTTCCACTACTTGTCCTTCATGCGCCTTGATTTCTTCCTTGATTTTTTTCATCTTGGCTACATCTGTAAATGCATCTGTCATCTTTGTTCCTCTCTCTTCGAAATGCTTGAGAATTTGTTATATTCTTTTTGGAAAATCAATTCTACCGTTCCACGTGCACCGCTACGGTTTTTCTCGATAATCACTTCTACCTTGTTATTAGGAAGACCTTCCTCTTCTTCCCCACCACGCTCGTAATAGTCATCACGATAAAGAAAGGCTACGATATCCGCATCCTGCTCGATAGATCCCGACTCACGAATATCTGATAGCACCGGTCTTTTATCTTGACGTTGTTCAACACTACGTGACAACTGACTTAGCGCGATAACGGGAACCTTCAATTCCTTGGCCAGAATTTTCAACTGACGTGAAATCTCTGAAACCTCTTGTTGACGATTTTCACGACCAGTCCCTGTAATTAGCTGCAGGTAGTCAATCAAGATCAATCCAAGATTGCCTGTTTCCTGAGACAATTTTCTGGCGCGTGAACGAATCTCCGTAATTCGAATTCCAGGGGTATCGTCAATATAGATACTTGCTTTTGCAAGATTGCCTTGAGCAATCGTATATTTGCGCCACTCTTCCTCAGTCAATTGCCCTGTACGGATAGAGTGAGACTCTACTAGTCCTTCGGCAGCCAACATACGATCGACCAGACTCTCAGCACCCATCTCGAGTGAGAAAATTGCAACGGTCTTGTCTAGCTTGGTTCCAATATTTTGAGCAATATTCAAGGCAAAAGCAGTCTTACCAACCGCAGGACGAGCAGCAAGAATGATTAACTCCTCCTCGTGCAAACCAGTTGTCATATGATCCAAATCTTGATAACCAGTAGCAATCCCCGTAATATCCGACGTTTGTTGTGATCGAACTTCAAGATTCCCAAAATTAAGATTTAAAATGTCACGAATGTTTCTAAAACCACTACGATTTGCATTCTCACTGACATCGATCAAACCTTTTTCTGCTCTAGCAATGATTTCATCTGCTGGACTAGAGGCTTCGTAAGCTTGGTTTACAGACTCTGTCAACTTAGCAATCAAACGACGAAGCGTGGCTTTCTCTGCTACAATTTTTGCATAGTATTCAGCATTTGCAGAGGTTGGTACAGAGTTGATAATCTCAACAAGGTAGGACAAGCCACCAATATTTTGCAAATCACCTTGATCATCTAATATCGTACGAACAGTCGTTGCATCAATGGCTTCGCCTCGATCTGACAAATCAACCATGGCCTGAAAAATCAAACGGTGAGCATACTTAAAGAAGTCTCGAGAGTCAATATATTCTCGAACAAATACGAGTTTACTCTCATCGATAAATATAGCTCCCAATACCGATTGTTCTGCCAAAATATCCTGGGGTTGAACTCGTAGTTCTTCTACTTCTGCCATCAGACTTTCCTTCCTTTTACAAAATCATTACTCAAATCTAGCTTAGCCTTCTTTTACACGAAGATTGATGACGCTAGTTACATCCTGATAAATTTTTACCGGAACATCAATCAAGCCAACTGCTCGAATTGGAGATTGAACTTGAATATGACGTTTATCAATTTTAATTCCAAATTGTTTTTGGAGTTCTTCAGCAATTTTCTTGCTAGTAATTGAACCAAAAGTTCTTCCATCTGGACCAACTTTTTCAACAAACTCAACAATTGTTTCTTCTGCTTCAAGTTTCGCCTTAATTTCTTGTGCTTCTGCAAGAAGTTGAGCATGTGCTTTTTCTTCAGATTTTTGCTTCCCGCGCAACTCACCAATTGCTTGTGAAGTCGCTTCTTTAGCAAGGTTTTTCTTAATCAAAAAGTTTTGCGCATAACCTGTTGGCACTTCCTTGATTTCGCCTTTTTTCCCTTTTCCTTTTACATCTGCTAAAAAGATTACTTTCATTCTTCTGTCTCCTTTTCTCTAATTTCATTAGAAATAACGGTTTTTAGTTTATCACCGGCTTCTTGCAGACTCATATCTGTAAGTCGAGCAGCTGCCAAGTTGAAGTGCCCTCCGCCACCCAATTCTTCCATAATCCGTTGCACATTAATCTTACTGCGACTTCGCGCAGAAATAGAAATATCCCCTTGGCGGTTTTTTGCAATGACAAAACTAGCTTCAATACCTGACATAGCTAACATAGTATCAGCTGCTTTACTAATCACTACAATATCATACTCCTTAGCATCCTTGGCCTGAGCTACAAGAATAGAAGGTTGTACGGCCTGTCCTTGCAAGATTAGCTCATTAACCAATCGATACTCTTCAAAGTCAGTCGCCGCAAGTTCTTGAATTACAATACTATCACTACCACGTGTTCTTAGATAACTTGCCACGTCAAAGGTTCGGCTAGTTACACGAGAGGTGAAATTCTTAGTATCCAGCATCATACCGCCCATAAGAACACTAGCTTGGATACGACTTAAGCGTGCTTTCTTAGAATTCTGGAATTGAATCAACTCTGTCACAAGTTCACTTGCGCTACTTGCGCCACTCTCGATATAGGTAATCACTGCATTATCTGGGAAATCTTGATCTCGTCTATGATGGTCAATAACAATCGTTTGCGTGAATAAATCATAAAACTCTTTTGACAAGGTCAAGGCTGTCTTAGAGTGGTCCACCATTATAAGCAAAGAACGATTAGTGACTATTTCCATAGCCTGATTTAGAGTAAGGAGTTTTGTTACTCCCTCATTCTCTAAAAATTGAATTGCGCGATGAATATCAGGAGACATTTGTTCAGCGTCATAGACTACATAACTTTCATCCAAGACATTACTCGAGAACAATTGCATTCCGACCGCAGAGCCCAAAGCATCCATGTCTAAGTTTTTATGACCAACAACGAAAACATGATCAACACTCTTCAATTTCTCAGAGATTGCCGTCATCATAGCTCTAGTACGTGTTCTTGTTCGTTTAATAGAAGCCGCCGTCCCACCACCAAAATAAATTGGATTCTTCGTTTCGTCATTTTCTTTGACAACAACTTGGTCTCCACCACGAACTTCTGCAAGATTGAGATTCGATAAAGCAACTTTACCAATGCCCTCGTGATCACCATCGCCGTATGATAAGCCCATACTCATTGTCAATGGTAGTTCTCTCTGTTTGGCTTCTTCACGGAAGGTATCTATTACAGAAAATTTATCCTGCATCAATTGCTCCAATACCGTATAGTCGGTAAACAAGTAAAAACGATCCATGGTCACTCTACGAGAAAACATCTGATGTTTTCCAGTAAACTCTGCGACATAATTCGCAACAAAACTATTAATATGGCTGATGTCTGATTCAGATGTTTCATTCTCTAAATCATCATAATTATCTACCGAAATAACACCAATAACAGGGCGGCTCGTAACCAATTCCACTGTGGCTTCGTATTCTCCAGAAACGTCAAAAAAGTAGAGCACACCCGAGTTTTTATCTAGATGCACTGCATAACGTTTTTCTCCCACATTGGCATAAATTCCAGGCGAAGATATGGCTGTTTTTATAATTTCTTGAACTTGAGAATGGTCAATTTCTCCATCTTCCGTTGTCAGCATTAACTCTGCATAGGGATTGAACCACTCAATCTCACTACTTTCCATGTTTAGTTTGACAACTCCAACCGGCATCTGTTCTAAGAGCGAACTCAAACTATCTTCCGCTTGATGGTTTACGTACTGGATTTGTTCAATTTCTGTTTTTTGATAAGATTTCTTCTGAAAATAAAATATCAAAAGAAATGCCACCATTAATAAAAATAAGCATGCTATTGTGACTAGGTTATTTTGAAGAAAAATAACCAATACAGTCATGATTATAAAGGAAATCCCAACAAATAAGAATATAAAAAAGGGATTCATTTCATTTTTTTTCATTACAAACCTCTTGCGCAATATTATACCATATTTGCACTGAAAAAGCGACCTTTAAAGAAGGAAAGCACTTATGTTCATGTAGTATTCATGAACACAAAAGGTGGTTTACACTAGTGTAAACCACCTTTTTAATCTAAGCATATTAAGTATTAAGATTCTTTCACTTCAAGAAGACCAATATCTCCATCTTCGCGTCGATAAATAACATTTGTAGTTTCATCTTCAACATCGATATAAATGAAGAAATCATGGCCCAATAAGTCCATCTGAAGAAGTGCTTCTTCAAGGTCCATTGGTTTTAAATCAATTTGTTTTGAACGAACAACTTTAGGTTGAGCAGCATCTGTCTCTTCTACTAAGGCATCTGTAAATAGTTGGCTAGTAGAAACTTTATTTCTGTTCTTACGTTCAATTTTAGTTTTATTTTTACGGATTTGACGTTCAATCTTATCTGTCACCAAATCAATAGATCCATACATATCTTGAGAAACGTCTTCTGCACGAAGAGTAATAGATCCAAGTGGAATTGTTACTTCTACCTTAGCAGTCTTTTCACGATACACTTTCAAATTTACACGTGCATCTAGTTCTTGATCTGCTTGGAAGTATTTTTCGATCTTTTCGAGTTTAGAAACTACATAATCACGAATTGCTTCTGTTACTTCTAGGTTTTCACCACGGATACTATATTTAATCATATAAGTACCTTCTTTCTAAACATATTTGTTTTTCTATATTTATTATAACGCTTTCAAAAAATTATTGCAATCTTTTTCCTCATCTTACGAGGGAAAATGTTTTAACATCTTTTGCTCCTGCATTCTCTAACATACTCTTGACACGGTTAATAGTCGCTCCTGTCGTATAAATATCATCAATCAATAGAATTTTCTTTGGAATCCTACTGTCTTCTTTAATAAAAAACGGAAGTTCTGTGGCCAAACGCTCTGAACGATTTTTAGAAGAACTGGCTTTCTCTTCTCTTTTCCCTAATACATCCAGATGGGAAAGTCCTGCCGCTTCTATTAGGCCTACAACCTGATTAAAACCTCTTTTTGCATACCTCTCAGGGCTTAATGGTATTAAAACAAAATGATAATCCTTGTATTTTTTTAAATTCTCTTTTAAAATCATAGCAAAAACTTTTCGGAGAATATAATCGCCATCAAATTTGTAACGATTAAAGAAGTCTTTCATGGCTTGATTATAACTAAAAATCGCTTCATGGCTTACTTCAATCCCTTCTTTACACCAAAGTTGACAGTCTTGACACGAACTTGACACTCCTTTTTTATAACAATTTGGGCAATGTTCTTCCTCAATCATTTCAAAACTTGAGTAACAAGCTAAACAAAGTGTGCTCTCCTCCTTTTTCAAAAAAAGAAGCTCTCCAAAGGTTAGATTTTTCTTCAAATGTTGGGCACATAGTAAACAAATCATAGCCCTGCCTCCTTGTTCATCAATTTAATTTCCTTTATAGCATTCTTAATCGAACGATTTAATCCATTATGAAAGAAAATTAGATCTCCTGTAGGTCTATCCATGCTGCGACCTACACGTCCTCCAATTTGAATGAGGCTTGATTTTGTAAAAAGACGATGGTTTGCTTCTACGACACAGACATCAACACAAGGGAAGGTAACTCCGCGCTCCAATATTGTTGTGCTTATCAATATGGTCAATTCCCTATCCCTAAAAGCTTGAACTTGCTCTAATCTATCTTCAGTAACTGAGGATACGAAACCAATTTTCTCATTTGGAAATTTTTCTTGTAAGATTTCCTTCAACTTCTCTCCCTTTGTAATTTCTGATGCAAATATTAGTAAGGGGTAGCCAGTTCTTCTCTGATTTTCAACATATCTTCTTAGCTCTGGTGGTAGGCGAAACTTATCCAAACATTTATCCAGATCAGATAGCCAAACGGGTTTTGGAATAATTAAAGGATTTCCATGGAATCGCCTTGGCAGGCTTAGTCGTTTTAGCTCCCCTAAGCGAACCTTCTTATCCAACTCATCTGTAGAAGTTGCAGTGAGAAAAATTCTGAGTCCATTTTCCTTTACACAATTCTTTACAGCTTTGTAAAGCATCTTGTTGTCAACATAAGGAAAAGCATCTACTTCATCTACTATTAGTAAATCAAAAGCGTGGTAAAACTTTAATAATTGATGAGTTGTTGCAACAACTAGTGGTGTCCGAAAGTATGGTTCAGACTCACCATGCAGTAAAGCTATTTCGCAAGCAAAGTCATTCTGCAATCGCTTATACAATTCCAAACAAACATCTATCCGTGGACTTGCTAGACAAACTGCGCCACCATCATTAATAACTTTCGCAACAACTTTATAAATCATCTCTGTCTTCCCAGCGCCAGTCACTGCATGAACTAAAGTCGGTTGCTGGTTCTCTACTGCCTGAAGTAATCCTTCTGATACTTTCTCTTGAAATGGAGTCAATTGTCCCTTCCATTTAAGAACATCTTGTTTAGGAAAATCTTCTTGAGGGAAATAATATAAGGCCTGATCACTCCTAACTCGCTTCATCAACAAACATTCTCGGCAGTAATGAGCATTAATAGGTAGAGACCATTCATCTTGAATCATACTATCACATCGTTGACAGAAGAGTTTCCCCTTCTCTTTTCTCATGCTTGGCAGCTTCTCCGCCAGTTGTCGTTCTTCAGGGCTTAATTCTTGTTCTGTAAAAAGTCGGCCTAAATAGTTTGGATTTATTTTCATACTTCTTTATTCGTAAAATCTAGAACTTTAGACTATTTTTTAGTACAATAAAAATATGGAATTTAGAACGATAAAAGAGGACGGACAAGTCCAAGAAGAAATCAAAAAATCACGATTTATTTGTCATGCAAAACGTGTCTATAGTGAAGAAGAAGCTCGTGCCTTTATCACTGCTATCAAAAAGGAACACTATAAGGCTACCCACAACTGCTCTGCTTTTATTATCGGTGAGCGCAGTGAAATCAAGCGAACCAGTGATGATGGGGAGCCAAGTGGAACTGCTGGTGTACCTATGCTAGGAGTTCTAGAAAATCACAATTTAACCAATGTCTGTGTAGTTGTTACCAGATATTTTGGTGGTATCAAACTGGGATCAGGAGGTCTTATTCGCGCTTATGCAGGTAGTGTTGCCTTAGCTGTCAAAGAAATTGGAATTGTTGAAATTAAAGAACAAGCAGGCATTCAGATTCACATGACCTATGCTCAATATCAAGAATATGGGAACTTTCTTAAAGAACATCATCTTATAGAACTTGAAAGCAACTTTACAGATCAAGTTGAAACGATGATCTTTGTTGATAAAGAGGATAAAGAAGGTATCAAAGCAGCCCTTATCGAATTTTTCAATGGGAAAGTCACCTTAATAGACCAAGGTTTACGAGAAGTTGAAGTTCCTGTTGACTTAGCTTAAACAGGAAAAAAAATATAGTTTTCGGAAATGAAGCAATGGAGTCGCTGGAAATTTTAGCGAACAAAACCGTCTGAGAATTAACAGTTTTGATTATTGATATAAAAAAATCCTATCACTTCGATAGGATTTCTATATTTTACAAAAGTTTAAGATAGCGTTATACTAGAAGCATCTTATATAAAGAGGTGCTAACATGGCTATTTATAACAATATCACAGAACTTATCGGAAAAACACCGATTGTTAAATTGAATAACATTGTACCAGAAGGTGCAGCAGACGTTTACGTAAAACTAGAAGCTTTTAACCCAGGTTCATCCGTTAAAGACCGCATCGCTCTTAGTATGATTGAAAAAGCAGAACAAGAGGGTAAACTAAAACCAGGCTCTACTATTGTAGAAGCAACAAGCGGGAACACTGGTATCGGTCTTTCATGGGTTGGCGCTGCTAAAGGTTATAAAGTTGTCATCGTTATGCCTGAAACAATGAGTGTTGAACGCCGCAAGATCATCCAAGCTTATGGTGCTGAACTAGTCCTTACTCCTGGTAGCGAAGGTATGAAAGGTGCGATTGCTAAAGCGCAAGAAATTGCTGCTGAACGCGATGGTTTCCTACCATTACAGTTTAATAACCAAGCTAACCCAGAAGTTCACGAAAGAACAACAGGAGCTGAAATTCTAGCTGATTTCGGAGCTGATGGTCTAGATGCCTTTGTTGCAGGTGTTGGTACTGGAGGAACTATTTCTGGTGTCTCTCACGCTCTTAAATCGGCTAATTCAGACATACAAATTTTTGCAGTTGAGGCAGACGAGTCAGCAATCTTATCAGGTGAAAAACCAGGACCTCACAAAATTCAAGGTATCTCTGCAGGATTCATCCCAGAAACACTGGATACAGAAGCTTATAATGGTATCGTTCGCGTGACATCAGACAATGCTCTTGCACTTGGTCGCGAAATTGGTGGAAAAGAAGGCTTCTTGGTAGGTATTTCTTCTGCCGCAGCTATCTATGCAGCAATCGAAGTTGCTAAAAAACTTGGGGCAGGTAAAAAAGTCCTTGCACTTGCACCAGATAACGGAGAACGTTACCTATCTACAGCGCTCTATGAGTTCGAAGTCTAGTCTCCTAAATACACAAAGCCCTTTAACAAGGGCTTTTTAATTTTTTTTATAAAATTTTTCTATATGAAAAAGGAAGCAAAGCTGCTTCCTCTTTTTATTATTAGTTATTCAAAGCTGCTGCCATTGTAGCTGCAACTTCAGCTTCAAAGTCATTTGCAGCTTTCTCAATACCTTCACCAACTTCAAAGCGAGCGAACTCAACTACTGAAGCGTTAACTGATTCAAGGAATGCTTCAACTGTCTTGCTGTCATCCATGATGTAGACTTGTGCAAGAAGTGTGTAAGCTTGGTCAACTTTAGTGTTGTCAAGCATGAAGCGATCCATTTTACCTGGAATGATTTTATCCCAGATTTTTTCTGGTTTACCTTCTGCAGCCAACTCTGCTTTAATGTCAGCTTCAGCTTGAGCGATAACTTCATCAGTCAATTGTGCTTTTGATCCATACTTCAAGTGTGGAAGTGCTGGTTTGTTAACCATTGCACGGCTTTCGTTATCTTGGTCGATTACGTGGTTCAATTGAGCCAACTCATCTTTAACAAATTGCTCATCCAATTCTTTGTATGAAAGAACTGTTGGTTTCATCGCAGCAATATGCATTGAGATTTGTTTAGCAAGTGCTTCATCTCCACCTTCAATAACAGAGATAACACCGATACGTCCACCATTGTGTTGGTAGGCACCGAAGTGTTGTGCGTCTGTTTTTTCAAGCAGAGCAAAACGACGGAATGAGATTTTTTCTCCGATTGTAGCAGTTGCAGATACGTATGCTGCTTCAAGAGTTTCACCTGAAGGCATTGTCAAAGCAAGAGCTTCTTCGTTGTTAGCTGGTTTACCTTCAGCGATGACTTTCGCAGTTGCATTTACCAATTCAACGAATTGAGCGTTTTTCGCAACGAAGTCTGTTTCAGCATTTACTTCAACTACTGCTGCAACGTTACCGTTCACATAAACACCAGTCAAACCTTCAGCAGCAACACGGTCAGCTTTTTTAGCTGCCTTAGCCATACCTTTTTCGCGAAGCAATTCAATCGCTTTTTCGATATCACCTTCAACTTCGACCAATGCTTTCTTAGCGTCCATGACACCAGCACCAGATTTTTCACGCAACTCTTTAACAAGTTTAGCTGTAATTTCTGCCATTTTGATTCTCCTATATTTTTTAAAAATAGGAGAGCCGGGCTAAGCCCCGCCCTCCTAGGTAATGATTACTTATTTGAATTAAGCGTTGTCGCCTTCTACAACTTCAACGATTTCTTCGATTGAGTCTGCTTGAGCTTCTGAAGCTGCAAATTCTGCTTCAACTGCTGCTACAGCATCTTCACCTTGGCGACCTTCGATGATAGCGTCTGCCAATTTAGCTGTGATCAACTTAACTGCGCGGATAGCGTCATCGTTAGCTGGGATGATTACATCGATATCATCTGGATCAGTGTTTGTGTCAACCATCGCTACAACTGGGATACCCAATTTTTTAGCTTCTTTAACTGCGATTTGCTCTTTATGTGGGTCAACTACGTACATTACATCTGGGATGCGAGGCATGTCTTCGATACCACCCAAGAATTTTTCAAGACGAGCGCGTTGTTTGTTAAGAAGTGCAACTTCTTTCTTAGGAAGAACGTCGAAGATTCCTTCTTCTTCCATGCGTTTGATTTCTTTCAAACGAGCGATACGTTTTTGGATTGTTCCCCAGTTAGTAAGGGTACCACCCAACCAACGGTGGTTGATGTAGTATTGACCTGAACGTTCTGCTTCTTCTTTAACAGCGTCAGCAGCTTGTTTCTTAGTACCAACAAACAATACAACTGCATCGTTAGCTGCTGCATCACGCATAAAGTCATATGCTTGGTCAGCGTATTTTACAGTTTGTTGCAAGTCGATAACGTGTATTCCGTTACGCTCAGTGAAGATGTACTTAGCCATCTTAGGGTTCCAGCGACGAGTTTGGTGACCAAAGTGTACACCAGCCTCAAGAAGTTGTTTCATTGAAATTACTGCCATGAGTATTTCTCCTTTTTTGTTTTTTCCTCTTCTTGATTTCAACTTGCAAAACAACCCAAAGGCAACAGTTTCACAATTCATCAAGAATGAGTATTATCGTTCACACGACAAGTTTCATTTTATCATAATTGGAGCTTTATTTCAAGTGATTTTGTTATTTTCTCCTTATTAAATTACTCGTAAGCACTCTAAATTTAAAACATCTCAACATATACTGCTGAGATGTTCTAATAGCTAATTTTTAAAAATTTAATGTAGTAGCAAAATAATTAGTTCATCCTATCTACTTCGAAGTTTCTTGCGGATTTTATAGGCGATATTAAACAAGAAATACAATGAGCTAGTTGGATAGTTAAACTCACCAGCAAACTCCTCAATTGTGGGATTAAATTTAGATTTAAAATTAAATAACCCGCCTTCTAAGTTGTTTTCAATTCCACCCATATTATGAGTCTCTGCCCCACGTTCAAATGAATGTTGAGCTGTCTCAAACCATGTAGGAATAGCAGGTTGATAGTGTCTAAACTCTTCATTCATTCCAGCATATAAGTTTTCTGAGGTTTTTCCAAATTCGATGGTCAAAGTTCCAGACAATGGGACGATACTGTCCCCTATATCAATATGGTTCTTAAGAAAAGAAACCTCTTCCTCTAATCGTTTTCTCTCTTGCTGATTCTCTTTTACTTTGCCTTCTTTCGTTTTATCTGTAAATTTCTGTGCTGTTTTTAGATTCTTTTCGAGTTGATTCTCAACTTCTTTCAATCTATTAGGTAAATCTAAATAGCTCAGTGTGATAAAGGAGTGATCAGGATAAGTGTTCAGTAACTTTTGATAATAATCTTTGCCTCGTAAACTAATGTTCTTACGAGACTCTGTTTTCTTCATTAAAAATGAAAATTCATCTAATAAGTCGAGTCCACCGAATTTTACTTCCAATCCTTTATTTCTTGCAGTTCGGATAGCCTGCTTAGTAGACTTGGATAATTGATCTAGTGAGAAGTTTTCTTTATGAATATTGGCTTGAAAACGTGGTTGTATATTTTCTGCCATATCCTTTGTTAAGCCTGTCCAATAAACTTTATTTTTTTTCAGTTCTTCAATAATTTCAAAAGTTTTAGAGTTTTGAATAGTTTCTTGCCCAATAAGACCTCTACTGATAAATAAACTTGGATCAAATTTAACCATTATTGCATGGCTTTTTTTAGCAAGTTTTTTCAACGTCAAAAGTACAAATTTCAGAAGTTCTTTATCTTCATAGTCAATTACTGGACCTCGTGGAATATAGAACATAGAAAGTCCTAATGGTAGTGGCTGAATTAAGATATTCGCTACTCCAACTAGTTGATCCTCTTTATAAAAGCCAACTCTCTCATTTCCCCAAGTATCCTTTATCTTGGACCAATCACTACTCTGCAATAAATTTCCTTGAGGATGATTTCCTAAAAACAAATCCCACTCTTTCACATCAACATTTATTTTATACGTAAACATAACTCCAACACCGACTCCCTTTAGAAACCTTTTTTATTAACGTGCTACACTCGTACTAAATCTCAAAATTTCATCTAACTTTAACTAAATAATTATAAGAAAAGAATATAAAATAAGTTCAAGTAATTATATAATGAAATTTATTTTTCAGCACTATACAAAGGGTGAGATTTATAAAACCTCACCCTAAATTTAGTAATAATCAGTATATTAGTTTGGATAAATGTATCTTACAGTACCTCTTGATGCTGTCGGATTAAACCATCCACGATAATTTCCAATTGGTTGAGTTCCACTACCATCATAGTTACATTCAGAAACTTGAATACGAGTTGATGATTCAACAGCCGTAACAACTGCTACGTGACCATATCCTCCATCATCCCATGAAGCAATTGCACCAACTTGTGGTGTAGAACCTGTACGGAAACCTGCAGCCGCTGCACTTGCAGCCCATTGGCCACCATTTCCCCAGTAATCGCCAGCCCATGGTGCTAAAGTTTTTGCACCCCATGTACATTGACCTACAGGATAACTTGATGCATTTGAACTATAGGTTGGGCGCTGACTTACAGTAGTTACTGCAGGTGTGTAGCTTGAATCATCGTCTGATGATGAGCTTGAAGTTGCTTGTACTTGTGCTGCAAAGGTTGTATTTGCTGAAGCAGCAACTGTTTGTTGTTGACTTGTTTGTTTCGCTTTGTATGCTGCTTCTGCTTCAGCTGCAGCCTTAGCTTCTGCTTCAGCTGCTGCTTTTTGCTCTAACAAAGTAGCTTTGTCACTTTCTGCGGTAGCTTTTTCTGCTGCAAGATTCAACTCAGCGGCTTTCAATTCTGCCTGTTTTGTTGTCAAGGCTTGAGCGTCATCAGCAAGTGTTTGTTGATTGGCAATAACTGTGTTGATTGCATTATTGTTTGCAACTTGTTTTTCAGAGATAGCTTTTTTATCTTCTTTTTGTTGTTGCAACATTTTATTGTTTGCTGAAACAATTTCACTCATAGCTGCTACACGAGAAATAGCTTCTGTGATTGAGTTAGAGTTAATAATTGTATTAATGTAGCTTGTAGCAGTTCCGTTAGTTTGTGCACTTCGAGCTTGGTTTTCAAGCGATTCATTTCGAGCTACGATGTTTTTTGAAAGCTCTGTGATTTCACCTTCAAGTTTTTTAGACTCTTCTTGAAGTTTTTCATTCTCAGCTTGCAACTTTTCTTGTTCCGTTTGAATAGCTGTTACTTTAGTTTGAATCTCATCAACTTGTTTTTGAGCTTCCTTTTGTTGTGTTGTCAATTCACTAATTTTGCTATCTTGAGCAGCAATTTTTTCATTTGTTGTATTGGCTTGGACACTTGAAAGCACAGTTCCTTGTGAAACCAATACTGTACTTAATAAGAGTGATGCTAGAATTTTTTTCTTCATAGTGTAAATACTCCTTCTTTAAAAAGACAATACTAGTATATCAAAAAAAGGCCTAATAAATATTACGCCTTTATTACAGTTTTGTTTCTTTCTTATAGATATATTTTTTCAAAAATATATTGGAAAACTAACATCCATATAAAATTCAATATCATAGTAGGACCCAGACTATAAACTATAAAAACAGGTAGATTTTCTGCAGTCAATCCTACCACATGTGCTAGGATAAAGCTACCAAATTCAAATATAAAAGTCATCATTAAAACTGCTAGCAATCGAGTCCATCTATTTGACAAAATAACTGAGTTGCTTTTATATACGATTGCTCCAATAATCACAAAAAGAAGACTGGCTATCCCTATCAGATGGAAGAAATAGATATCGTATATAAGTCCTAGAACCAAGCAATAGGCCAAAAACAGATATTCTGATACTTCGATTGTCTCGAATAATAAGAAGATGAAGATGAAGTGGCTTATAATTTGAAAATGTGGGAAAAAGCTATTTACAAATTGTCCTAAATGGCTATCTATTAAAATGATTACGGGCAAGAGCAAAAACATACCTATTTGCTTAAAAAGTCTCATGATGGATTCCCCACTAACTCTACGACTTTAAGATTCATTGGATCAGCATGCATTTTGACCATAACTTCTCTTGCCAGATAATCATTAGTAGGGGTCACAGATACGACTTCTCCTACAGGAATGTCTGTAGCATTGAAGTTCCCCAAACCTCCAGTTACTACTTTATCACCTTGACTAATATCTCCACTATTATTTAGCTGACTAATTTTCAGTAGTTCTTTTTCCTTATCATAACCAATAATGATACCATAAATGCTACTAGAACCATGCTGGATTTTAACAGAAATCTTCTCTGTATTCTCAGCGTTTGTTAATAAATTGACCACAGTTGAGTTGTCTTCTACGTTTTCAACGCTTCCAACCAATCCTCCACCAGAAACAACAAGCATACTAGTTGTTACACCTTGTTGCGAACCAACATTAACTGTTAACTCTTGTTTCCAAGTCGCCGGAGTTCTCATGATAACATCCGCAGCAATTAGCTTAGTCGCATTTGATTTTGACTTCATATCTAGTAATTGACGCAGTTGTTCATTTTCTTCTTTTAAGCGATCTGCTTCATTCTTTTCCTTTTCCATTTGATAGAATTCTTTTTTGAGAGTTTCATTCTCATTATAAGCTCTCGTCAAATTTCCTAAATCTGACTTTGTAGATTCTAACCATTGAAATGGTTTTTGCACAATTCTGTCTATCAGAGAAATGCCATCTCCAGCTTTTGTCACAACTGTACTTGACTGTGTCGTCACTAAAAAAACAGAAACTACTAGTATAACGACAAATAGAACAATGATATATTTTGATTTTTTAAAACGGTTCATACCTCTACCCTATCTCATTCTATACTTCACTTTAGGATTTCAACAAAAATAGAATCAAACCCAACACACATACCAGGAGTAAGGCCACACTATCTTTATTCATCCAATTCAACTGCCGGTACTGACTGCGTCCGTTCCCACCTTGATATCCTCTAGCCTCCATGGCTGTAGCAAGAGAATCTGCTCGTTTCAAACTCGTAGCGAATAATGGAATCAAAATAGGAATCATAGCCTTAACTTTTTGGATTATATTTCCTTCTCCAAAATCAACACCACGCGCCTTTTGAGCGTTCATAATTCGAATCGTATCATCCATTAAGGTTGGTACAAAACGTAAACTCATAGACAACATGAGCCCGATTTCATGAACAGGAACCTTAAATCTTTTCAAGGGTCCAAGCAAGGACTCAACTGCTGTAGCCAAGCTTAATGGCATGGTTGTCAAGGTAAGCAAAGTTGAGAAAAAGATAATCAACACAAAGCGGCAAAAAATAATTCCCGCCTGCTCAATGCCATGACTCGTGATTTTAATAAACCCCATCTCGAACAAGACATCTCCACCAGAGATAAAGAAAAGTTGAAAAAGAGTTGTAAAAGCAATCAGAAAAAACATAGATCGCAAACCTTTTATGAAAAAGGATAAGGGAACCTCAGATAAGGCTACAAATATACCTGTTACAACGAAAAGGATTACATTAGTTATTGGATTATTGGCCCAAAAAACGATCATAATCAATAAAATCATTGCCACTAACTTACTACGAGGATCCAAACGATGAACAATCGAATTTCCTGGTATGTAACGACCTAAAATCATGTTATCCATTGATGAACTCCTTAAACTCCTCTATCGTTATCGGCAATTGTTTAAAAGAAACTCCTCGTTCAGCTAGCCTTTGAGCAAATCTTGTGATTTTTGGAACACCTAATTGGATTTTTTCCATGAATTCGACATTTTGAAAAACAAGACTTGGCTTCCCACTCTTGACCAACTTTCCTTTTTCCATCACATAAACTTGGTCAGCAAATTCGGCCACGTCATCCATCAGATGGGTCACTAAAACAATCGTGATACCATCCTGATGAAGTTTTTTAAACAAGGCCATTAACTCTTTTCGACCAATTGGATCCAAACCAGCTGTTGGCTCATCTAAGACCAAAATGCTAGGCTCCATCGCCAAAATACCAGCAATCGCAACCCTTCTCATTTGTCCGCCTGAAAGCTCAAAGGGACTACGTCCAAAGAGTGACTCATCAATTCCTACTAAAGCTAGTTTTTCACGCGCAATAGCTTCTGCCTCTTCTACAGAGACTCCAAAATTTTGAGGTCCAAAAGCCACATCTTTTAAGACAGTCTCCTCAAAGATTTGATTTTCTGCAAACTGAAAGACTAAGCCCACTTGTTTGCGAATTTGACGAATTTGCTTATTGACGGATGTTGATGTAATTAATGTATCAAAGATACGAACACTTCCCTTTGTGGGAACCAACAAACCATTCAAAAGTTGAAGAATTGTAGATTTCCCGCTTCCTGTATGCCCAATAATTGCTGTATAAGATCCATCCTCTATTGACAAATTAACATCGGACAAGGCAGCTGAGGCAAAGGGTGTTCCTTCCTGATACGTATAACTCACATTGTCTAGAATAATTCCCATAAAGCCTCCTCGAGCTCCTCTTCGGTCAGGTAGTGCTCTGGTAATTTCAAGCCACTAGTACGTAGCGATTCTTTTAATTGGTTGACAAAGGGTTGATCTAAACCAATTTGATCTAAATCTGACCTAGAGAATAATTCTCTAGGAGTGCTTGTTGACTCGACCTCTCCTTTTTTCATCACCAAAACACGGTCGCTCATAGCAACCTCATCTAAGTCATGTGTAATGGATATGACTGTCATATGGTGATCTTGGCGAATCTTTTGGACGATCTTAATCAACTCTAGACGCCCCTCTGGATCCAACATGCTTGTAGCCTCATCCAAAATTAAAATGTCTGGTCGCAGAGCGACAACTCCTGCGATAGCCACCCTTTGTTTTTGACCGCCTGATAAACGAGATGGTTCCTTTTTAGAAAATTCTGCCATGCCAACCAATGATAAAGCTTCAGTAACTCGAACCTCCATCTCTTCAAGTGGAATCCCTTGGTTTTCTAGTCCAAAAGCAACGTCATCTTCTACGGTTGCCCCCACGAATTGGTTATCAGGATTTTGAAATACCATACCAATCTTACGTCTTTTTTCCCAGACGTTTTCCGGAGTTAGGCAATCACCGTCTATCCAAATTTCTCCAGATTCCGCTTCTAGCAAACCGTCAATCAAGCGAACAGTTGTTGATTTTCCACTACCATTATGACCAACGATAGACAACCATTCTCCACGTTTCACGTGAAACGAAATGTTATGAACATCATAGTGTTCTTGATCTGTCTGATATTGAAATGACAGATTCTTAATTCCAATAATCGATTCCATATTTAGCGAAAGGTTCCTTTAAACAAATACGCGCTTCCCTTGAAGTAATCATAACCAGAATAAACTGTAAAGAACAAAGCGATATAAAGAGTTATCTGACCGATTAAATTCCAATGAAATAACAAGAAGATAATCGCAAACATCTGACTGAATGTCTTGATTTTTCCAGGCATAGCAGCAGCCAGAACGGTTCCACCCGTTTCAACTAAAAGCAAGCGCAACCCAGTAACTGCAAGTTCTCGGCAAATGATTACAGCTACTACCCAAGCAGGAGCCATATTTAGACCTACTAGCATGATAAAGGCCGACATAACTAACAACTTATCTGCCATTGGATCTGCGAATTTCCCAAAATTGCTAACTACTTGCCATTTTCTAGCTAAATAGCCATCTAGATAGTCAGTGATACTGGCAATGGCAAAAATAATTGCTGCTATTTTATGTAACACAGGAGACTGTCCAAATGATAGAAGGAGAACAAAAATCGGAATAAATAAAATTCTACCAAGCGTAAGTATGTTAGGAATATTCTCTTTTTTCATGTTATCCTTCCTTAATTTGAACTTAATTTCAATGTAATCCAGCCAGTTTGACCAGTTAATTTCGAAGTATCAATTTCATGATTATCGATTTTGATTTTCACGCCTTTGACAACGCCTAATGTGATAGTTACTGGAGAGCCTTTAGAAACTGTTGTTTTGGCCATCTTATTATTAGGCTCAAGAGTAGTTCCTCCAGCCAATTCAGTATCTGAAACACTAATCCAGCTTGTTGCATCCGTCACAGACAGTTGAAGTTCGGCAGTATCTTTATCAGTTTTATATTCTACCGATATAACATCTCCCTGGCCAGAAACCGTCACAGTTGATGTGTCGCTCGAACTTGATGGGCTAGTGGTTTGATTGCTAGTTGTTGTTTCACTACTTGTTGCACTTGTTGTCGTAGTCACAACATTATAGTTGGCTGAAGTTGTTGCTGTCGGTTGTGTTTGAATGTAATTCCAAACATAATAAGAAACAAAAATTATAATTGATAAGGAGAAGAGAATAAAGTAAAACAGAGGGAGCAAGGAACGTTTCTTACGATTAGAACGTCTACGACCTGATAGTTCTATCTCATCAACATCAACTTCCTCATAGGTAATCATACTCCCTGAATCATATGCGTCTAAAACAAGGTTTTCATCCAACTCAACTGCCCAAGCATACTTCCTCAAAAAAGAACGTGTATAAAAAGGGCTTGGTAATTGGTCGAAATCATCTGATTCTAAAGCCTCAAGCAGATTCAGTTGAATGTCTGTCTTGCGCTGCAATTCCTCTAAACTCAAACCTTGATTGATTCTTGCTAAACGTAACACTTCACCAATTGTTTTTTTTCTCATACTTACCATGCCTTCTTTCTAGTTTATTTTATATTTCGATGGCTATAGTGGAAAAATTGTAAATTCAACCATTTCACTATTGTCGATAAAATGATGTCCTACCTCAAGAACATCATCCAAGGTCATTTCCTGTATAATCTTTGGTAAATCAAACAGGGTTGTTTCGTCAGAATGTGACTGATATTGGGTCGCAATAAATTCTAAAGAGTTCATACTATGGATAAATTCTCCATAAATTTCACTTTTGATTAAATCAAGATGTTCTTCCGAAATATCTGCATCAGTAACAAAGCTCTGAATTGCCTTTCGGAATTGATGCGAAATAGCAACAGGTTCCTTTGTGTCCATTGTCAGCATCAAAAAGTTAAAACGTCGATTGATTTCAACTTCTAAAGATAATGAAGAATCTAATTTCCCAGTTTCATACAAACTCTGAAATCTTTTAGAAGTCCAACCAAACATCATCGTAAATAACGCTCTTAATAGAACGCTATATCGATAGCAGTCCTGATGACCCATATCAGAATTCGTTCGAACCCCTATTGCTAATTTAGGTGATGCAACATCCATACGAATACTCTCAACCTTCTTTACAGGGTGTAAAGCGATTGGTTCTTTTGGATTTTGAACTATACAACCTCCAACATCCTTTTGCGAGAAATAATTCTGTATCCACTCTAAATCAAAATTTCCAACGAGGAAAATTTGGCTATTGACAGGAGTGTAAAATTCATCAAAATTGTCCCGTAGATCCTCTAAACTAATATCTTCTATCGAATCTTCAGTCCCAACAATATCTGAAGCTAGTGGAGTTTCTGGATATAGATTTGCAAGTGTTTTAAAGAACAAGCAAGAATCAGGGTCATCCTGATACATTTCGCGTTCTTGTTGAATAATATCCTTTTCTCGTTCAACAGATTCTTCAGTAATGTTAAAGCTAGTAACAAGCTCGTCAAGCAAGTCCAAACACTCAGCGACATTGTCAGAGGTTGAAAAAAGATAACTTGTATTTGTAAAGCTTGTAAAGGCGTTACTATCTGCACCTAATTTGGTAAATGCAGCCATGATATCTTCAGAATTTTCTCTTTCAAAAAGTTTATGTTCTAAAAAATGAGCAATCCCCTTAGGATATGTTTTCTTTTTACTATCTCTAGCTGTAAACTCAGTGTCAACTGAACCAACATAGACAGTTACTACACCATAAACTTCGTTAAAATCATTTTTAGGAAGCAAAGAAACTGTCAGTCCGTTTTCTAATTTCGCTTGATAAAGAGTTTCCTTTACAGCAGGATAATATTTCTCTTGAAAAGTAACTCTAGTCATTCTGCTCCTTCCATAAAATAGATAGCCTGCAATTTCAAACTAGATGCTGCCCTACAGATTTCATCCTTGTCAACTTGCTCTAGTCTCTCTATCAAAGTATCCAGGTCTAAAACCGATTTACCAAAAAAGAGGCTTAAGTATTCTCTATCTATAATCGAATCTTGATTATCCTGACTCAACAACATCGTCCTACGAATCATTTTCTTAGTTTGATTAACTTCAGAATCTGTAAATCTACCATTTTTGATAGCTAACAATTGATCATTCATCAATTTTCTTACCTTGTTTCGATTTTGACGATTTATCCCAGCAAACAATCTTAAAAATCCACTAAAGAGATCTAAGTGACTAGAAACAGTGTAGGCCAACCCTTCCTTTTCCCTAACTTGGGTAAACAATCTAGAGTGCGGGAAAGCTCCAAGCAAACCATTCACAAGAAGCAAGGCCATCTTTTGGTCATCTCCATAACCAATTGTGCTATGATAACCCATTTCTAGAATAGACTGACCTAGGTTTTTCCTAGCAATTCCTTCTCTAAGAACATTTGAATAACTTTGCTGATATTGAATGTTTACAGTTTCTTTACGACCTGTCAAGTCAAACTTCTTCAAGTTTTCGAAGACTTCAATTTCATTAAAATCACCTAAAAAGAATAAATCAATTCTATCTTCTTTCAGCATTTTTTGAAAACTTAAATAGCAAGATTTAGAAGTCTCTTCAGAAATTCTGGCAATTAAATCTCTAGGAACTAACTGCATGGATTCTTCTTGGAAAAACAACTGATCCAATTCTTTATGGGCAAAGAAGAAAGGATCCTCTAATTCTGATTCTAGTCTCGCCAACAATTGTTTTTTTTCAATTTCAAAGGCATTGTTCTCAAATTCATCTTCATTTGACAATGGATTAAATATGACTTGATACAATAATTCTAAAATCTGAGCTGTTAATACGTTTTTCTTACTTAAAAATTCATCTCGAACATAAGTCAAACTCACGTCTACTAAGTGACTTTGCCCCCTTCTATAAGCATGAGTTGACAAATCTGCTCCATACAATGCTGCCAGATGTTTTCTAAGAACCTGAGCAGTTGGATAGCCTTTATTAGAAGTTTCAAGCATACTGGCACTTAGCATGCGACCAGAAATTAAATCCAGAGATAATGGAGCTGTGAAACGCATGGTTATTTTATTTGTCTTAAACTTTTTAGATTGGATAAAATGCACTGCAATTCCAGGGAATAACTCCATCTTTTACCTCCTTTTACATAGAGTTCTATTATACCATGAAAATGAAAATTTTTCTTGTTCTCTTTGACTCTTTTGAAATTAAAATCGTTTTCATTCAACGGGTTTCTTCTCCACTATTTTAAGCAAATTATGGTATAATACCAAAGATTGAGGTGAACTATGGAATACAAATTATTTGAAGAATTTATTACTCTCCAATCTCTTTTGAAAGATCTTGGAATCATACAAAGTGGCGGTGCTATTAAATCTTTTTTATCTGACCACCTTGTTTATTTTAATGGAGAATTAGAAAATCGTCGAGGCAAGAAAATTAGAATCGGGGATTCTATTGAAATCCCTGATTTAAAAACCCAGATTGTTCTAGTTCAACCAACCCCAGAAGAACTAGAGGAGTTTCATCTAGAAAAACTTGAGAAAGAACGTGTAGCTAAGCTTGTAAAGGAAATGAATAAGAAAGTTCAAAAAAAATCTACAAAAAAAGCTCAACCAACAAATACAAAATCTGCACCACGTTTTCCAGGTAGATAATCATGTGGTTGAAAAACTTATCCATTAAACAGTTTCGTAACTATCATAATATCAAAGTTGATTTTAATCCAAAATTAAATGTATTTGTTGGCCGAAACGCCCAAGGGAAAACGAATCTTCTTGAAAGTATTTACTTTTTAGCCTTAACAAGAAGTCATCGAACAAAGACAGACAAAAATTTAATTCAGTTTGAAGAAGAACAACTACAAGTTTCCGGTCTGTTGCAGAAGAAAACAGCAACTATACCACTTGAAATCGACTTAACACAAAAAGGTCGGATTACTAAAGTGAATCATTTAAAACAAGCTCGTCTTTCTGATTATATTGGACATATGAATGTTGTCTTATTTGCTCCAGAAGATTTACAACTTGTCAAAGGTGCGCCAGCCATTCGACGTAAATTCATTGACATGGAGTTGGGACAGATCAAACCGATTTACTTGTCAGACTTGTCAAGCTATAACCATATTCTTAAACAGAGAAATACCTATCTAAAAACTACACAAAATATTGATGAAACATTTTTATCCGTTCTTGATGATCAACTTGTAGAATATGGATGTCGTGTAATGATTCACAGGGCTGATTTTATCCAGAAAATGGATTTCTTTGGTCAAAAGAAACATTTTGACATTTCAGACCAATTAGAAGAACTGTCAATACGCTATCAACCTTCTGTAAACTTTGTTGACAAAGAACATTTAGCTGATTCTTTTTATATAGCACTTCAAAAGAGTAAACCTAGAGATTTATTTAAAAAGAACACAGGAGTTGGTCCTCATCGAGATGATATGGTTTTCTTAATCAACGGTATAGAAGCAAGTTTTGGCAGTCAAGGACAGCATCGTAGCCTAGTTCTGTCTGTCAAACTAGCTGAAATCGAGTTGATGGAAAGCATTACCAAGGAATCTCCCATTCTTTTACTTGACGATGTTATGAGTGAACTTGACAATAATCGTCAACTTAAATTATTAGAGACTATCTCTCATAACATTCAAACCTTTATAACAACTACAAGTTTAGACCACCTTCAAAACTTGCCTGATAACCTAAGCGTCTTTACAGTAAATGATGGTCAACTATCTGTAAACTAAACTTTACATGCATGTTAAAACAAAAAAGCTCCTGTTAAACAGGAGCTTTTTTTAATTACATTGAGTAATTTGGTGCTTCGTTAGTAATTTGCACATCATGCGGATGACTTTCTTTTAGACCTGCACCAGACATTTCGATAAACTGAGCATTATCATGCAATTCTTTAAGATTCGCAGCACCACAGTAACCCATACCAGAACGAATACCACCAATCATTTGGAAGACGATGTCAGCCGCTGCACCTTTATAAGCAACACGACCTTCGATTCCTTCTGGAACCAGTTTGTTTGCTTCATTGACAGAACCTTGGAAGTAACGGTCGCTTGAACCCTTCTTCATAGCAGCGATTGAACCCATACCGCGATATGTCTTGAACTTCCGCCCTTGGAAGATTTCAGTTTCACCTGGAGCTTCATCTGTTCCTGCAAACATTGATCCGAGCATCACTGCGTTTCCTCCAGCAGCAAGAGCTTTTACAATATCTCCAGAATATTTGATTCCACCATCAGCGATAATTGTTTTACCATATTCACGCGCAACTGCTGCTGCATCGTAAATTGCTGTTACCTGGGGAACTCCTACACCAGCAATAACACGAGTTGTACAGATTGAACCTGGCCCAATACCGACTTTAACAACGTCAACACCTGCATCATAAAGAGCACGCGCACCTTCAGCAGTAGCGATGTTCCCAGCAATCAGTGTACGGTCTGGGAAATGAGCACGAATTTCAGCGATTTTACGAAGTACACCCGCTGAGTGACCATGGGCAGTATCGATAACAATAGCATCAGCTCCTGCTTCAAAGAGGGCTTCTGCACGTTCAAATGTGTCAGAAGTAACTCCTACCGCACCAGCAACTAGAAGACGACCGAATTCATCTTTTGCCGCATTTGGGAACTCAATCACTTTTTCAATATCTTTAATGGTGATTAAACCAGAAAGACGACCCTCTTCGTCAACTAGAGGTAGTTTTTCAATACGGTGTTCTTGAAGAATACTCTCAGCAGTTTTTAAATCTGTACCAACCGGAGCAGTAACTAGGTTTTCACTAGTCATGTGTTTTGAAATTGGTTGGTTATAGTCGGAAATAAAACGAAGGTCTCGGTTAGTCAAAATACCAATTAACTTGCGGTTTTCAAGAGTTTCAACTACAGGCACACCACTGATACGATAGCGACCCATTAGCTCATCTGCTTCAGCGATTGTATGTTCTGGAGTCAAGAAGAATGGATCGATAATAACACCATTCTCAGAACGTTTTACCTTGCGAACTTCGTCAGCTTGTTGCTCAATAGACATGTTTTTATGGATAACTCCAAGCCCACCTGCACGCGCGATTGCAATTGCCATTTGGCTTTCTGTTACAGTATCCATTGCAGCTGTAATAATTGGGATATTTAAAGTCAAATTATCTGCTAATTTTGTTGTTAAATCCGCATCATTAGGCAACACATGACTCTCTGCTGGAATAAGTAATACATCATCAAAGGTAAAACCTTTTTTTAAAAATTTAGTGTCCCAATTAGACATTGAAGTTTCCTCATTTCTTTCTTTATTGAGCTTAACGATTTTTGTATTGTATCTATCATACCATTCTATGAAAATTTGTCAATTAAATTTATAAGAGAACAAATAAAAAAACTATCCCTCTAATTTTAAGAAAGAGATAGTTTTATAGCTCACCTTTTATCTATTAATGAAAGTAATTTAGACCCATTGCTGTTTTGACCTCAGAGAGTGTTTGACCAGCAACTTCTCGAGCTTTTTCACTGCCTTTTTGAAGCATGTTATAGACTTCACCCATATCTTTAGCAAATTCAATACGACGTTCACGAAATGGACCAAGTTCACGTTCTAGGATTTCAAGGAGATAACGCTTGGTCTTAACATCACCAAGACCTCCACGTTGGTAATGCTCTTTCATTTCAGCAATTTCTTGTGCATCCTCTGGGCGACCAAAAACATCTAAGTAATGGAAAACCATATTACCTTCAATCTTACCTGGATCTTCAACACGAATATGATCTGGATCAGTATACATACTCATCACTTTTTTGCGTAAAGTATCCGCATCGTCAGCTAGGTAAATACCATTATTAAGTGATTTCGACATTTTGGCATTACCATCTAAACCTGGCAAACGTCCTGCACCTTCATGCTCAGGATAAATTCCTTCTGGCTCCACTAAAACATCACAATTGTAGGCATGGTTAAAAGAACGAACAATTTCACGTGTTTGTTCAATCATCGGCTTTTGGTCATTCCCTACTGGAACCAAGTTAGCTTTAAATGCTGTAATGTCAGCGGCTTGCGCAACTGGATAAACCAAAAATCCAGTTGGAATACTTTCCCCAAATCCTTTCTGAGCAATTTCTGTTTTGACGGTTGGGTTTCGTTCCAAACGGGCCAAAGAAACCAAATTCATGTAATACATGGAAAGTTCTGCCAATTCTGGTATTTGACTTTGGATGAAAATCGTTGATTTATTAGGATCTAACCCCACTGCAAGATAGTCCAAAGCGACATTCCCAATAGACTCTACTATTGTTTGAGGATCTTTTGCATGGTCAGTTAAGGCTTGTTGATCAGCTAAAAAGACAAACATGTCATATTTATTTTCTTCCTGTAGTAAGACACGATTTTTTAAGCTTCCAACGTAGTGCCCAATATGTAATTTCCCCGTTGGACGATCTCCTGTTAAAATAATGGGTTTATTCATTTGATTCTCCTTTGATATGGTCCTTTCAATTATAGCATTTTTTTAATAAAAAGACAGATAATTTTTTTATTCAAACAATAGACTTGTTACCCCTTTCAACTGTAAATCATTTGTAAACTTTCTTTACAAAGAATTGACAAATAAAAATTTGAATATTTAGTGATTTTCTAGTAGAATTAGAGTATTACATATAATAGGAGAAAAACTTTGCTAACAGTATCTGATGTTTCACTACGTTTTAGTGATCGTAAACTTTTTGATGATGTAAACATCAAATTTACAGAAGGAAATACCTATGGTTTGATTGGTGCCAACGGTGCTGGAAAATCAACCTTTTTAAAAATCTTAGCTGGGGATATTGAACCGACAACTGGGCATATCTCTCTTGGACCAGACGAACGTCTTTCAGTACTTCGTCAAAATCACTTTGACTACGAAGATGAGCGTGCTATTGATGTTGTTATCATGGGTAATGAAAAACTATACAACATCATGAAAGAAAAAGACGCCATTTATATGAAAGAAGATTTTTCAGAAGAAGATGGTGTTCGCGCAGCTGAACTTGAAGGAGAATTCGCTGAACTAGGTGGTTGGGAAGCTGAGAGTGAAGCTTCACAACTCTTACAAAATTTGAATATTCCAGAAGAACTTCATTACCAAAATATGAGTGAACTAGCAAATGGCGACAAAGTAAAGGTTCTCCTTGCTAAAGCCCTCTTCGGTAAACCAGATGTCCTTCTTTTGGACGAGCCAACCAATGGTCTGGATATTCAATCCATCACTTGGCTAGAGGATTTCCTAATCGACTTTGATAATACTGTCATTGTCGTATCCCACGACCGTCACTTCTTGAATAAAGTATGTACTCACATGGCCGACCTTGACTTTGGAAAAATCAAACTCTATGTCGGAAACTACGACTTCTGGAAAGAGTCTTCTGAACTTGCTGCTAAATTGCTAGCAGACCGTAATGCTAAAGCAGAAGAAAAAATTAAACAATTGCAAGAATTCGTTGCTCGTTTCTCTGCCAATGCTTCAAAATCAAGACAAGCAACTTCACGTAAAAAAATGCTTGACAAGATTGAACTTGAGGAAATTGTCCCTTCTAGTCGTAAATACCCATTCATCAGCTTTAAAGCTGAACGAGAAATTGGGAACGACCTCTTGACAGTAGAAAACTTATCTGTAAAGATTGATGGTGAAACTATTCTTGACAACATCAGCTTCATCTTGCGTCCAGGTGACAAGACAGCTCTTATTGGACAAAATGACATCCAAACAACTGCCTTGATTCGTGCAATCATGGGTGAAATTGAATATGAGGGAACTGTCAAATGGGGAGTTACAACTAGTCGCTCTTACTTACCAAAAGATAATTCAGCTTATTTTGCTGGCAGTGAATCAATCCTTGACTGGCTGCGTCAATTTGCAAGTAAAGAAGAAGATGACAATACCTTCCTACGTGGTTTCCTTGGTCGCATGCTCTTTTCTGGAGACGAGGTTAACAAGCCTGTAAACGTCTTGTCAGGGGGAGAAAAAGTGCGCGTGATGCTTTCGAAACTCATGCTTTTGAAATCAAACGTTCTTGTACTTGACGATCCTACTAATCACTTAGATTTGGAATCTATTTCAAGTTTGAACGATGGATTGAAAAATTTCAAAGAATCTATCATCTTCGCCAGTCACGACCATGAATTCATCCAAACTTTGGCTAACCACATTATTGTCTTATCTAAAAACGGCGTCATCGATCGTATTGATGAAACCTATGATGAATTCTTAGAAAATGCTGAAGTACAAGCAAAAGTAAAAGAACTTTGGAAAGATTAAGTATAACTTTAAAAAACTCAGTTGGGAGCCCAACTGAGTTTTTTTATTTCTTATGAATTTTTAGTTGATAGTTCTGTCAATCTGATTCTATTCAACATATTCATTGTTTCACGTGAAACATTCTATTATTAGATTGATAAATTCTTAACATGATTCATACTCACAAAAAATCGACCAAATTGGTCGATTTTTTTTTAATCTTCTTCCAGTTTTTTAGGTTGATAAGCAAGCATACCTAATCCTATGAATAGAATTAAAGTTACAAGAAGGAAAATTACCTGATGATGAATATTCCCTGTCATTGAAATTGTTTGTCTCAAACCTGAAACTGAATAACTCATTGGCAACCAAGGATTGACAGCCTTAAAGAAACTATTTGTCAGAGCAAGTGGATAAGTTCCTGCACTTGATGCTAATTGTAATAATAATAAAATAAGAGAGAAGAAAGCACCTAAGCGACTATTCCATGTCGTTAATGCGGTTACCATAGACATAAAGGTCAGACTTGCGATGATGATTAAGAGTAAAGTCCTCATTTCATGATTTGCTGTTAATCCAATAAGATGAACTCCTCCATAGACTAAGACAGCGGCTAAAACAGCTATAACTCCATTTATCTCAAAGCGAGATTTGAACCAAGCCCAGCGAGTTTCAGGATGACGACCTGAAGGTAATTTAGCAAAAATCATATTTGTTGATAATGCAGCGACAAAGAGAGCGACTGATATCATATAAGGAGCCATAGCAATCCCATTTACAGGAACTTGATCATTATCTTTTTTTGAAAGACTCAAAGGCTCAGATAATATTTCTGCATTATTAGACTCTGTTGATGCTGATTTTAGTTGATTGCTAGCACTTCTTAAGCCTTGTCCTAGATCAGTAGTTCCTACTTGTAAACTTTCAATACCAGCAGTTAAAGTTGCTCCACCTTCAGCTAATTTTCCAGCACCATCTGCAATTTTTGCTGCTCCATTTCCTAACTGAGAGTTAGCTGAAAGCAATTGACTTGATTTATCTGTTAATTGACTTGAACCAAGCTGTATTTTATCAAGTCCTGCAATTAAGTCTGAACTCTTACTATTTAATTGGCTAGAACCAGATGATAGTTTTTCAATACCTGTTACTAATTCTGGTGTTTTACCAGCTAGAGTATCCAAACCAGTTGTCAATTTTGAAGAGTTTTCTGTCAACTTACTTGATCCAGAAACCAATTGATCCAAACTTGTTGTTAAAGTTGTATTTTTTTCACTTAGTTGATTTACACCTAAAGAAATAGTATCCAATCCTTTAGTATACGCATTAACTCCATTTTCAATTGATTGACTTCCAGGAACTAACTGATTATCTACAGCATTTTGCAACTGTGTAAATCCACTTGACATAGATGTCAAGGAACTAGACGCTATAGGTAAAAGTTGATTTGCTTTAGTCTGTAAAGTAGAAAGATTAGAGACTGGTTGGTTTATACTTCCCAAATTTTCTTTTAAATCTCCTACCGTCGTTAAAATTGCTTTTGCTGACTCTATCGTAGAATTAGAATTATTTGAAACAGCTGCAGTCAGTTCTTGTTTCTGAGTATCAGTAAGAGATTGATAAGTTGCTGTTGCTTGAAGATTAGTAAGAATTTTTTCTTGCTCTGTTTGACTATTAGTCACAATAGTTTGAGCAAGAGTAGTTATAGTTGTTAAGTCATTAGATATTGTATTTTTAAGTTCAGTATTATCTGAAATAGTTACAGTTTGAAGTGCTTTATTCAATTCATCTAAACTAGTTGCTAATTGAGTGATTTCCTCTTTTTGTTGAGATGAAGTATTCAATTGAGTAGAAATTTCTTTAATCCCTTTATTTAATTGGGTAATACCATCTCTCAATGTATCTGATTGACTAGATAATTGATTTGCCCCAATAGATAGCTTGCCAACACCGCTTGTGTAAGCATTGACACCAACTGAAAATTGATTGAGACCTGTATTCAGTTGCGAAACTCCTCCTGCATATGACTTCATCCCTGTATTTAACTGGTTGACACCTGCAACTAATTCTGGAGTCTTGGAAGATAATTGATTAAGTCCTGTGTCAACCTGTGAAACCGCACTTGTATAGTTCTGTAAACCATCATTAAATGTTCCTAAGCCACTATTTAGTTGCTTTACTCCAGTGACATATGTTGTCAACCCTCTTGTAAATTGTTCACTTCCATCAGAAAAAGTTAAACTTGAGTTAGCTAAAGTATTAAGATTTGAAGACAATGTTTGACTTCCTACAGCCAATTGACCAGCTCCGTTGGCTAATTGTTCACTTCCATCTGCAGCTTTGGTTAAACCGGATTTTAAATCACCCATCTTTTGAAATAAAGCTTTCATATAGGTTTCGGTTACATTAGCAGAAACAGTCTGTTTTAACTGTGTCATGGCAGAGTCACTCATCTTACTTGCGATGAAGCTATGCCCACTAGAAGTTTGATAGTTAATGGTCATTTGTTCCGGGTGGTCTGTTAGAACAGAAGCTGCTTTTTCAGATAAGTCACTTGGCAAAGTTACTACCATATAGTAAGCACCGTCTTCTAGACCTTTCTGACCTTCTTCTTCATTGACAAAATGAAAATCTAATGATTTATTTTCCTTTAAATTGGACACCATGTCTTCTCCAATGGTCATTGTAGTTCCATTGTAAGAAGCTTCCTTATCATTATTAACAACCGCTACAGGCAACTCAGATAATTGCCCATATGGATCCCACATAGATGATAAAAATATGATGTTGTATAAAGCAGGAATAAGAGAAATCCCTATCATTACAATGATAAAGGTTGGTTTTTTAAAAATTGCTTTCCATTCTTTAAACATATTGTCTCCTTTTTTACACATATTGTCTAAAATTTTGATATAATAGATTATACATTAAAAAATCTGATTTACAAGTCAAAATAATTATATTTGGACACATTGTCTATTTTTGTTCATAAGGAGGAAATATGAAAGAGAGCAACAAACGCTTAAAAACCAAACGTACTATTGAGAACGCCATGGTTCAATTATTAACTGAACAGCCATTTGATCAAATTAGCACTGTTAAACTAGCAGAAAAAGCCGGAATTAGTCGTTCTAGCTTTTATACCCACTATAAAGATAAGTATGATATGATTGAACACTACCAAAGTAAGCTATTTCATACTTTTGAGTACATTTTCCAAAAACACGCAAATCATAAAAGAGATGCTATCCTAGAAGTATTTGAATACTTAGAATCTGAACCGCTACTAGCTGCTCTTCTATCTGAAAATGGTACAAAAGAAATACAAAATTTCCTGAGAAATAAACTGCACATTCTGCTCAGTACTGATCTCCAGAAACGATTTATGCAATTAAATTTAAACGAGATTGAGTTAGAGTATAGTAGTGTCTATCTAACAAATGCACTATTTGGTGTATGCCAAACTTGGATTGCTCATGGAAAAAAAGAAAGCCCGCAAGAAATAACAGACTTTCTTATGAAAATGTTAGGAGATTCAAACTAGAGACAAAAAAGAACACCATTGGTGTTCTTTTTTATTTGACTCCGCCAGTAGGACTCGAACCTACGACATCATGATTAACAGTCATGCGCTACTACCAACTGAGCTATGGCGGATAACAGCTAAGCGACTTCCATATCTCACAGGGGGCAACCCCCAACTACTTCCGGCGTTCTAGGGCTTAACTTCTGTGTTCG